>CAMARK010000030.1 GCA_945860205.1 Reyranella massiliensis 521 | reverse complement strand
GGTCGGCCCGACCGCCTTCACGAAGGTCGAGAGCCGGTAGATGCCTGATGCAATTTCAGAGACTTCGGTTTTCACGATGCTTTACCCTTTGCAGCTTGTGCCCGTCGCCTTGCCGCACCAGCCGCCGCCAGCGCCGCGCGGTTGTCGTCACCCACCCACATATAACGTTCCCGCCAGCGTTCGTCGGCCGCACCCTCGGCCCAGGTCTCGGGTCGCTGCACGGTCGTGCGTGGTTGCCACGCCCGGGCGAGAAGCTCCAGCGCGCCGCCCACGATGTTGTATTGCATGCGGGCGTCCCACGGCTTGCCGCAGGGATTGCCCAGCGGGAAATCGACGAACAGGAAGCGCGGCACGCCGCACTCCTCGACGATGTCGCGCGCAGAGCCCACGATCACCGTCGGAATGCCGGCGGCTTCGAGATGTCGTGCGGCCAGACTCACGGTCTGGTGGCAGACCGGTCAAAGGGGGACGAGAAGGGCGATATCGACGTCGTCTTCACGCATCCAGCGTTCGATCTGCGGCGCGTCCTGCTCCACCGTCAGCCGCTGGCTGTAATCGGTGGGCACCCCGTAGAAGCGCGGGTTGAGCGACCCCACGTGGCCGGCCGCGACATGCTCGGCCAGACGCGCCAGCGGCAGGTAGGTTTCCGGGTCGTCGGTGTGGGTGGCTTCGCGGTCCCACGACTTCTCGGTAAAGAGCCCGCGGCTCGCGCTGCTGGGCGCGGCGAACAGTTTTGTGGCGCGCGGCGCCGGGCTGGCCGCCTGATCGGCCGTGGTGACCACGCCGATACGGCATTGCGATAGCGGCTTTGCCAGCCGCGTGAAAGGCACGTCGTCGTAGCGTGGCCACTGGTACGGCCGTTCGTAACCGTGAGCCGCGTAATAGTCGCGGCTCTTGTCGATATAGCTGACGTAACGCCGGTGGCTGATGGCATGTGTCGTGCTGTCTTGGGTCATGCTGTCCTCCTCACACTTAACCTCATCCTGAGGAGCGCCGCGAAGCGGCGCGTCTCGAAGGATGGGCAACACCATGACTGATCCCACCCTTCGAGACGGCGCTTCGCGCCTCCTCAGGGTGAGGTGAATTCTTCGTCGCCCTCTCAGCCGATCGGTTGCCAGATCGTGCTGCGTACCTCGCCGAACGCGCGCGGCAGCGTTGCACTAGGAGGTCGCGGGCGTCGGCGGCAGGAGCCGGTCGATCGTGCGGATCCACACGTCGCAGGCGGCTTCGACCGACAACCCGTGGCGCCCGCGCATCTGACCCCAGGCCTCGAAGTCGGTCAGGGCTTCGAGGGCGATCAACATGTGCGCGCGCTCGGTCTCCGACAGGGTCGAAAGCTCCGGCCGATACATCACCTTCAGCCGCGCCCGAATGGCTTCCCGCACGATCTGGATGCGGGCCTTCACCTCGTCGCCTTCGTCCTGATGGCGCACCAGGACACGCCACATCGGCAGCCAGTGTTCGCAGATGCGCGCCCGCGTCTCGACCTGGAACTTCAGCCGCGATTGCCGATCGCCCTCCGCCCTGTCGCCCACGGGCGTCGACAGGCCGAGGCCGATGACATGGTCGATGGCGGCGAGGCCGAGCTTGTCCAGGTCGACGAAACGTTCGAATACGGACCGTATGGAGCAGCCGGCACGCTCCGCGATCTGCGCCCCCGTCGGCACCTGGGGATTTTCGCGCAACAGGCCGAGGTATGCCTCGATGATGGTCTGTCTGGTCCGCAGGCTTCGCTGGCGGCGACCGTCGATGCGGCCGGGCCGCTTGGGTGACTCCGTCGCGGCGCCCTTGTCACTGCCTTGCATGGTGTGAGCCTAGCAGAAGGCCGGCCCATCGCGAACAGCGGCGGTGTCAGTTGCGAGGTATCAGGTGCGCGGCGGCAACTGGCCGTTCGACGCCCGAATCTGGCGGACCGCTTCGTCCCACGCCGCCAGCCTCTCCGGGCCTGAGAGCTGCGTGTTCATCATCCCGGATTCCTTGTCGCCCTGCACCCGCGCCATCGTCACGAGAATGCCGCGTGCCTTGTCGAGATCGACCCCGGCCCGGTAGAGGATGAGCGCCGCCAGCCAGAGCGCCTCCCGCTCCTGGTCCTTCGTGTAGGAGGCCACGGCCGCGCCGCCTGCCAGGTTCACGCCGGATTCCACGGCCGTCTGGATCAGGCCGGTCACCATGCCGAGCGGTGGAACGACGACGCTGACGGCCGTCATGACGATGGTTCCCAGCAGCGACCCGGCCATCTGGGTCCGCCGGCGGCTGGCATAGTGATTTGCAGCGTGATGCCCGAACCCGCGCGCCACCACGACCGCCACCTCTTCTTCGTTCACGGCATATTCCATGATGCCCCGGTTGATCACGATCAATCCGTTGGGGCCGATCGCGGTGTTCAGGGAACGGTCGCTGGAGGCGGTGATCGTCCAGCGGCATTCGCCGATCGCCATTTCACGGCAGGTCTGGGTGGCGGCGGGGGCGACGCGCTCGATCGCGCTGCGCAGGACGGCCGTCGCATCCTCGTCGGTCACTTGGTTCCGAAAGGGCGTGCCTTCGCTCGCGTGGGACTGCACTTCATCCTGTGCGAGGTTCAGTTGGGTGGCGGTGAGCGGGGGCATCGGGTGCACGGCGCCAGCGCAGCCCCAAGCGAGGCCGGCGCCGGACAGAAGCGCCAGGATGGGCAGCCTAAACCACATGGCTACCGCTCCATTGTGGGCGCCCTTGCAGAGTGTCGATCATCATAAGTCACGCGTTCAAGGCAGTCACGCGTTCAAGGCGACGGTCGATCAACGCGACGTTTTTGCGGACGTTGCGTTGGTCGCATAGGGCACCGATTGCTTGGCCGCGCGCGGATGATCGCTTTCTCCGTCTCGGAGAGCCCCCAAGGCTACAGCGCCCGGAAGTGCGGAATACTCTCTCCGAAGCATAATATGCGGCAAAGGGGAACTATCGGTCGCGACCTGCGTCTACCCAAGGCGCCCTTTCGCTCGTGGATTATCGTTGGTCGCCCGTTGCCCCTTCGGCATTTCAGGTCAAGCCCTTGCCCCAAATGAAAGCTGCGATCTTCGCTGAGCCCGGTCGCATTGTGCTCGAGTCAAAACCCGTGCCCGATGTGGGCCCTCTGGACGCCCTGATTCGCGTTACCACCACCACGATCTGCGGTACGGATGTTCACATCCTCAAAGGGGAATATCCAGTCCGCAAAGGACTGACCATAGGGCATGAGCCCGTCGGCATCATCGAAAAGCTTGGGTTCGCAGTATCGGGATACGAAGAGGGCCAGCGAGTCATCGCCGGCGCCATCACGCCCAGCGGCCATAGCTACGCTTGCCTGTGCGGCCAGCCCTCACAAGACGGAGCGGGAACGCGTCACGGCTTCAAAGCGATGGGCGGTTGGAAATTTGGCAACACGATTGACGGATGCCAGGCCGAGTTCGTGCTGGTGCCCGACGCCATGGCGAATCTCTCCCCGGTGCCCGCCGGCTTGAGCGACGAGCAGGTATTGATGTGCCCGGATATCATGTCGACCGGCTTCTCTGGCGCCGAAAGCGGTGGCGTGCGCATCGGCGACACCGTGGCGGTCTTTGCGCTGGGGCCCATCGGCTTGTGTGCCGCGGCAGGCGCCCGGCTGATGGGCGCCAGCACGATAATTGGCGTCGATGCCATACCCGAACGCTTCGCCATGGCCCGCGCACTTGGCATCGACCACACCGTCGACTTCCAGCAGGGCGATCCTGTCGAGGCAATCATGGCATTGACCGATGGTCGCGGTGTCGATGTTGCCATCGAGGCGCTGGGCACGCAGGCGACCTTCGAAGGTGCGCTTCGTGTCTTGCGACCGGGCGGCACGCTGTCGAGCCTCGGCGTATATTCGTCCGACTTGCGCATCCCGCTCGATGCTTTTGCCGCCGGCCTGGGCGACACCAGGATCGTCACCACGCTGTGTCCCGGCGGTAAGGATCGCATGCGCCGCCTGATGGATGTTGTCGCGTCGGGCCGCGTTGACCTCAGGCCCATGGTTACGCACCGCTTCAAGCTCGACGAGATAGAGGCGGCCTACGAGCTGTTCTCCCATCAGCGCGATGGCGTGCTCAAGGTGGCAATCGCGATTTGAGGATTGCGGTTGATGAACGAAGGGTCTCGCATCCGGGTACCAACGCGTGAAGTGCGCACCGAGGGCGTCTACCTCTGGCACGCACTTCCGTTCGCCGAAGTTCTGACCGAACTAGACACCAACGAAGATGGACTGAAATCTGCGGAGGCCGCGCGCCGCCTCGCGTTGAACGGCCCGAACCAATTGCCAGCGCCGCCTCGAACTCATCCGGTATTGCGATTTCTGGCGCAGTTCAACAGCGTGCTGATCTATTTCCTATTGGCCGCCGCCGCCGCCGCCGGTTTCCTTGGCCATGCCATCGATGCGGCTGTCATCGTCGCGGTCGTTCTTGTCAACGCGGCGGTCGGCTTTGTGCAGGAAGGCAAGGCCGAGAAAGCGCTCTACGCGATCCGCGACATGATCGCGCCCCATGCGACGGTTCTACGCGAGGGCAAGCGCCATAGCATCGATGCGCGCGAGATCGTAACCGGCGACATCGTCGTTGTCGAAGCGGGTGACAAGACCCCTGCGGACCTAAGGCTGACACGCGCGCGCAATCTACTTGCGGACGAAGCCTTACTGACCGGCGAATCTCTTCCGGCGGGAAAGGCGGAGAAAGCGGTCGCCGTCGAAGCGTTTCTCGGAGACCGCTTTTCCATGCTCTATTCGGGCACACTGATCGCAACCGGCCAAGCGACGGGCATCGCGGTGGCGACCGGAGCTGATACTGAGATCGGCCGTATCTCGACGCTCATCGGACAGGTTCAGACGCAGACGACGCCGCTGCTCAGGCAGATCGATCATTTCGGAAAACTGATTACCTGGTTCGCGATCGGTATGGCTGCCCTGATCTTTGCCTTTGCCATTCTGGTGCGGGACTATGCGTGGCCCGAGGCGCTCATGGTGGTGGTGGCGCTCGCCGTCGGAGTGGTGCCCGAAGGCCTGCCGGCGATTATTTCCATCACGCTGGCCATTGGCGTCCAGCGCATGGCGCGCCGAAACGCGGTGGTGCGCAGGCTGCCGGCGGTCGAGACGCTGGGAGCCACGTCGGTCATCTGCTCTGATAAGACCGGAACGTTAACCAAGAACGAAATGACTGCCCGCCGCATCGTTACTGCGGAAAAGGAATACCTCGTCGAAGGCGCAGGATACGTCCCGGTCGGCACGATCGATGGGTTGGCCGGTGATGCCGCGCCGGGTCTGGACTCCGTGCGTGCGGACTTGGTGCGAGCCGCCCTCCTGTGCAACGACGCTCAACTGGTGGAAAGCGAGGGCCGCTGGAGCGTGCATGGCGATCCAATGGAAGGAGCACTGGTGACGCTTGCGATGAAATCCGGCCTGCATCCCGAAAGCGAGCGGAGTGCCTGGGCGAGGCTCGATGAAATTCCCTTCGATGCGCAGCACCGTTTCATGGCAACGCTGAATCGCGCTCCTGGCGGCGACATTTGGGTTTTTGTAAAAGGCGCGCCCGAACGCGTACTCGACATGTGTAAATCCCAAGCGGCAAGGGGCTCGGCTGAGACAGTTGCGGCCTATTGGCAAATGCGGATCGCTGCGGCGGGTGGCAGCGGCGAAAGAATGTTGGGCTTTGCCGCCATAAAGGCCGGTGCGGGCATGGAGCGCCTATCCTTTAGGGATGTCGAAAGCGGATTGGCGTTCCTTGGCATCGTTGGTTTCATCGACCCGCCGCGCGAGGAAGCTATCGCGGCGATCACCTCTTCTGTCGATGGAGGCGAGACGATCAGCCATGCCGAGATTCCCGACGAGGACGCGGCAAGGCTCTGTCCGAACTACGCCAAGGTGCAGGAGGTTGGACTGAGAGCAGGTGAAAAGGCCGATGCCTTGGGGCTTCCCAAAGGTCCGGGACGCGGCCAGTGGATTCACACCGAAGCCGAAAGAGAGATGAAGACAGCCAGGATCGAGGCCTTGCTGCGGGCCGGCGGCATGCAGGAGCTGCGTGTCGAAGAGATATTCCCGGACACCGGCAAGCCCCGCTACCTGAAGAGCGGCTCCTCCAAGATCGACGTCGTCGAAAAGATTGGTGACGACGCCGTCTGTGTCTACGACTTCAAGACCGGCAGCGCGACGTTCCCGAATCATGTGCGGGAGCGGTATCTGAGAGAAGTGGCGAAGCACTTCGGCGTCAGGACCGTGTACGTTCTGCCCGTGTACGTCCCATAGAAGTATGGAGTAAGGGAAATACAACTAATAATAAGTATCTCACATCCGCGTCTCGACGTAGATTCGGGACACTGGGAGGAAATAAATGCCGAAAGGACGTGAGCTGAAGAAACTGCTCCAGCCGCTGGTGAAGCGGCGGCCGGACCTGGCCTACGCCGAACGCATGGTATTCTTCACCCCGCTTGCTCATTACCTGCGCGGCGCGATCTTCGTCAGCGGCTCCTACGGACAATACTTCACTGTCGTGAGTTTCATCGATCAGTTGTTCACCGGTGGATGGGCGCCGTACTACAACCATGCGTACGGCTCCCTTGAGCAGGCATATAAGCATCAATTCGAAGCATCGTGGACCGAGGATCCGGAGCGGGCATCGGTCGATATTTCGGATCTGGTGGAACGACATGCGTTGCCACCGGTCGAGCATATCGAGACACCCGAGGAATATGAACGTTGGGTTCGCTATATGCCGCCCGAGGGATCCACGGCCTGGTTCATGGGCTACGTGCTGAGCGCATGCACTCGCGGCGATTTCGATGGTGCGGCGGAGTGGGCGGAGAAATATTTGGACAAGAGCTTCCTTTGGGCCATGCGCTTCTATCGTGAAAATCTCATCGATGCCCCCGACGAGTACCTGAGGTCCCATGACACCAGCGACATGCGTCTCGTCTACCTGAGTCGCCTGCTGAAGAAAGATCGCGGCGCCATAATTCCGCTGTTGCACGAATGGGAGGCGCTCAAGGTGCAAAGGCTGAAGCTCGGGAAATATTGGAAGCCAACGCCGTTCCCCTGCGAGGCGTGACGGCCCCGTGCGGCGAACCTCAACGTTCGACGTCGTACCCGGCCTCCCGCATGTGGCGGATCGCCAGGACGACGACGAGCCGGCCTTCGACGCGATAGCGCGCGACATAGCCCGATGCACCGAACGGGATGAAGAGCTGCCGGTAGTCCGGTTGTTCAGGATCGACCGGCCCCAGCCTCGGAAACCTCGACAGCGTCCGCATCCGGTCGCGGATCGTCCGGAGTGCTCGTGTCGCGGCTTCGGGGTTTTTCTCGGCGAGGAAGCGATTCAGGCCTTCGAGATTGGCGATCGCGTTCGGCGAATAGACTACCCGGGCTATTTCAGTGGCCTTTTCGGCGCGGGCTTCGGCCGGCGCGTGCCGAGCGAATCGATCCAGCCGTCAAGTTCGGCCTGCGTCGCGTGGCGACCGGTCTCCTCGTAGTCGCGCCAGGCCATCGAGGCCTCGTCACGGAACGATTGCCGGGCCTCCTCGCGAGTCAGGTATTCGCGCACGGCCTCGCGCATGAGGTAGTGCGACGAACGCTTGCGCAGCGTGGCCAGGGAGGCGAGACGCGCCCGTTCCTCGCTGTCGAGTTTCAGGGAAACCGGCGTGGCAGGGGCGGCGGGAGAGCGTTTGGTAGCCATTGGTAGGGAAAAGTAATACCTAGGGCTATTTCGAGCAAGTTCGAATCGAAGAAACCCGGCCGGATGATTTTTCAGACAGGTCCGCGATTCGGGGCTGCGTTGAAAAGAATCGTTCGGTTCAAGTGCGGCGGCGATTTGCGAATTTTCAGACAGACACATTCTGGACAACTCGTGTCCGGAAAGTCGCCCTCACAGCGCCTGCCAGATCGAGCTGCGCACCTCGCCGAACTCGCGCGCGAGCTTGGTCCAGCTCTCGCCGCCGTCGGTCGAGCGGAACGATTGGCCGAGGTTCGAGCAGACGAAGATCAGCTTCGGGTCCGAGGGATGCGTGGCCACCGTCCACGGCGTCGAGTTGAGCGTGCCGGGCAGCTTCGCGTCCTCGAACGTCGCGCCGTAGTCGCGGCTCCGGAGCAAGCGGCCGGTCGAGCCCGGCGGGCCGTTGCCGTTGGTCAGGAACACCGTCTTGTCGCCGTCGGCGCGCGGCACGATCGTGCGCGTGTATTGCCAGGGCGAGTCGAGTTCCTGGAAGGCGAAGGTCTCGCCATTGTCGCGGCTCACGTTCAGGCCGCGATTGGTGGTGGCATAGACCAGCTTGCCGCCATTCTTCACCACGGCCACGCCGTGGATGTCCTCGGAGTTGATGCCCTGGCCCACCTTCTTCCAGGTGCGGCCGCGGTCGGTCGAGCGGTGCACGCCGTCGATCTCGACGCCGGCCCACAGCGTGTCCTTGTCGATCGGGTCGAACAGGATCTGCGTGACCCTGGGTTTGCCGACGAAGATGCAGGCGTCGGCGAAGGAGCCCTTGGTCGGGGCGAAGGATTTTCCGCCGTCGGTGGAGATGAAAATGTTGGCGGGCTGGGTGCCGACCACGATCGTGTCGGGATCGTCCGGCGCCTGGGCCATCGACCAGATGTCGTAGTCGTCGAGCACCGAGGGCAAGTGCGTCCACTTCTGCGCCGTCTCGTTCCAGCGGTAGAGGCCGGAGTCGGTGCCGGCCAGAACTTCGCCCGGGCGCTGCGGGTGCGCCGAGAGCGCCCAGACGCGCGCCTCGAGATAGAGGCCGGATTCGATATAGGGCCGGATCCAGCTCTCGCCATTGTCGCGGCTGAACCAGACGGACATGCCTGAAGTGCCGACGCAGAGCAGGTTGGACATGGTTTGCCTCCCTCTAGGGGGTGAGCTTGTCGATCAGGACCTTATTGAAGGCCTCGGCGGCCTCGTAGGCAACCCAGTGGCCGGCGCCTTCTATGACATTCATTTCGAAATCCGGTTTTAGCGCCCGGAAAAGATCGATGCGCTCCTGAATGTGAGGATACGTGGTGGAATCGAACTCGCCCCAGATGCCGGTGAACGGCTGCTTCACATGCGGCAGGACTTCGCTGAGCCTAAAAGCCTGGCCCATCTCCCGGCTCCGGGTCTTGGCGCGCGTGGTGTTCAGGATCTGCATGTGGATGGCCACGCCATCGATCTTGGCCGGGTCGTGGAACATCAGGATTTCGAGGTTTCTCCGCGCCTCTTCCGCCAGCATCTTGGGCGGCATGTCGGCCAAGAGCTTGCGGAGCTTGGGGCCGGGCTTGCGCGTGGCCTTCAGGCCGCCGGCGCCGACGAAGGCGATCTTTCGCAGTTGCTCCGGGAAGAGCGTGGCGATGTGGCCGCCCACCATGCCGCCGAAGGAGAAGCCGGTGAGGGCGAATGGTTTGTCCCGGGGCAGCAGCTCCTTCATCGCGTGCTCGACGCAATGGGTGACTGACCAGACATCGCGCACGTCGTCGGGCGGGTCGCTGTCGCCCAGGCCGGGAAGATCGGCGGCGTATACGGCGAAGTGCTTTGCGAGCGATTTTACGTTCCGGATCCAGTGGATCCACGAGCCCGAGCCGCCGTGAAACAGCAGCAGGATCGGCTTGTTGGCGCCGTCGTCCCAGACGTGCCACGTCATCTTGCCGCCGTTTCCCATCGGAACCTGGGCAACTTCGGACGCCGTGCGTTCGATTGTCCGAATCTGTTCGGCGGCAGTGCTTCCGTCCGGCATTTTCGGCACGGCCGAATAGTCGAGGCTCATGATTTGATCGCATCCAGCAGGCGTTCGACAAACTCGGGCGCCTTCTTGCGGTCGATCCAGCGCAGCACCGTGAGGAGATCATTGTCGGGATCGACCCAGACGATGTGGCTGCCCCAGCCCAGCGCGAAGTAGCTGCGCTCGGAGGCGGCCGCAAACTGGCGCTTGTCGGTGTTGAGCCACCACATCAGCCCATAGAAAGGGGCCACCGCGCAGGGTTTTACCAGCTCCGCCGTCCAGCCCTTGGGCAGGATCTGCTTGCCTTCCCAGACGCCGGCGTTGGCGACCAACCGTCCCATCAGCGAGAGATCGCGCGCCGAGATCACGATGCCGCCACCCCAATGCCCGCCGCCGGGGACGGAGAGCATTTCTATGCCGTCGATCGTGACGCTAGAAGTTTTGTAGCCGTCCCACTTCCAGCCGTTGGAAGCGCCGATCGGATCCATGATGCGGCGCTTCAGGACCTGGGGCAGCGGTTCCTTGAAGACTTGTAGCAGCGAGTAGCTGAGCCGGTTCACGCGCACGTCGTTGTATTCGTAGAAGCTGCCCGGCTTCTTCATCGCGCGGCGCGTGCCCTTGGGTGCGTCGGCCACCATGACGCCGACCACGCGATTGTGGTCGATGCGGTCTTCCTTGCCAAACACGCTGCCCGACCATTCGCTGGTCTGGGTCAGCAGGTGGCGCCAGGTGATGTCCTTGTTCTGGTCGCTCTTGAAGCCGTCATCGAACGCATAGTCGCCGGCCTTGTCGTCGAGGCTTTTGATGAGGCCGTCGCCCAGCGCCAGGCCGGCGAGCAGGGCGAGGTAGCTCTTGGCGACGCTGAAAGTCATGTCGGCGTTGTCGACATCGCCCCATTCGGCGAGTTTCTTGTCGCCCTGGTAGACGATGCCGGCATGGCCGCCCCTCGGTGTCACCGGGCCAAGCACCTCGTTGTCGGGGGCTTTTTCGCCGGAATCGTAGGTCATCACGAACTGGCCGTCCGGCATGTACATGCTTTTGGGCCAATGGGACTCGGCGGATTTGGCGAAGTCTACGGCGTCGTTCAATTTGTTCATCGTGTTCATGCCCGCAATCAACATTGGTGTCTGCCTGCGAGCAAGCTAGAAAGCGCCTTATGCCCATGCCTTCCACGCTTACCATCCGCCGCCCTGACGACTGGCACGTCCATCTGCGCGATGGGCCCATGCTGGCCGCCTGCGCCGTCCACACCGCCCGCCAGTTCGCCCGCGCCATCATCATGCCCAACCTGGTCCCGCCCGTGACCAAGGTCGCCGAAGCCGTGGCCTACCGCGACCGCATTCGCGCTGCGGTGCCTGCGGATCTGAAATTCGAGCCGCTGATGACCTGCTACCTGACCGACGGCGCCGATCCGGCTGAACTCACGCGGGGCAAGGAAGAGGGTGTCTGGGTGGCCGCCAAACTCTATCCCGCCCACGCCACCACCAATTCCGCCCATGGCGTGACTTCGATGGACCGCGTCGCGAAAGGCCTCGAAGCGATGGAAAAAGCCGGCATGCCCCTGCTGGTGCATGGCGAAGTCACCGACCCCGACGTCGACCTCTTCGACCGCGAGGCGGTGTTTCTGGACAAGGTTTTGTTCCCGCTGCTGAAGCGCCATCCCGGCCTGAAAATCGTGCTCGAACACATCACCACCCGCGAGGGCGTGGCTTTCGTCGAGGCCCATCCGGACCGGATGGGCGGCACGATCACGCCGCATCATTTGAGCTACAACCGCAATGCGATCTTCAAGGGCGGCATCCGCCCGCACTTCTATTGCCTGCCGATCGCCAAGCGTGAGGAGCATCGTCTCGCTCTGCGACGCGCCGCGACCTCGGGCAATCCGGCCTTCTTTCTCGGCACCGATACCGCCCCGCACAGCACCGACACCAAGGAATGCGCCTGCGGCTGCGCCGGCATTTTCAACGCCCCGGTGGCAATGCAGGTCTATGCCCAGGTCTTCGCCGAGGAAGGCAAACTCGACAATCTCGAAGCCTTCGCGTCGCTCAATGGGCCGCGCTTCTACGGCCTGCCCGCCAACGAGGAGCGCATCACCCTCCGCGCCGCCACCCTGGAGGCACCCGAGACGGTCGAAGTCCCCGGGTTATCCAAGACCATCACCGTGTTTCGCCCCGATACCCCCGTCGACTGGTCGTTCTAGGGCCGCTGGTCTATCGTGCTCGCATGAGCAAACGAGCAATACCCGCCGGCGCCGTCGTGCGCGGCACCGACAAAGGCTACGTCCACGGCGATCTGAAACCCGGCAACGAACGGCCGGTCGAAAAGATCGAGAAGACCTATCCCTACATGCGGCCGCGCGATGCCGCGACGCTGATTCTCGTGCGCATGAAGGGCAAGACGCCGGAAGTTCTGATGGGCTGCCGCGCCGCCGCCCACGCCTTCATGCCCAACCGCTACGTGTTCCCCGGTGGCCGCGTCGATCGTGCCGATGCGCATGTTCCGATCGCCACGCAGCTCGACCGCCATGTGAACGCCCGCCTGCAGAAGGCCGCGACCGCGCTGCGCGCTCGCGCGCTGGCCGTCGCCGCCGTGCGCGAGACTTTCGAGGAAAGCGGCCTGATGCTTGGCAAGCCGCTGAAGGGCGGCGCTCCCGACAAGGACTATGGCGAGCATTGGAAGGGCTTCCTCGACGCGGGCATGGGCCCGGCGCTCGACTGCCTCGACCTGATCGCGCGCGCGGTGACGCCGCCCGGCCGGCCGCGCCGCTTTAACGCCCGCTTCTTCATGGCGCGTGCCGAGGATGCGACCGGCGATATCCGTCATTCGAGCGAGATGGGTGACATCCGCTGGGTTCGCCTCGACGAGGCGCGCGAACTGCCGTTGCCCACCATCACCGGGCTGATCCTGGGCGAGATCGGCCGCCTCGTGAAGGAACCGCCGGATCGCAAGAAGCAGCGCAAGATCCCGCTGTTCACCACGATCCATCGCAAGCACCTAATGATCGAGGAGTGACGCGATGACGGTGCGCGCCGAGTTGTCCTCGTCGCCCACCCGTCCCGGGCCGATCTCTCCAGGCCTGCCGCCACGTGGCGTGGTTCGCCTGCGCGCCCTGGTGCTGATCCGCTGGGCCGCCGTCGCCGGACAGCTCTTTACCGCCGCAGTCGTGCAATGGGGCCTGGGGTTCAGTCTGCCGGTCTTGGCGGTCGGCGGGACGATCGCACTCTCGGCGCTGCTCAATCTCACCGTCAGCCTCGGCCGGCCGGCATCCGCACGCATCGACGATCGCGAGGCGACGATCTTCCTCGCTTTCGACATCCTGCAGCTTGCCGTGCTGCTCTATCTCACCGGCGGCCTGATCAATCCTTTCGCGCTGCTGCTGCTGGCGCCGGTCGCCATCGGCGCCACCATCCTGTCGCTCCGCAGCAACATCGCGCTGTCGCTGCTCACGATCGTCAGCATCGCGGTGCTGGGTGTCTTCCATCAGCCATTGCCATGGCGGGGGCCGCCACTCGAATTGCCGGAGATCTATCAGGCGGGCGCCTGGGCGGGCCTCACACTCACGACGCTCCTGATCACGCTCTACGGCTGGCGGCTGGCCGAAGAGGCGCGGCAGATGGCAGATGCACTGGCCGCTGCGCAGGCAGCCCTTGCCCGCGAGCAGCGGCTCTCGGCACTTGGCGCCCTGGCCGCCGCCGCGGCTCACGAGCTTGGTTCGCCGCTCTCGACCATCGCCGTCGTCGCCAAGGAGATGTCGCGCGAGATCGAGCCCGACGATCCATTGCGCGAGGACGTCGAACTGTTGTTGGCTGAATCCGAGCGCTGCCGCTCGATTTTGGCGCGGCTCTCGGTCGATCCGGCGGGCGACGTCTCCGATGCCTATACGCTCGTGCCCCTGCCGGCGCTGATCGAGGCGGCGGCGCAGAATTATAATCGCGGCACTGTCGACATCGCCTACGAGTCCGGGCCGGTCGGCGAGGGCGTGCTGGCTGCGCCGATCCAGGTGCGCAGCCCGGAAATCATGCAGGGTATCGGCAATATCGTGCAAAACGCTGTGTCTTTCGCGCGGCACGAGGTCCGGATCGCCACGCGCTGGACGAGCGAATGGTCCGAGGTCGAGGTGATCGACGATGGACCGGGGTTTTCGGAAGCGACGCTCGATGAACTCGGCACCCCTTTCATTTCGACACGGCAGGGCCAGGAAGGCCACATGGGCCTCGGTGTCTTCATCGCCAAGACACTGCTGGAGCGCACCGGCGCCACGGTGACCTTCGGGAATCGCACCGCCGTGGACGGTGGCGCGGTGGTCTCCGTGCGCTGGCCAAACCCCGTCTTCAAGGCTACATAGCGGCCGATGCCGAAGGAGTTGCCATGAGCCAGGACGCAGGAGCCGGCCGGCCCATATCGCCCGTGATTGCCGGCACGACGTCTAACAAGGATCGGACGCTGCTGATCGCGGATGACGATGCGGCGTTCCGCAACCGCATCGCGCGTGCGCTCGAGCTGCGCGGCTTCATCGTGACGGCCGTCGGTTCGGTCGCCGAGGCGCTGACGCAGACCGCGCGCCCGCCGGCCTTCGCCGTCCTCGACCTGCGCCTGGGCGATGGCAACGGCCTGGAACTGGTGGGACCGCTCCGCCAGGCACGGCCCGACATCCGCATCGTGGTGCTGACCGGCTACGGCAACATCGCCACTGCCGTTGCCGCCGTAAAGGAAGGCGCGGTCGATTATCTCGCCAAGCCGGCCGACGCCGACGCTATCGAGCAGGCGCTGACCGCGCACGGCCGCAAGCTGCCGCCGCCGCCCAGCAATCCGATGTCGGCGGATCGTGTGCGTTGGGAGCATATCCAGCGCGTCTTCGAGCAGTGCGACCGCAATGTCTCGGAGACGGCGCGCCGTCTCAACATGCACCGCCGCACCCTGCAGCGGATCCTGGGCAAGCACGCCCCCCGCGAACACTGATTACGCGCGCCGGTTGGCGGCGTTCCAGTGGTGCTCGAGGTTGGCGATCAGCGCCGGGCTGAAGTGGCAGTAGGCCTGCTCACGGGCGTAAAGCGCGGCATAGCGGCGGAACTTGTCGAGTGGCTCGACGGCGAGGCGCAGCGCCCGGCGATTGCCGATCGAGCCCACGACGCCCGAGCCGGTCAGCCGTTCGACGACATGATCGATCGTGCGGTCGACCGCGTCGGGTTCCACGACCTCGTCGCAGATCAGCCGGCCTTCCTCTGAATCGCACTCAAAGCGGCGCTCGTACATGATCGCCTGGCGCGCCAGGCGGTCGCCGAGGAAACGCGCCAGCCTGAGGTTCGCCATCGCCGGGATGATGCCTTCCTTGCGCGCCGGCAAGGTCATGTAGGCATCGCGGGCGGCGATGTTGAAATCAGTGGCAAGCAGGATCTGGCAGCCGCCGCCGATGGCGAAGGTGTCGACCGCCGAGATCCAGAGCTTCTCGATCGAATCGCCCGAGACCTCGTCCGGTGCCACGTCGGGACGCGCCAGGCCCCTGGTCATCTTGTTCACGAAACCCATGTCGCGGATCAGGAACCACAGGAAGGGAATCTTGCCGTAGTAGAGATGCGTGAGGTTGATGCCGGCATTGAAGACACGCCGGCCGGCGTATTTGCCCTCGGGCACGTAGTCACCGCGCAGCACCGCGGCCTGGCTCTGCGGATCGAGGATGCAGACGTCGGCGCCGATTTCCGTCGCCGACTGGGTCGACAGATCCTCCGAGTTGAGGAATCGCGGGTTGGACAGCAGCAGCACCGCCGCCTTGCCCTGGCGCTCGACCTTGGCGGTGCCGAGATCGAGCCTTCCGTCGCGCAGGAACTTGGCGAGCGCGTCGGCGGATTCTTCGCGCGGCAGCAGCATCGTGTGGCAGAGATGCAGGCCGCATGCCGGGTCGGCCAGGAACTGGTTGCACAGGATGCCCTGGTCGATCTCGACGCCTTCCTTCTCCGACTGGCGCAGCTGCGATTCGGCGGCGACCTCGGCGCGCGTCGGCACCAGGCCGGGGACGATGTCGGCGGCGTCGTAGACCAGACGTTCGAGACGCACGAACTTCCGCCTTCCGTCCGTCAGCCGGTCGTAGAGCGTGTTTGCATGCGTGCGCAGGAACAGGAATCGCGCCTCGCGCGCGGCCAGCTTGAGCGCTTCGGTCGGTTGCCTGTCCAGTTGTTCCCGGACGGTGTGCCAATAGGCGGAGAAGGCGGCCACGTCGGCCGCGAAGTCGCCCTTGGCCGCGACCGGCGCCGAAATCACAGCATCCATGTCGACATTTCCTGCCTGGAGCGAATTTTGGAGCGGGCGACGGGATTTGAACCCGCGACCTACGGCTTGGGAAGCCGACGCTCTACCCCTGAGCTACACCCGCGTTGCCGGCATTCTAGCCCGCGGTTGCGCCGCAGGTCCAATCGTGTATCTGAAGCCGATGCTGGATGAAGTCCTGACCGTCGAGGAACGCGCCGTCGTGGCGCGCGCCAAAGCCTTCGCCGAAGCGCACGTCGCCCCCAATGCCGCGCGCTGGGAATGGGAGCGCCGCTATCCGCTGGAGACGATCAAGGCGGCCTGTGCCGCCGGCCTCAACACCATCGAGCTCGCCAAGCAACATGGCGGACAGGGTCTCTCCTTCTTCTGCAAGCTGCGCGCCTTCGAGGAGATCGCGCGGCACGATTTCGCCTTCGCCTTCGCGCTGATCAACCATCACAACGCCTGCGCCCGCTTTGCCCGCGACGGCAAGCCGGCGCATGTCGCGCGCCTGCTGCCGCGCATGATCGCGGGCGAGGTGATCGGCTGTGCGGGTTTGAGCGAGCCCGGTGTCGGCAGCGACTTCGGCGGCCTGGAAATGGCAGCGGTGCGGGTCGAGGGTGGCTGGAAGCTGAACGGCGCCAAGGCCTGGATCACCAACGCCGCGGTGGCCGGCTTATCGGTGGCTTACGCCCAGACCGACAGGAGCCAGGGCTATCGCGGCATCGCCTGCTTTGCGATCGAAGCCGACCGGCCGGGCTTTCAGCGCGACAAGCCGTTCGAGTTGCATGGCGGCCACGCCATCGGCGTCGGCGGATTTCACCTGATCGACTATTTCGCGCCCGATGAGGCCGTGCTGCATGAGCCGGGCAAGGCCTTCAAGGCGGCGCTGGCCGGCATCAACGGCGCCCGCGCCTATGTCGCGGCCATGTGCTGCGGCATGCTGCAGGCCTCGCTCGAAACCGCGGTGCGCTACACGCAGCAGCGCAAGACCTTCGGCCAGCCGGTGCTCGACCATCAGGGCGTGCGCTGGAAGCTGGTCGATGCCGCGACCGATCTGGAAGCCGCGCGCCTTCTCACCTATCGCGCCGCCCGCCTGATCGACGAGGGCGCCGACGCCGTGCTGCCGGCCGCCTACGCCAAGAAGTTCGCCACCGACATGGCGGTCAACCGCATCGCCGACTGCATCCAGGCGATGGGAGCCAATGGCTTGCGCGCCGAATATCCGCTGGCCCGCCACCTGGCCGGCGCCAAGATCGCGGCCTACACCGACGGCTCGATCGAGATGATGAACGAGCGCATCGGGGCCGGCTTGCCGGCTGTATTCGGAACGCCCGCGTAAACTTTTAGGCGTTGTCGGCGCGCCGGAGCGCCTGGTCGAGATCATCGAACAGATCGCCGCTGTCCTCGACGCCGACCGACAGGCGGAGCAGGTCGGGCGGGCAGGGCGTACCCGGACCTTCGATGCTGGCGCGATGTTCGATCAAGCTTTCGACGCCGCCCAGCGACGTTGCGCGCTTCCACAGCGCCACGCGCGCGGCGGTGGCGATTGCCGCGCGCTCGCCGCCCTTGATGCGCACCGACAGCATGCCGCCGAAGCCGCCGGTCATCTGCTTCCGCGAGATCGCGTGGCCGGCGAACGAGGGCAACCCGGGATAGAGCACCTCGCTCACCATCGGGTGGGCGGCCAGGCGCTCGGCCAGCGATTGCGCCGAACGGCAGGCCCAGTCGACGCGCGGGAACAGCGTGCGCATGCCGCGCATCAGCAACCACGCCTCGGTCTGGCCGAGGATCGTGCCGAGCTGGGCTCGGATGGCGCGCAGCTTGACCCAATGGGCATCGTCGTGGGCGCCGATGAGGGCGCCGGCGATGATGTCGGAATGACCGTTGAGGTACTTGGTCGCCGAATGCATGACGATGTCGGCACCGAACTCGATCGGCCGCGTCAGCACCGGCGTCGCCACCGTCGAATCGACGCCCAGCAGCGCCCCGGCGCGATGGGCGATGTCGGCCGCCGCCGCGATATCGGTGACGCTCCAGGTCGGGTTGGCCGGCGTCTCGATCCAGACCAGCTTGGTGGCGCCCGGCCGGACGGCGGCGGCGATGGCGTCGGTGCTGTCGGCATCGACGAAGTCGACTTTCAGGCCCCAGTGCGTCGCGAAGTTGGCCAGCCAGTTGCGCAGCGACCAGTACATGACCTTGGGCACGACTACATGGTCGCCAGGCGCGAGCGCCAGGAAGCAGGCGGTCGCCGCACTCATGCCCGAGGAGAAGACCAGCGCCTTGGCCCCGCCTTCCAGGGCGGCCAAGGTCGCCTCGGCCTGGTCGAACGTCGGATTATCGGCGCGGGCGTAGATTCTGCCGGAGCTGTAGCCGTTGTCTTCGTCGCGCAGGTAGGTGCTCGCCATGTGGATCGGCGGCACCACGGCCCTGGTCACCGGATCGATCCAGCCCATCGCCTGGGCGGCGAGCGAGGCGGCAGTGAATTTCTTGTCTGTCATCGGCACACCGGGACCTTACGAATGGCTTACACGGGCGATTATTTATTGCAAATCAGCGGGTTGTCTTCGCATGGGCGTTGGTATCCGCTGGCCTGCAACGACGTTGATACATCAAAGCGCGGCGCCGGTCCTTGCCCAAGGAGAACGGCGGCGCATCCGCGGCAAGGCAGGGGGGCTCAAATGGACATCGAAGTTCTGAACCGGCAAGTGCTGTCGCACCCGGTCGTGAACGGCAGTCGTGTCACGCGGACTCGCGAAGCCATCATCGCCTCGGCGCTGGCGCTTGCGGAGACCGGCGACGTCGCGCCGATCGTCCGCGACATCGCCAAGATTGCGGGCGTCTCGGCGCGCACCGTATTCCAGCATTTCGCCGACACGGCCGAGCTCTATGTCGCCGTTCTCGAGCGCGTGCTCGCCGCCGATTTTGGCGACATGCCTGGGCCGGGGGCGGCGCTGCCGCTGGACGGGCGCGTCCAGCTCGTCGTCGACCGGGGCGCGCATCGCTACGAGCGGCTGCTGCCGATGTGGACGTTCGTCGCGACCTTGCAGCGCCGGTCGCAGCCGGCCGCCGACATGGTCGCGCAGGTCTATGCCGCCAACCAGGCCAACCTCGCGCGCTGGTTCGACCGCGAACTGGCGGGCCTTCCCGCCGAGCAGCGCGTGCGGGCGTTGAATGCGCTTGCCCTGGCGCTCGCGCCGGAAAGCTGGGTCGTCCTGCGCGAGCGGCTGGGCCTCACGGTCGAGCGGGCGCGCGACGAGCTGCGCTTCGTCATGGTCGCGGCCCTCACCGCCGGCGCACCCCGCCGCTAGCGTCGACGGCCGGCGTCGACGCGCCGGGCCAGTTCTTCGAGCGCGCGATCGCGCAACCCGAGGTCGCTCAGATGAGCGACCGTGTTGCGGAGATAGTCGACATTGCTGCCGGTGACGCCCTTGCCGCCTTGGACAAGGGCCAAGGCCTTGGCGGCCGGCAGCTTGCCGGCGAACTGTCGGTGCTGGCGGTCGGCGAGATAGACCAGCGCCTCGGCCACGCGCCCGTCGTGCAGGTGGATCGGCCGGACCTCTTCCTTGTAGACGCCGTCATTGTCGATCTCGCGCGTCCGCAGGTAGCGGCGCACGGCGTCGTAGCCAACGCGCGGCAGGCGATGGGCCAGGCCGCGGCAGGCGCCGCCCGGCAGGAGGCCCAGGATCAGGCCGGGCTTTTGCGGCGTGCCGCGATAATGTTCTGAATAGATGCAGAAGGCGCGGTGCCAGCCGTGCAGACGCGCAGCCTGCGTCTCGGGCGCCGCGAAGCCCGGGTTCCACATCAGCGAGCCGTAGGCAAAGACCCAGTAGGGTTTCGCCGTGCTCACGCCTGGTTGAGGTGGATCAGCGCGCGGCGGATCTCGCGCGTGCGCGTGAACAGGTCGAACAGTTTGTCGCCCTCGCCCCAGCGGATGGCGCGCTGCAGGTAGAAGAGGTCCTCCTGGAAGCGCTGGAGCACTTCGAGCACGGCCTCGCGGTTGTTCAGGAACACGTCGCGCCACATCGTGGGATCGGACGCGGCAATGCGTGTGAAGTCGCGGAAGCCGCCGGCGGCGAAGCGCAACACCTCGCTGTTGAGATGTCCGGCCAGGTCGTCGGCTGTGCCGACGATGGTGTAGGCGATGAGATGCGGCAGATGGGACGTGATGGCGAGGATGCGGTCGTGATCGGCAGGATCGATGTTTCCGATCGAGCTGCCCAGCGCCTTCCAGAACGCTTCGAGCTTGGCCACGGCCCCGGCATCGCTGTCGGGCAGCGGTGTCAGGATGGTCCAGCGGCCTTCGAACAGATCGAGCAAGGCGGCCTCGGGTCCGGAATTCTCGGTGCCGGCCACCGGATGGGCCGGCACGAAATGCACGCCTGCCGGAAGATGCGGCTGCATGGCGGCGATCACCGCCTGCTTCACCGAGCCGACGTCGGAGACGATGCAGCCGGGCTTCAGGCTGGGCGCGATCAGGCGGGCAGCTTCGCCGCAGGCACCGACCGGCGTGCAGACGATCACCAGATCGGCATCCTCACAGGCCGCGGCCAGATCGGTGCCGCAATGGTCGGCGAGCTTGAGCTTGTTGGCCAGCGCCGCCGTCTCGGGGCTGCGCGTGGCCGCAACGATGGACTTGGCGAGGCCGCGCTTGCGCGCCTCGAGCGCGATCGAGCCGCCGATCAGGCCGATGCCGATCAGCGCGATCTTCTCAAACATTGGTTTGCTCATTTGGCGGCCACGAACCTGGCGAGCGAATCGCGCACCACTTTCACTTCGCTCTCGGTGCCGATGGTGATGCGCAAATGCTCGGGCAGGCCATAGCCCGCGACCATGCGCGGGATCAGCCCGTCGTTCATCATCCAGTCGTTGGCGGCCGCCGCGCGTTCCCTGGAGCCGAAGCCCACCAGCAGGAAGTTGCCGACGCTGGGCAGCGGCTTCAGGCCAAGCTTGGCGAGCTCAGTGCTGAGCCAGGGCAGCCAGATGTCGTTGTTGGTGCGGCTGGCGTCGGTGTGGGCGATGTCCTCCATCGCCGCGATGCCGGCGATCTGCGCCGGCAGGTTGACGTTGAACGGTTGGCGCAGCCGGCTCATGACATCGACGATGCCGGCCGGGGCGTACATCCAGCCCAGCCTGAGGCCGCCCAGCCCGTAGATCTTGGAGAAGGTGCGGGTCATCACGACGTTCTCGGCCTGGTCGACCAGCTCGACGCCCGATTCGTAGTCGTTGCGGCTCACATACTCGGCATAGGCCGCATCGATCACCAGCAGCACGTTCCTGGGCAGGCCGGCATGCAGGCGGCGCACCTCGTCCTTGGTGGTGTAGGTGCCGGTCGGATTGTTCGGGTTGGCGAGGCAGACGATGCGCGTCTTGGGCGTCACCGCCGCCAGCAGGGCATCGACGTCGCTGCCGAAATCCTTGGCCTTGGCCGCAACCGGCGTGGCGCCGACGCCCAGCGCATTGATGGCGTACATCAGGAAGCCGAACTCGCTGTGGAGCAGCTCGTCGCCGGGGCCGCAGTAGGCGCGGACCAGCAGATTGAGCAGTTCGTCGGAGCCCGCGCCGCAGACGATGCGCGCCGGGTCGAGGCCATAGTGGCGGCCGATTGCCTTGCGCAGCTTCTCGGCGTTGCCGTCGGGATAGCGGTGCAGCTCGGCCGCCGCCTTGGCGTAGGCCGCCATTGCCTTGGGGCTTGGCCCCAGCGCGCCCTCGTTGGACGACAGCTTGGCGATGGTCTCCTTGCCCTCGACCGAGTCCTTGCCCGGCACGTAAGGCGCGATCTTCATGATGCCCGGACGCGGGGTGAGCGCGGTCATGGCAGTCTCCTGTAAGTGGTCAGGGCCGCACGCCCTCAGAGCCGAAGATCGGACGGAACGGCATAGGCACCGATCGCGGCGACACGGCCGCTCTTCAGTCCCAAGGCCTCTCCGAGTTCGCGCAGTCGCAGGTCGCCATCGACGATCACGCCCGGCAGTTCGATGAGATAGTGATGCACACCGTCGACAACCTGGTCCAGCACCGATGTGAAGCCCGGCAGCCCGACCTTGACCAGGCCGCCGGCAATGCGGTCGCGGCTGAGCCCGGCCGGCGTTTCCAGCGCGATGAGGGCGCGATCGTCGCCGCTTTCCTCGGGCTCCATGCGGGCGAGCACGAGGGCCGAGATGCCGCGCGCGCGAGCATTGGGCATGCCGAGGAAGGGCAGGCGGGCCACGATGTTCGGCAAGGTCGCATCGCCGCCGGCGAGCAACGGCCACCACGGGGCGACATCGGATTCGATGGGGGCCGGCACGATGCCCAGCGTCGTCGGGCCGCTACGCACCGCGGCCAGCACCTGGGCCGGCGTGTCGTGGGCGACAAAGGGGATCTGGCAGCCGAAGTGATCGCGCGCGAGGTCCCAGTAGCCGGGCTGCTCGGCCGGCCGGCAGATGGCGATCTTCAGTCCCGGCGTCTGCATCAGGGTGAGCGCGCACATCATCTCGCGCCACATGCGAAAGACGGCAGCCACGGGGAAGGGACCCTGGTGGGTCGCCAGGCGCTTGCGCATGACCAGGGCCTCGCGGCCTGGCCGCAGCGCCAGCCCGCCGGCCGGCTTGGTCCCCGCGATCCGGCTCACCACGTCGGCACGCCGGCCGATCAGGCCGTGAAGTTCGCCGTCGATGGCGTCGATTTCTTGCCGCAAATTGTCGAGAGTGGGTGCGTTCATAAGGTCGGTAATTCCTGTGCGCAGCGGCGATACTACGTTCAGCCACATCGCGTAAAGGCAAACAAGCTTGAAGCTGCTTGCACCCGTGCGGCGAGGTCCGTATAAATGTGGTCCGTGGAATTTGAGCCGACCGGCTTGCGGCCACGTTAATCCTCGCTAAAAGGTCGGAGAGCTTTGAAAAAAGCCCCCGGCCATAGGTCGGGGGCTTTTTTCGTTGGAGAGGACGTTGCTCCAGGATCTGACCGACGCCGAGCAAATGGCGCTCGCCCAATGCCGCCACGCGGTCCTGGGCGACGGGCGGCCGTTGCGTCTCGACTGTGGCGTCGATCTCGGCCCTTATCGCGTCGCCTATCAGACCTACGGCACGCTGAACGCCGACAAGACCAATGCGGTCCTGGTCTGCCACCCGCTCTCCTGCGACCAGTTCGTCGCCGAGCGGCATCCGGTGACGGGCAAGGAAGGTTGGTGGGACAGCCTGGTCGGACCGGGCAAGGTCCTGGATCCGGCGCGTTACTTCATCATTTGCGTGAATGTGCTGGGCCACTGCATGGGGACGACCGGTCCGCTGGCGCGCGAGGCCTCGACCGGCCAGCCCTGGAACCTGCGTTTCCCGGTGGTGACCATTGGCGACATGGTGCGCGCCCAGGCAGCCCTGCTCGATCATCTCGGCATCCCCGATCTTTTCTGCGTCATCGGCGGGTCGATGGGCGGCATGCAGGTGCTGGAATGGGCCGCGACCTATCCCAAGCGTGTCTTCTCGGCCGTGCCGATCGCCTGCGCCGCGCACCACTCGGCCCAGAACATCGCGTTCCACGAGGTCGGCCGCCAGGCGATCATGGCCGATCCCGAATGGAAGGGCGGCGACTATCGCCTGCACCAGACGGTGCCGGCGCGTGGCCTCGCGGTCGCGCGCATGACCGCGCACATCACCTATCTTTCGGAGCAGGCGCTGCAGCGCAAGTTCGGCCGCGCCCTGCAGGACCGCAATGCGCTGGGCTTCGGCTTCGATGCCGATTTCCAGGTCGAGAGCTATCTGCGCCATCAGGGTTCGACCTTCGTCGATCGCTTCGACGCCAACAGCTATCTCTACATCACCCGGGCGATGGACTATTTCGATCTCGCCGGCGCCCATGGCGGCGTGCTGGCCAACGCGTTCCGCAAATCGGCGACGCGCTTCTGCCTGATGTCCTTCACCAGCGACTGGCTGTTCCCGACGCGCGAGAGCCGCGAGATCGTCCATGCGCTGAACGCGGCGGCGGCCAACGTGTCGTTCGTCGAGGTCGCGAGCGACAAGGGCCACGACGCCTTCCTGCTCGACGAGCCCGAGATGTTCCGCACGCTGAGCGGCTTCCTCAAGGGCGCGGCCGCCGTGCGTGGCCTCAAGGACTTGTCGTGACGTCGATCCGCGTCGACCTTCAGCTCATCGCCGACATGGTGGCGCCCGACACCCGCGCGCTCGATATCGGCTGCGGCGACGGCGCGCTGCTGGCCTATCTTGTGAACTTCAAGCGGGTCGATGCGCGCGGCATGGAGCTCAGCCAGGCCGGCGTGAACGCCTGCGTCGCCAACGGCCTGTCGGTCATCCAGGGCGATGCCGATGCCGATCTGCGGGCCTATCCCGACGCCGCCTTCGACTACGTGATCCTCGGCCAGACGCTGCAGGCCACGCGAGAGCCGCGCGAGGTGCTGTTGCAGATGCTGCGGGTCGGCAAGCGGGCGATCGTGTCGTTCCCCAACTTCGCGCACTGGCAGGTGCGGCTCAGGATGGTGTTCGGCGGCCGCATGCCGCAAACCACGTCGTTGCCCTACAAATGGTACGACACGCCCAACATCCATCTCTGCAGCATCGACGACTTCCGCGCCCTCTGCCGCGACATGGGCGTGCGCATCGAGCGCGCCATCGTGCTCAACAGCAAGAGCCGCCCGATCCGCATGCCGCCGCCGCTCGCCAACCTGTTCGGCGAACAGGCGGTGTTCATGCTGCGGCGGGATTGATCGCTCCTATGAAGAAGGGGGTCTTTCATAGTGGCCCTCGATCTCGTCTTCCTTGAGCTTCGCGAAGCCGTGGCGGAGATAGAAGCGGTCGGCCTTGCTGCCGGTCAGGACTTCCAGGCGAACGGGAAGACCCGCTGCATCGGCTTCGGCCAGCAGCACCTTCAGGATCTTCGAGCCCAGCCCGCCACCGTGCAGGCGGCGGTCGAGATAGAACGAGTCGAGCTTGATTTCACCATCGCCCTTGCGGAAACCCACGCAGCCGACGAGCTCATCGCCGATCGTGATTGCGCGCAGGCCAGGCTCCGCGAAATGCTCGCGAAAAATGCGACGCGCGCGCGAGGGCTTGTAGCGGAACACGCGCTCCAGATGCTCGCGCATCACGTCGATGCGGATCGCCAGCAGCGGTTCGAAGTCCTCCTCCGTCGCGTTGCGAAAGCGCCACTCGACCACGGTGTCAGGCCTTGGCGGCGATCTTCGCCACGCGGGGCTGCGCGACGGCGAGCCAATCGCGGGTATCGAGTTCCATCGAGCGGTCGAGCCGGCCGGCATTGAAAAAGAGCGTCTCGTTGGCGAGCAGGTCCTCTTCGACCACGATGGTGAGGGCGGGGTTGAGCGCAAAGGGCGGCACCGCCCCCATCGCGCAGCCGGTCAGCTCCTGCGCCGTCTCCGGCGAGGCGAAGCCGCACTTGCGCGCCTCGAACAAGGTCGCCACCGCGGTGAAGTCGAGCTTGCGGCTGCCCGGCAGGATGGCCAGCACATGGCGCCGGCCACCGCCGCCACCACGCACGTCGAGCACCATGGCCTTGGCGGCCTGGTCGGGCCGGTTGCCGCGGATGACGCTGATCTCGGCAGATTTGCCCTCCGCCGCGTGCTCGATGACGCGGAACGTCGCCTTGGCTTCCGTCAGCAGGGCGACGAGGCGATCGAATACCGACGTGGCGAAAACATCAGACGCCACGGACGACCTTCTCCGACAGAATCTCCAATGCCTCGTCGAGGCTCGGCACCTGTCCGTCGGCCGGCGCGATATGGGCGTCGACGGTGCGGCGGTGGCTGCGCTCGATGGCTTCGGTCATCAGGGGATCGACGCCGGTCTCGCGCAGAGTCTGCGCCACCAGGCCCATCTCTTCCCAGCGGCGATGCGCATGCACGACGTGCGTCCGCACCAGCATGGTGATGAAGCCGCGCAAGGTCTGCGCGTCGGCATCGCCCAGGCAGCCCAGCACCTCCTCGAGGATGCCCTGGCGCTTGGCCGTCACCAGCGCTTCGACACCCAGCGCCTCGATGCCCTTGACCAGCGTGCTGCGCAGCATCTTGACCGACGACGCGCTGCCGGGCTTCGGGCCCAGCAGCGTGGCGACGAAGCCGTTGGCGTTCATCCATGCCACCATGTCGCCCGCGTCTTCGCCCGCCACCAGCATGGGGGCCTTGATGCCCTGGCTGAAGAAGCCGCCCATGACGGCGATGTCGATGTAGCGGCCGGCGCCCTTGTCGATCTCGGCGCGATCCTCGTCCGACATCTTGCCGGTGATGGTGCAGAGATCGAGGTAGTGCGCACCCTTCTTCAGGAGCGGTGCGGCGGCGGCGGCGGCATCGCGGGCGAACTCGCCCTGGACGGCACAGATCACCAGGTCGGCTTCGCGCAGCGCCTCGGTATAGGTGCCTTCGATCGCCACATCGAGGCCGCGCGCGGTCTTGCCCAATGCCGTGCCCCGCGCGTCTTTGTCGAGGGCGGTGTCGATGGCGATCACGCGGCGTGGCGCGTTGTCTCCGGGCTTTGACGGGCCGCGCCATCCACGTTCGGCACAGAGACCGCGGGCGATGGCCGAGCCCGCTTCGCCAAAACCGAGCAGCGCGATGACGCGCGGAGAAAGTGACATGTCGTTGTTTCCGAAGGTCAGGAGGCGGGGGCTTCGCCGTCCCCGGCATTGCGTGCGGCGCCCGCGCTGCGGGGGGTGTCGCGCGACGTGGCGATGCGCAGCTTCGGCCGCATGGCGGCGACCGGCTGGTTCTGCGCCCGTTCGGCGATGCCGGCGTAGAGCTGCTTGCCGGACTCGATCACGCTGACGCCGGCGAAGCGGCCGAGCCAGCGCTGGCCGAAGCGCTCGAACGCGGGCGCCATGCGCATGGCCAGCCGCGAGCGGGTCGGCGGCATGTAGAGGGCGCGCGTCTGGCGCAGCGGCGCGAACATGTTGGCACGCAGCAGCGTGGCGAGCTGGCCGGTGGAATAGGGATGGCCCTGGTAGAAGGGCGAGCGGTCGATCTGCGACCATAAGCCGGCGCGTGTCGGCGCCACCACGATCAGGCGGCCGCCGTCGGCCATCACCCGCCAGATCTCGCGCAGCAGAGGCCGCACCTGCTCGGTGCATTCCACGGCATGGACCAGCAGCACGCGGTCGACCGAACGGTCGGGCAGCGGCAGGTCCACCTCGTCGACCAGGGCCGAAAGGTTGCGGCCCTCGCGCGGCCAGCGCGTGACGCCTTGCTGGGCCGGCATGAAGGCAAGCGTGCGCTGGGCTTCCTCGACGAACGGCCGCAGCAGCGGCGTGGCATAGCCCAGCCCCAGCACGATCTCGCCGCGAACGCTCGGCCACACTTCGCGCAGCCGGGCGCGCAGCAACCGCGCCGTGGTCTGGCCAAGCGTGCTGCCGTAGAATTCCTCAAGGTCGAGGACGTCGCTCCACATGCGTCAATCCTAGCAGAAATCGGACGCTCGCGACCATGGCCCGTGCAGGCCAGCTCTGCTAGCGTTGCGCATCATGAGCACAACACTAGACATCGTCCGAATCCCGGTCCTGAGTGACAATTACGTGTGGTTGATGCGGGAGCCCCAGAGCGGGGCGGTCGCGGTCGTCGACCCGGCGGTGGCCGGGCCGATCCTGGCCGAGGCGGAAAAACGCCGCTGGAAGATCACCCATATCCTCAATACCCATCATCATGGCGATCACGTCGGCGGCAACCTCGAGATCAAGGAAGCGACCGGCTGCACCATCGTCGGTCCCCGCCGTGACCGGGCGCGCATTCCCGGCATCGACGTCGAGGTCGACGACGGCGACCGCTACCGTTTCGGCGAGGCCGAGGCGGAAGTCTTCTTCATCCCGGGTCACACCAGTGGCCACATCGCCTATGCCTTCCGCGACCAGCAGGCGCTGTTCTGCGGCGACACGATCTTCGCGCTGGGGTGCGGGCGGATGTTCGAGGGCACGCCGCAGCAGTTCTGGACGTCGCTCAGCCGCCTGCGCGCGCTGCCCGACGACATGCGCGTCTACTGCGCCCACGAATACACCCAGTCCAACGCCCGCTTTGCCGTGACCATCGAGACCGGCAACAAGGCATTGATGGCGCGCGCGGCTTCCATCGACGCCGCCCGCGCCCGCGGCGAGGCCACGGTGCCGTCGCTGCTCGGCGAGGAGAAGGCCACCAACCCGTTCCTGCGTGTCGACGTGCCGGCCGTACAGGCTGCGGTCGGCATGGCCGGCGGCGATCCCACGGCGGTGTTCGCCGAGGTCCGCCAGCGCAAGGACGTGTTCCGCTAACCTCTAGGCGAGTTCGCTGGGCTGGCCGGCCGTCAGGCGACCGAGCAGGTCGGCCAGCGAGGCGATCTCCGGCTTGGTCCAGCGGTCGCGGAAGACGTCGACGGACAGGCCCTCGAGTGTGGCCCTTGCGTCGGTTACGAGCTGCTGTCCGGCCCTGGTGAGGACGACGTAGGCCAGGCGTGCGTCGCGCGCGTCGGGTTCGCGGCCCACCACGTGACGCTTCTCGAGCGGGGCGCACATGCGCGTGACCGTCGACGGGCTGACATGCAGCCGCTTGGACAGGTCGATGCGGCTCAGCCGCGTCCCGGGCGAGCGTTCGAGGTGCATCAGCAGCAGCGTCTCCTTCAGCGACAGGCCATGCAGGACGCCGAGCGAATGGTCGAAGCGCTCGTCGAGGCGGGCGTGGGTAACGAGGAGGTTGAGGACGGCGCAGAAGGCAGGATTGGTCATGGCGGGTATATAGGCCGATATGCTTCCATGTGCAAGCAATATTGAAGTATAGTAAAGTTGCAAGTTCAGCAGATTTATGCCAACATTCCAGCCATGATGGGAGACGCTCGACGGAAAAATCCGCCGGGCGTATTCATGTCGGCAAGACCTCCCGCGGCCGTCCGCGGGTCGCGCTATGCGCTTGGTGCAGCCGCCGCGAGTCCTGACTCGTGGAGAGACACAATCCAATCAGCCCAAGGGCTTCGTGCTGGCAGTGCCGGCGTCAACAGGGAAAGAGCCGCGCCTCGAACCGTGGACAGCTCATCGCGCGCAAGCTCGGGCCCAGATCCGGCCACAGATCCGGGCCCACTCGAGGGCCCAACACACGCACGTTTCAGGTGGGCCCGCTGAGCCGGGCGAGAGCCTGGATTTATTGGCTTTCCGGCGGCTGGAAAGCCAAATATCTGTCGGCGAGTTTGAGCCAACTTTGAAAAGTTGGGCCCGCCGAGGTCGGTCTTTAGACGGTGCGCAGCACCAACGCCTCGCGCAACGCCGCGGCACAGATGGCGGCCGCGCGCCGCGCGCCGTGCAGCAGCATCGGCGCGCTCAGGAAGCCATGCAGCATGCCGCCGAACTCGACGAGGTCGGCCAGCGTGCCTTCCTGCTGCAGCCGCCAGGCATAGGCGCGGCCCTCATCGCGCAGCGGATCGTAGCCGGCGGTGATCACCAGGGCCGGGGGCAGGCCGGCCAGCGAAGCGGCGCGCAAGGGCGACACGCGCCAGTCGCCGCGGCTCGCCTTGTCGGGCGTGTAGTGATCGAAGAACCATTCCATGGTTTCGGCATTGAGGCCGAAGCCGTCGTAGAAGCGGCGGTAGGAGTCGGTGCGCGCCACCGCGTCGGTGACCGGATAGGCCAGCAACTGCAGGCGAAGGCGGGGGCCACCGTGATCGCGGGCCCAGATCGCGACCGAGGCGGCGAGATTGCCGCCGGCGCTGTCGCCGCCGATGGCGAGCCGGGCGGCATCGATGCCGACCGAGGCGCCGTTGGCCTGGACCCACTGCAGCGCGGCCACGACATCGTCGAAGGCTGCCGGAAAGCGGGCCTCGGGCGCCAGCCGGTAGTCGACGGCGCAGACGGCGATCCCGGCATCGAGGGCAAACCGGGCACAGAGCACGTCGTGGCTTTCGAGATTGCCGAACACCCAGCCGCCACCATGGGCGAACACCAGCGCCGGCAGCAACGCGCCGGTCGCCGCCGCCTCGGGCCGATAGAGTCGAATCGGCACGGCGCCGCCGGGGCCGGGAATCGTCCGGTCGATCACCGCGACGCCCGAGGGACGCGGGCCCTGCGCGGGCGGGCGGAGCGACAGGTAGAGATCGCGCGCCGCCTGCGGGCTCAAGCTGTTCCAGGCCGGGCGGTTGGCCGCCGCGGTCAGATCGAGCAGCCGCTGGGATTCGGGATCGAGCGCCATTCACCAACTCCGTGGGACAAAGAAACACCGCACTCTAGCAGTCCGCGCCCCTGTTTCGTCACGAGGCGAATGGTAAGGTCAGCCATGACATTCGATCCCGATCACGGCGCGCCGCCCGCAGCAGCGCCTTCCTTATGGCGCAGGACATGGAATCGCGTGCGCGCGTTCCGTCCCTCGATGCCAGGAGCGAAAGGATCCGGCGGCCGACGGGCGTGGGGCTGGGCCTGGCGCGTCGCCGTGGTGATCGCGTTGCTCTACTATCCGGTGGGCGCGCTGGTGGTCCAGGACATCGACGACGATCCGCAGTTCGCGCCGCGCAATGTGACGCCGGGCGAAAGCCGCGCGGTGGCCGTTGCCGCCGACCTGGTCAACCGCGAGGTCAACGTCCACACCTGGACGCCGATGCAGCCCTTCTTCATGCCCTCCGGGTTGCTCGACAACATGCCGAACTTTCAGCGTGGAATCGCGGCGGCGCTCGGCCGCTTCAGCACGGAGCTGATGGATCAGCTCGGCCGCACCCGCGGTTCCAGCCAGACCGACCGCGACCTCGAGCAGGCACGCGGCTTCCTGAACGAGCAGCCCAACATCTGGGTCTGGCAGCCCAGCGTGTCGCTGATGCCGTCGGCGACGTCGGCGCAGAAGTATCGCGCCGGCCGCGAGAAGCTGCTGGCCTACAACAAGCGGCTGGCCTCGGGTCAGGCGATCTTCGAACGCCGCGCCGACAATCTGCAGGCGCTGCTCGATCGCATCGCCAACGATGAAGGTTCGGACTCGGGCGTCATCGACCAGCACATCATCGAGAAGTCCGGCGATCTGTTCGATTCCAGGTGCGACGACATCTTCTACTTCAACAAGGGCCGACTCTACGCCAATTACCTGATCCTGCGCGAACTGGGCGTCGACTTCGAGAACATCATTCGGGAAAAGGGGCTGACCAATGCCTGGAACGGCACGGTGGAGACGTTCCGCCTCGCCGCCGATCTCCAGCCCTGGATCGTGTGGAACGGCTACCTCGACGGGTTTCTCATTCCCAATCACCTCGCCGCCCAGGGCTTTTACCTGCTGCGGGCGCGCACCCAGCTGCGCGAAATCAGCAACATCCTTCTGAAGTAGGCCGGCGCGGTGGAGATCTACCTTCCCATTGCCGAACAGTCGATGAACGTGTTCGTCCTGCTCGGCCTGGGGGCGGCGGCCGGTCTGCTCGCCGGCATGTTCGGGGTCGGCGGCGGGTTCCTGGCCACGCCGCTCCTGATCTTCGTCGGCATTCCGCCGGCCGTCGCGGTCGCCAGCCAGGCCAACCAGGTCGTCGCCAATTCCGTGTCGTCGCTGCAGGTCCACTGGCGCCGCGGCAATGTCGATTTCCGCATGGGCCTGGTGCTGCTGCTGGGCGGCATGATCGGTTCCTCGGCCGGCGTCGCGCTGTTCACCTACCTCAAGCGAATCGGCCAGATCGATTTCGTCATCGCCGTGCTCTACGTCGTCATGCTGTCGGCGATCGGCCTTCTCATGCTGGCCGAAAGCCTGAGCACCTACGTGAAGCGGCGGCGGAATCCCGGAGCGCCCCGCGGCAAGCTGCACACCCACTACTTGGTGCATCGCCTGCCGCTCAAGCTCAGGTTCTACAAGTCGAAGCTCTATATCAGCGCGCTGCTGCCGGTCGGCCTTGGGTTCGTGATCGGCATCCTGTCGGCGATCCTGGGTGTCGGCGGCGGCTTCGTGCTGGTGCCGGCCATGATCTACCTGCTCGGCATGCCGACGGCCGTCGTGATCGGCACCTCGAATTTCCAGATCCTGTTCGTGGCGGCCAACGTCACCTTCCTCCAGGCCACGACCAACGGCACTGTCGACGTCGTGCTGGCGTTGCTCCTGATCCTGGGCGGCGTGGTGGGCGCGCCGATCGGCTCCAGGCTCGCGGCCAAGCTGCCGGGCGTCGTCCTGCGCGGGCTGATGTCGGTCCTGATCCTGGCGGTGGCGGCCGAGTTGCTGATCGAACTCCTGCGCACGCCGAGTTCGCCCTTCTCGCTCGGCCCCCGCGAGGTGAACCCGTGAGACGCCTGCTGATCGCGTTTGTGGCGGGCCTCACATGGACGGCCAGCGCACACGCCCAGGGCCCTCGTGCCGAGCCGCCACCTTCCGGCCTGCCGGGGCCGCCGCCATCGGTGCCCACCGGCTCGGCGACCCCCGACCTGGTCGTCGACCTGTCGCGGGCCCGGGTGTCGATCACGTCGGCGTTCCAGGGCGAGAGCATCCTGATGTTCGGCATGTTCGATCCGCCCGGCGAAGTGGTCGTGGTCGTGGTCGGCCCCGAGGCGCGCGAGACGGTGATGCGCAAGGAGAGGTTTCTCGGCCTGTGGCTCAATACCGGACGCCAGTCGTTCGACGATGTGCCCGCCTACTACGCCATTGCCGCCAGCCAGCCGCTGCAGCGGCTGCTCGCCCGCGGCGCCGGCGGCGAGATCCTGTCGCTCGAGGACCGGATGTCGACCGTCACGCCGGTCGGTTCGCGGGTGGCGGCCGAGCTGGCGAAGTTCCGCGCCGGGCTGGTCGAGGTGAAGCGCCGGGAAGGGCTCTATCCCGCGGCCATCGGCCAGGTCACGGTGCAGGCCGGCCGGCTGTTTCGCGTCGACCTGCCGTTTCCGTCCCGCCTGCCCGAGGGGGTTTACGAGGTGAAGGCCTACTTGTTGCGCGAGGGCAAGATCGTGGCCGCAGTGTCGCGGCCGTTGCCCGTCGGCAAGGTTGGATTCAGTGCCCAGCTGGCAGGATGGGCGAGCCACGACGGCGCGCTCTATGGCCTGGGCGCCGTCTTCATGGCGCTGTTCGCCGGCTGGCTGGGTGGCGCGATCATGCGGCGTCTGTAACGGAGGGGAGCCGACCATGAGTGTGAGCGAGCAGCCCGTCCGGCCCGAGGAGCGCGTTTTTCTGGTCGTCGTCGACGAGAGCCCGGAAATGCGCAATGCGCTGAGATATGCCTGTCGCCGGGCCAAACGGACCGGCGGCCGGGTCGCCATGCTCTATGTCATGGATCCGCCTGAGGGCCAGCAATGGGGGGCCGTCGTCGACCTGATGCGCCAGGAAGCCCGTCAGCAGGCCGAGGACGTGGTGGCCAAGCATGCCGATGCGGCGGCCACCTTAACCGGCCAGCCTCCGACCATTCATATCCGGGAGGGCAAAAGTCGGGACGAGCTGCTCAAACTCGTCGCCGAGGATCGCTCGATTTCGGTTCTGGTGCTGGGCAGCGCCTCGAGCGGCGAGGGGCCAGGCCCCTTGGTCACGGCGTTTACCGGCAAGCTCGGTGGTCAGCTTCGGATTCCCCTGACCATCGTTCCCGGCGCCCTCACCGAGGCCGAGATCGATGCAATCTCATAGAGCGTGCGCGCAGTTTCCGCGTCGTTCTGTCAAAGGTTCCCCTGAAATGAGGCTTTGTGTTGGAGAACGCGGGCCTGCCTAAACTCAAATTGAATTGCCTATCTAATTGATATAGCGCAATAATAATTCTGCTTTCCATAATAATTGTACAGTCTCATCTAAGAATCACCTTGATCGACAGGGCGCCGGTTCCTACGTCCGGGGGTACCGATTGGGCGCGGAGACGTCCCGTTCCCAGCCTGAGCGATGCCGGGCGGCCCGCCGCCAAGCGCTCGATGAAGGAGTTTAGGTTTGTTTATCCAGACCGAGCAGACGCCCAATCCGTCGACCCTGAAGTTCCTTCCTGGCCGCGTGGTCATGGAGAAGGGCACGATGGATTTCGCGAGCGTCGATACCGCCCTGCCTTCGCCGCTGGCCAAGAGGCTGTTTGCGATCGAGGGGGTGGAGCGCGTGTTCTTCGGCTCCGACTTCGTGACCGTCACAAAGGCGGCTAACCAGGATTGGCAGATCCTCAAGCCGTCCATCCTGGGCGGCATCATGGAACATTACACCTCCGGCGACCCTGTGGTGGCCGATAGCGCCGATACGGGCGCGGTCGCGGCGGAAGACGACGAGATCGTTGCCCAGATCAAGGAATTGCTCGATACGCGTGTCCGCCCGGCGGTTGCCCAGGACGGCGGCGATATCGTGTTTAAGGATTTCAAGGACGGCGTGGTCTATCTCCACATGCAGGGCGCATGCTCCGGCTGCCCCAGCTCGACGGCCACGCTCAAGATGGGAATCGAGAATCTTCTGAAGCACTACGTGCCAGAAGTGGTGGAAGTCCAAGCGGCCCAGTAGGCCGCTTTCGCTCAAGCGTACAGCGTCGGTACTGCATCACGATCCGTGGGGGATCGTGTGTGGGGGTCGTTCGTTCGAGCCAACGAAACGAAGAGTGTGGAATGAATTTGTCAGTCCGGCCCGCGGTCGAACGCGGGCGTCGATATGCATTTCCGGCGGTGTGGGCCGCCATAGTCGCTGCGGGCGTAGGCCTGAGCGAGCCGTTGCCGACCATCGATGTCGCACCGTATCTGTCCTTCACGGCGATCGGGACCGCGAGTGCCGCGTCGCCCGAGCAGCCGGCTTTCCTCGCCTTGGACGCGCAGCCTGCGGGCTTGACGTTCGTGCGCCACGACGCGCACGAGACCGACGATTGGCCTCATTTCACGACCCGCGAGATCACCCTCGGGCATGGGCGCTTCGCGGCTCCCGGCAATGCCGTCCGGCGGCAGGTCCAGCTGCGGCCCATCAGCCCGCGCACCGCCGACGAACTTGCCGGCTTGTTCCGTGACGTCTCCTACACGCTGACCGACGTTCGGCTGGGCGAAGCCGTGCCGCCGCTCAAGGTCGACCGCGTGCCGGGCGATCTCAACACCAAGGACGGCAACGAGCGCAAGTCGCTGTTCATCACCGCGATTCTGCCGGTGGTCCTCGAGGTCAATCAGCGTGTGCTCGCCGATCGCGAGCAGCTTCTGTATCTGCGCGACAAAGTCGCGGCGGCGCCCCTGCGGATGACGCCGATCGAGCGCATCTGGCTCGAGAACCTTGCCGACCGTTACGAGTCGTCGGTCGACAAGCTCGACGAGCTGGTGCGTCGCGTCGATATCGTTCCGCCGTCGATGGCGATCGCCCAAGGCGGCGTCGAATCCGGCTGGGGCACGTCGTTCGCCGCCCGCAACGGCAATGCCCTGTTCGGCCAGATCCAGACGGGGGGCCGCCACAGCGTTTCCGTCCCCTGGAAGCCCGGCGCCGGCATGCCGCAGCCGTTCACGGATGTTGGCGAGGCGACCGACGCCTACATCACCAACCTCAACACCCATCCGGCCTATGCCAGCTTTCGCGCCGAACGTGCCGCGATGCGCGAGCGAGGCGAGCATCCCGAGGGCTATCGCCTGATCGGCACGCTGCTGCGCTATTCCGAGCGTGGCCAGGGCTATGTGCAGTTCGTGCGCCAGATCATGCGCGAGAACGAACTCGCCGATTTCGACAAGTCCCGGCTCTCGAGCTTCTGAGCTACATCATCGGGCGCGGCAGGTCGGCGTCGCTGACCAGCGGATAGCGCCGGGCGTCGAACAGCTGGTAGTGCCACCACTCGTTGCGGTAGAAATCCCAGCCGGCGGCGGTCATCAGGCCCATCAGCAGCAGCCGGTTGCGCTGCGCCTCGGCGGGAACATCGGTTCGACCGTGATGCGACAGCGGCGTGAAGGCATCGAATGCCGTGCCCATGTCGAGTTCGCGGTCGCCATCGTCCAGCAGGCTGAGGTCGACGGCCACGCCACGCGAATGCGGCGAGCCGCGACGCGGGTCGGCAAGAAATTCCGGGTCGGGATTGACGTTCCACAATGCCCACTGAGCCTCGACCGGCCGCAAGGCATCGAAGATGCGCAGCCTGAGGCCGAGCGGCCGGGCCAGCGCCACGGCCGCGGCAAGCTTTTCCGCCGCCTCGCGATGCAGCCAGCATTCGGCATTCCGGTAGACCGGGCGTCCCGTTAGATTGGCATCAGTCGCATAGGCCAGCGTCACGTCGACATCGAAGTCGGGCGGGGCGATCGCAACCAGATCGAGTTTCATGACCCAAGAATGCCCAGCCGCCCGAGCAAGCGCCAGAGGATGAGTCTGGTGCTCGCGATCGACTGCGCGATCAGCGGACTTGGCGTGGCGGTGGTGCGCGACGGCGCCTGCCTGGCCTCGCTGCGCGAGGAGGGCCGCGACCAGGCCGCCCGGCTGCTGCCGGCCGTGGCGTCGGTTCTGCGCGATAGCCGACTAAGCCGGAACGAAGTGTCGCTGATCGCCGTGACCGTCGGCCCGGGAAGCTTCACGGGCGTGCGGGTGGGCCTTGCCGCCGCGCGTGGCCTTGCCGTCGGGCTCGGCGTGCCACTTGCCGGTCTCGTCACGACATCGGTTTTGAAGGCGCAGGCCGTGGCACGCGACCGGCTGGTGGTTGCCGCTATCGACAGCCGTCTCGGCGACTGGTTCTGCGCGATCGGCGAGGAGGCCGCGCCCTTCGCCGCCACGACGGCCGAGCTGGCGGAGCGCCTGCGTGGCAGGGCCTCGGTGATCGTCGGCCCCGACGTCGGTCCGCTCGCGGCGCAGTTGGCCGCGGCCGGTGTCGACGCCACGGCGGAGGTCGCTTCCGTGGACCCCGTCGTCGTCGCACGCTTGGGCCTTGGCTCGGGGGTCGAGGCCTGGCGGGTGCGCAACGAAAGCGAGGGCTTGCCGCGGCCGCTCTATCTGCGCGGCGTCAGCGTCACCCTGGCCGACGGCGCGCGCCGGACCGTCGATTGAATGGCGGGGGCGACTGAATGTCCGGGTCCACCGTCTTGCATCGTCTGGGGGCGCTCGATCTCGACCGGGCGGCCGCCTTGCATGCCGAGGCCTTCGTGCCGTTCGGCGAGCGCGCCTGGACGCGGCAGGACATGGCCGAACTGCTGGCGTCGCCCGGTGTTGCCGGCCTGCTGTTTCAGGTCGAAGGCATGGACGCCGCCCTGGCGATTTGCCGGGTGGTGGCCGATGAGGCGGAACTCATCACCCTGGCCGTTCGCCGGGCTCACCGCCGCCGCGGCGCGGCGCGCCGTTTGCTGGCGGCCGTCCTCGACCATGTTTGCGCGGCCGGTGCCAAAACCCTGTTTCTCGAAGTCGCCGCCGACAATCCGGCGGCCCTGAGGCTCTACGAGACGACGGGCTTTCGGACAGTCGGCAGCCGGCCGGCCTATTTCCGGCGCGGCAGCGGACCGGCGGCCGATGCCGTCGTAATGCGTCTCGATCTCAGCTGATCGGCCGCTCAGCTGATCGACGGGCCGCTACGCTCGACGGATCGTCACGATATGGGTGTCGCCATCCTCGTCGATCCCCAAAATGGTGTGACCTTCGTCGCGGGCGGCGCGCGGCACATTGCGCAGGGGCTCCTCGCCCCTGAGCCTGACGCTCAGGGTTTCGCCCGGACGCATGCGTTCGAGCTTGAGTTTTGTCCGCACGAAAGTCATCGGGCAGACCTCACCGGTAATGTCGATGTCATGGTCCGGCTGTATAGGCCTTGGGTGTATGGACATGTCCCCAACTATACCCCGAACGCCTGCCGGTGTAGGGTATTGCACCATGCCTGACCATAAAGCCAAGCTCGAGCTCCTCTGCGTTGAACGCGGTCTCAAGATGACCGATCAGCGCCGCGTAATTGCGCGCGTCCTGTCCGATTCGTCCGACCATCCGGACGTCGAGGCGGTCCATCGCCGCGCCACCGCGATCGATGCGAATATTTCCATTGCCACCGTATACCGTACGGTCCGGCTGTTCGAAGAAGCGGGCATTCTCGCCAAGCACGATTTCGGCGATGGCCGGGCGCGCTACGAGGAAACGCCGGACGAGCACCACGACCACCTGATCGATATTCAGAGCGGCAAGGTTGTGGAATTCCACAACGGCGAGATCGAGGAGCTGCAGCGCAAGATCGCGGAAAAGGCCGGCTACCGGCTGGTCGGCCACCGGCTCGAGTTGTATGGCGTGCCTTTGGACGGCAAAACTCAGCGTCAAAAATGAGTGGACGGCGCCATTGCCGCCCCGATAATGGACGAATGCTTGGGACGGCTCCCTGCGGATGAAGCATGCGCATCGACCGCGTTGACAGTGAAGCCGAACTTCTTGGGACTCCCACGTCGAGTGCGGAGATCGTCAAAGTCGTTGCCGGCGATTTCGAAGTTCGACTAGCCCAGACCGCCGTCGAGATCGACGCGGCGCAGGCGCTTCGCTATCGCGTGTTCTACGACGAGATGAAGGCGCGTCCGACGCCCGAGATGGCGCGGCTGCGACGCGACTTCGATGATTTCGATCCTGTCTGCGATCATCTGCTCGTGCTCGATCGTCGTCGCGGCGAGGGGGCCGAGGGCATTGTCGGCACCTACCGTCTGATCCGCCGGCCGGCGGCGGCGAAGATCGGCCGCTTTTATTCTGCGGCGGAATACGACATCGCGCCTTTGATCGACTATCCCGGCGAGATCCTGGAACTCGGCCGCTCCTGCGTCGAAAAGGACGCGCGCAATACCGCGACCATGCAGATGCTATGGCGCGGCATCGCGCTTTACGCCTTCCACTACAACATCCAGGTCATGTTCGGCTGCGCCAGTTTCCCGGGCACGGATCCGTCGCAGCACGCGCAGCCGTTCAGCTATCTTTATCATCACCATCTCGCGCCGCCGGAAATCCTCGTGCGCGCGCTCGACAGCCGCTACGTCAAGATGGATACGCTGGCGCCGGGCAGCTACGACGAGCGCAAGGCGATGGCGCGTGTGCCGCCGCTCATCAAGGGCTACCTCCGGCTGGGTGGCTTCGTCGGCGACGGCGCGGTGATCGATTCCCAATTCAACACCACCGACGTCTTCATCGTCGTCAAGACCGAACTGGTGACGGAAAAGTACATCCGGCACTACGAACGCGGGATTCGTGATCAGGACAGTTGACGCGCCTGCAGCAACGATGTGGATCGGTTCTCCTCTGCGCGGCGCGTTTCGGCTGCTGTGCTACCTGCTGCTCACGCTGGCGCTGCTGCCGTTTCATCTTCTGGCGCAGGTCCTGCGGATAACGCCGGTCGTGCGCTGGCTGCCGGTCGTCTATCACCGCATCGTCTGTGTCATCCTGGGCATCCGCGTCCGCGTCCATGGCCAGCGCTCGACCGTGACGCCCACGCTCTATGTCTGCAATCACGTGTCCTATCTCGACATCGAGCTGCTGGGCGGCCTGATCCCCGGCAGCTTCGTCGCCAAGGCCGAGGTCGCGACCTGGCCGTTCTTCAGCACGCTCGCCAAGGCCCAGGGCACCATCTTCGTCGAGCGGCGCTCGAGCAAGACCAGCACCAGCCGCGACGAAATGTTGAAGCGCCTCAACACCGGCGACAACCTGATGCTGTTTCCCGAGGGCACCAGCAGCGACGGCACGCGCGTCCTGCCCTTCCGCAGTGCCCTGTTCGCCGTGGCCCAGCTCCGCCGCGACGACAGGCCGATCACCGTGCAGCCGGTCGCGATCTCCTACACGCGCCTCGACGGCATTCCGCTCGGCCGCTACTGGCGGCCGTTGTTCGCATGGTTCGGCGACCTCGACCTGGTGCCGCACCTCTGGCAGATGGTCTGCCTCGGCGAGACCGAGGCGGTGGTGACGTTTTTCCCGACCATCGATATCGACACCCTCGGCGATCGCAAGAAGCTCGCCGAATATTGCTTCCAGCAGGTGTCGTTCGGCGTGCAGTCGGCGAACGCTGGCCGCCCCGAACTGCTGCCGCCCATCCGTGGCGCTGCGTAGGGGGCGCCGCCTAGGGGCCGTGGGCGGGGCTCTCGACCCTGGCGGTCGCCGATGTTAAGAACCGGCCGTTCCAGCAACGGAGACAGATGACGGACGTCCGCACCGACGGCCAGCGCAAGCGCGTGTTCATTCGCACTTACGGCTGCCAGATGAACGTCTACGATTCGGACCGCATGGCTGACGTCCTGCGGCAGCTGGGCTATGCCCTGTCGGAGAGCCCCGAGCAGGCCGATCTGGTCGTCCTCAACACCTGTCACATCCGCGAAAGGGCCTCGGAAAAGGTCTATTCCGAGCTCGGCCGGCTGCGCGACCTCAAGCTGGAGCGCCGCCGCGACGGCGCCGACCTCACCATCGCCGTGGCGGGCTGCGTGGCCCAGGCCGAGGGCGAGGAGATCGTCCAGCGCCAGCCCGCGGTCGACATCGTCGTCGGGCCGCAGGCCTATCACCGCCTGCCCGAGCTGCTGGCCCGGGCGGCGCGCAAATCCGACGAACGGCGCTTCGACGGCCAGCGCCGGCCGGGCGCCGGCGTGCTCGACACCGACTTTCCCGCCGAGAGCAAATTCGATCACCTGCCGGCCCCGTCGGCGGCCGATGTGCGCGCCGGCTCGGCGTTCCTCTCCATCCAGGAGGGTTGCGACAAGTTCTGCACCTTCTGCGTCGTGCCCTATACGCGGGGTGCCGAGTATTCGCGGCCGGCTGCGGCGGTGCTGCAGGAAGCGCGCGGCCTGGTGGCGGCGGGCGCGATCGAACTCACGCTGCTCGGCCAGAACGTCAACGCCTATCACGGCGAAGCCCCATCCAGCTCGATTGGCGGTTCCACCTGGGGTCTCGCGCGGCTCCTCAGGGAAATCGCCGGGATCGAGGGGCTGGTGCGCATCCGCTACACCACCTCGCATCCGCGCGACATGGACGACGATCTCATCGCCGCTCATGGCGACGTGCCGCAGCTCATGCCCTACCTGCACCTGCCGGTACAGTCGGGATCGGACCGCATCCTGGAAGCCATGAACCGCGGCCACGGCCGTGACCATTTCCGCCGGCTGGTCGATCGCCTGCGCGGCGTCCGTCCCGATCTCGCTCTGTCGTCGGACTTCATCGTCGGCTTCCCGGGCGAGAGCGATGCCGACTTCGACGACACGATGCGGCTGGTCGACGAGACCGGCTTCGCCTCGGCCTATACCTTCAAGTACAGCCGCCGGCCGGGCACCCCGGGAGCGGCGCTGGGCGACCAGCTCGACGAGAACGTCAAGACGGCGCGTCTCGCGGCGCTGCAATCCCTGCTCGGAACGCAGCAGCGCGCATTCAACGACTCCAAGGTCGGCACCACCGTACCGGTGCTGTTCGCCGAGGCTGGCCGCAAGCCGGGGCAGGTGCTGGGCAAGAGCCCGTGGCTGCAGTCCGTCTATGTCGAGGGCGATGCCGGCATGATCGGCTCCATCGTGGACGTGCGCCTGCGCGCGGCCTACGCCTTGAGCCTGACCGGCGAGATCGTGACCGGCCAGTCTCCTTCCCGCTTCGAGGTTGCCGCGTGAGTATTCCCCCCACCGGCGTCCGCGCCGCCGACGTCCGACGCATGAATTTCGACGACAATGCCCTGGTGGCGTCGCTCTACGGCAATCACGACCGCCATCTCGTGCGCATCGAACAGCTTGCGAACGTCCAGCTGAGCGCGCGCGGCAACCAGCTCGCGATCGCCGGCACGCCGGACGACGCCACGATCGCGCACAAGACCCTGGCCGCGCTCTACGAGCGCCTGAAGCGTGGCCTGTCGATCGAGATGGCCGACATCGATGCCGCCGTCCGCTTTGCCCGCACCGGCGCCGAGCGCGGCGACGAGGACGGCATCCGCACCCGCCGCCGCACCGTGCAGGCGCGCTCGCCGGGTCAGCGCGACTATCTGGCGGCGCTGCGCGAACGCGACATGGTGTTCGCGCTGGGGCCGGCCGGCAGCGGCAAGACCTATCTCGCCGTTGCCGTCGGCGTGTCGCTGCTGCTGGCAGGCAAAGTCGAGCGCATCGTGCTGTCGCGGCCGGCCGTCGAGGCCGGTGAGCGGCTGGGCTTCCTGCCCGGCGACATGAAGGAAAAGATCGATCCTTATTTGCGGCCGCTCTACGACGCGCTGCACGACATGATCCCTGCCGAGCAGATCGCCAATCGCATGGAATCCGGCGAGATCGAGATTGCGCCGCTTGCCTTCATGCGCGGTCGCACGCTCGCCCACTGCTTCGTCATCCTCGACGAGGCGCAAAACACCACGCCGATGCAGATGCGCATGTTCCTGACCCGGCTGGGCGAAGGCTCGCGCATGGTCATCACCGGCGATCCCAGCCAGACCGACCTGCCGAACAATCAGAAGTCGGGCCTCAACGACGCCGTCGACACGCTGGACGGCATCGACGGCGTGCGCTTCGTGCGGTTGACCTCCAAGGATGTCGTGCGCCACGACCTCGTCACCCGCATCGTCGATGCCTATGACGCGCGCGACAAAAAAGCCAAGGCTTAGCTGCCACGTCGTCCTGCTGGACGAAAGCTGGTCGAAGGCCCTGCCCGGCGTCGAGCGCCTGGTCCGCAAGGCCGCGCGTGCGGCCGCACGGCGCGGCAAGTCCCTCAACGTGGCACTCGCCGACGACAAGGTGGTGCGTGCACTGAACGCCCGTGACCGCAAAAAAGACAAGCCCACCAATGTCCTGTCCTACCCGTCGGGTGAGCGCGCGTTCCTGGGGGACATCGTCCTGGCCCGACAGACCGTATGGCGTGAAGCCAGGGTGCAGAAGAAATCACCCGCCGATCACGTGGCCCATCTGGTCGTACACGGGGTGCTTCATCTGCTCGGCCACGATCACGAGACCGGCGATGCCGACGCCGAGCGCATGGAAGCGCTGGAGCGGCGGATCCTGGCGCGGTTGGGTATCGCCGATCCCTACGTCGCTCGTTAGAGCATCTCGAGAGGCTGTCTGCCCTTGGGTGGCGGGAAGGCGCGGTCGAGGTCGGCCAGGATCTGCGGCGTCAGCTTGACGTCGAGCGCGCCGAGATTTTCCTTCACGCGCTCGCGCGACGACGATTTCGGGATGGTGACGACGCCGGGCTGGGCAAGCAGCCAGGCGATCGCGAGCTGGGCCGGCGTGCAGCCGATGCCGTCGGCCAACTTCTTGAGCGGGGCTTTGCGCAGCAGGCCGCCCTGGTCGAGCGGCGAATAGGCCATCAAGGGAATCGAGCGCTTGCGCATCCAGGGCAGCAGGTCGAATTCGGGGCCGCGGCGCGACAGGCAATAGAGCACCTGGTTGCTGGCGTTGAGGCCCTTGTCGAGCCGGGCGGCGTCTTCCATGTCGCCGGCGTCAAAGTTGCTGACGCCGAAGTCGCCGATCTTTCCGGCGTCGCGCAGGTGATGGAACGCCTCGAAGGTTTCCTCGAGCCGGGCGCCGCCGCGCCAATGCAGCAGGTAGAGATCGATCCGCTCGATCCCCATGCGTGCGAGGCTGCGCTCGCAGGCCGCGATCGTGCCGGCGCGCGAGGCGTTGTGCGGATAGACCTTGCTCACGATGAAAGGACGCTGGGCGCGGCCGGCGATCGCCTCACCCACGATCTCCTCCGCACTGCCCTCGCCGTACATCTCGGCCGTGTCGATCATCGGATAGCCGAGGTCGAGCCCGTATTTCAGGGCGTCGAGCTCCTCGGGGCGCCGCCGGGGGCTCTCGCCCATCCGCCAGGTACCGAGGCCGAGGGCCGGCATCGCCGCGCCGGAGGATAATTTACAGGAACGCATCAGGAACTTCCGCGATTGCAACGCTGGGCCGATAGCCTATCTTAGCAGCCATGCCCGATTCCACAGCGCACAGTACGCGGCCGGGCGTTTCTGGCCCGGCGCCGACAAGTGAACCCCCCGGGGTACCGGCCCCTTCGCCGGTTCCCGAGGTACCTTCCACGGGCGGAATATTGCGCGCCCTTCTGCGCCGCCTGCGGCGGCGCGAGAAGAACGAGGCGGTCCGCGAGGCCATCGAGGAACTGATCGAGGAGACGCCCGAGAGCGACACCCCGATCAGCGAGGACCAACGCGTCCTGCTCGCCAACATCCTGAAGCTGCGCGACAAGACCGTGGCCGATGTCATGGTGCCGCGTGTCGACATCGTCGCCATCGCCGCCGACACGCCGCTCGACGAGGTCGTGCGGGTGATTCAGACCGAGGCCCATTCGCGCTATCCGGTCTATCGCGAGGCGCTCGACGACGTGATCGGCATGATCCACATCAAGGACGTGCTGGCCTACTGGGGCACGTCGAAGAAATTCAATCTTCGCGACATACTGCGCCGCGTCGTCTTCGTGGCGCCGACCTTGCCGGTGCTCGACATGCTGCTCGACATGCGCCGCTCGCGCACGCACATGGCGCTGGTCGTCGACGAGTTCGGCGGCACCGACGGTCTGCTCACGATCGAGGATCTGGTCGAGGAGATCGTGGGCGAGATCGAGGACGAGCACGACGTCGCCCAGACGCCGACGGTTGCCCGTCGAGCCGACGGCACCATTGACGTCAACGGCCGCACGCCCATCGAGCTTCTCGAGCAGGAGATCGGCAACGTGCTGTCGGAGGACGAACGGCGCGAGATCGACACCGTGGGCGGACTGATCTTCTCCCTGCTCGGCCGCATCCCCGAGCGCGGCGAAGTCGTCAGCCATCCCTCCGGTGTCGAGTTCGAAGTGCTCGATGTCGATCCCAGGCGCATCCGCCGCCTGCGTGTGCGGCAACCGGCGTCGTCCCGGTCTGCTGCCTGATCGCCGCGTCCCTGCAATGAAACTTCAAGGATGGCGCGCCGCCGGCGCGGCTTTTCTGGCCGGCGCGCTCGCGGCTCTGGCGATGCCGCCGCTCTATTGGCTGCCGCTGGCCGTCGTGGGCATGGTGGTCTTCGTCTGGCTGTGGGAGACCGCGCCGGGACCGCGCAGCGCGCTGCTGCGCGGCTGGGCCTGGGGCACCGGGCATTTCGCCGTCGGCTCCTACTGGATCCTCGAAGCCTTTTCCGTTCCACCGGCTGATTACGAACTGCTGGGGCCGCCGATCGTGGCCGGCTTGGCGGCACTCCTGGGTTTCTTTCCCGGCCTCGCAGCCGGCGGGGCGCGCTGGGCCGCGTTGAAGTGGCCCGGCCTGGCCGGCCGCTATCGTCGGCTCATCCTGCTGGCCATCGCCTGGGCCGTCGCCGAATGGCTGCGCGGCCATCTCTTCACCGGCTATCCGTGGAATCCGCTGGGCCATGTCTGGGCCTTCGCGGCGCCATTGCTGCAGGGCGTGGCGTTGTTCGGCGTCTATGGTCTCGGTGCCTTCACCTTCCTCGTCCTGGCAGCGCCCACCGCGGGATGGCGGGCCTCGCTCGCCGCCCTGGTTTTGGTCGGGCTTGCCGGCGTCGCCGGCGTGGCGGTGATGGCGCCGGCAGGCGAGGGGCCCCCGGGACCGATGCTGCGCATCGTCCAGCCGAATATCCCGCAGTCCGACAAGTGGCGGCCGGACATGCGGGCACGTTACCTGGCGAAGCTGGTCGAGTTGAGCCGGCGCGACGGCTTCGACCGTCTCGCCGCCGTCATCTGGCCCGAGACGGCGCCGCCCTTCATCATCGAGCCGGGATCGCAGGCACTGGCGGTCATGGCCACGGCCGTGCCGCCCGGCGGCTATCTGCTGAGCGGCGCCGCCCGCGGCACTGGCCAGCGCCAGGACGGCGTGTGGAACTCTCTGCTCGTCATCGACCGCGCCGGCGCCATCGCGGCGCACTACGACAAGGTCCATCTGGTGCCGTTGGGCGAGTACATCCCGTTCCACAAGCAACTCGCCCCAGTGTCCGGCTTCATCGGCCGCGGCTCGTTCGAAGTGGGCGAGCAACGCGCCACCCTTGCGGTTCCAGGCCTGCCGTCCTTCTCGCCGGTGATCTGCTACGAGGTGATCTTTCCGGCGGCGGTGACCGGTCCCGGCGAACGGCCGCGCTGGCTCCTGAACGTCACCAACGACGCCTGGTTCGGCCTCTCGAGCGGCCCCTACCAGCATCTCGCCAGCGCCCGCCTGCGCGCCGTGGAAGAGGGGCTTCCGATGATCCGGGCGGCCAACACCGGTGTATCCGCCGTGATCGATGCCTACGGCCGGATTCTGGTGTCGCTCGACATGATGCGGGAGGGTGTCATCGACCATCCCCTGCCGCAGGCGCGCTCGCCCACACCCTACGGTCGTTGGGGCGACGGCAGCCTGTTGGTTGTCCTGGTGTTTCTGGCCGGTGGGTTGTTCGTCGGAAGCCTGTCGAACCGCCGGTATCGCTCCTAAACTATTCCACGTTTTCAAAGCCCTGAGGTTCAGCTTGCATTATGTGCAAGAGCGGCTAATCTCATATGCAGCTTAGGCGTGTAGATATGCATTTTTGCACTGGTTCTGTCATCGGTTCCGCGCACTTTTGACGTGTCTCCTCCATCTGTTTTCCGCCCACGAAATCGCACCTAGAGGAACCTGGACCGATGGCAAGATCACACCCGGTTGACGTCCACGTCGGAGCACGCATGCGGCAGCGGCGGACGCTTCTCGGGATGAGCCAGGAAAAGCTCGGAACCGCCGTCGGGCTGACGTTTCAGCAAATTCAAAAATACGAACGTGGCTCCAATCGCATCGGGTCGAGCCGGCTGTACGAGTTCGCCAAGGTGCTGGACGTGCCGGTGTCGTATTTCTTCGACGAGATGCCAGCCAATGTGCTGGCCGGCCG
>CAMARK010000029.1 GCA_945860205.1 Reyranella massiliensis 521 | reverse complement strand
TTCGCGGCCGCCCTGGAGAAGGCGCTCGACTATGCCAAGGTGCTGGAGTGCCGGACCCTTCATGTGATGTCGGGCATGATCGCGCCTGGCGCCGACACCAAGGCCATGCACCGCACTTTCGTTTCGAACCTCAAGAAGGTCTGTGATCGGACGGCCAAGAGCGGTCTCACCATCGTGATGGAGCCGATCAACCACCGCGACATTCCCGGCTACTTCACCAACACCACCGACCAGGTGAAGCAGATCATCGACGAAGTGGGCGCACCGCATCTGAAACTGCAGCTCGACCTCTATCATATGCAGGTGACCGAAGGTGACCTGCAGAAGCGCACCGAGCGCCTGTTCCCGATCACGGCGCACGTGCAGATCGCCGGCAATCCGGACCGCAACGAGCCCGACATCGGCGAGGTCAATCATCTGTATCTGCTCGATGTGCTCGATCGCCTCGGCTACCAAGGCTACGTCGGCCTCGAATACAAGCCCAGGACCACGACTGCCGCGGGCCTCGGCTGGGCGGCCAAATACGGCATCAAGGCCTGAGCGATGGCAGACAAGAACACGCCGGTCGTCGCCTTCGTCGGGCTGGGTTCAATGGGCCTCGGCATGGCGAAGAATCTTCTCAAGCACGGCCACAAGGTGATCGGCGTCGATCCGAGTGCGGCAGCACGCGATGCGCTCAAGGCGGCGGGCGGCACGATCGCGGACTCCCCTGCCGACGCGGCCAAGACCGCTGACGTCGTCGTGGTCGCCGTCGTGAACGACAAGCAGGTCGAGACCGTGCTCTACGGCGACAAAGGTGCCGTCTCGGGATTGCGCAAGGGCGGACTTGTCATGCAATGCGCCACCGTCCCACCTGCCTTCGCAAAGGCGCTGGGCGAGCGGCTGACCGGAAGCGGGCATCAGTTGCTCGATGCACCGATGTCGGGCGGCCGCGCCCGCGCCGAGAGCGGCGAACTCACCTTCATGGCCTCAGGTGCGCCGCAAGCTTTCGCGACCGCCGAATCCATTCTCTCCGCCACCTCGGCCAAGGTCTTCCGCCTGGGCGACGCCGCCGGCATTGGCTCTCTGGTGAAGACCGTGAACCAGCTCCTGGCCGGCGTGCATATCGCCACCGCCGCCGAAGCCATGGCGCTCGCGGCCAAGGCCGGGGCCGACACGCGCGCGGTCTACGAGGTGATCTCGGCCAGCGCCGGCAATTCCTGGATGTTCGGCAACCGCGTGCCGCACATGCTCGATGACGATTTCTCGCCGCTCTCGGCGGTGGAAATCTTCGTAAAAGATCTTGGCCTGGTGCTGAATACCGGCCACGAACACCGCCTGCCGCTGCCGATGGCTGCCGCCGCCCACCAGCTTTTCCTGGCCGCCGCGGGCGCCGGCTGGGGCCGCCTGGATGACGCCGCCGTGGTAAAGGTCTACCAGCAGGCGGGTGACTTCAAAGTGTCGTCACCCAAGAAGTAGACTGGATCCGATGCGTCGTCAGCGTTTCACCAAGATCGTCGCCACCCTGGGGCCAGCTACTTCCACGACTGAGCGGCTGCGCGAGCTGTTCGAGGCCGGCGCCGATGTCTTCCGGCTCAATTTCAGCCACGGCGTGCCAGACGATCATCGCAAGCGCGTCGAGCAGCTCCGCGCGCTCGAGAAGAAATACAATCACCCCATCGCCATTTTGATGGATTTGCAGGGGCCGAAGCTGCGGCTGGGCGTCATCGGCAAGCAGCCGATGGAGCTCAAGAAGGGCCAGAAGCTGCGTTTCGACATGGATCCCAAGCCGGCCACCGCCAAGCGCGTGCCCCTGCTCCATCCCGAGATCTTCAAGGCGGCCAAGCCCGATGGGCTGCTGCTGATCGACGACGGCAAGGTGCGGCTCCGCATCATCGCTCATGATGCCGACACGATCGACGCGGTGGTCGAGGTGCCGGGCCAGATCAGCGACCGCAAGGGCGTGAACCTGCCCAACCTCGTGCTGCCGATGTCGCCGATGACGCCGAAGGACCGCAAGGACCTCGATTTCGGCCTGTCGCTGGGCGTCGACTGGGTGGCGCTGTCCTTCGTGCAGCATGCCCATGACATCGCCGAGCTCAAGAAGCTGGTGGCCGGCCGCGCCGCGGTGATGGCCAAGCTCGAGAAGCCGGCCGCCATCGACCATCTCGACGAGATCATCGAGCAGAGCGACGGCATCATGGTGGCACGCGGCGATCTCGGCGTGGAGATGCCGCCCGAGGCGGTGCCGCCGCTGCAGAAGCGGATCCTCGCCGCCTGCCGCATCTCCGGCAAACCCGCCATCGTGGCGACACAGATGCTGGACTCGATGGTTCATTCGCCGACGCCGACGCGCGCCGAGGCCTCCGACGTGGCCACCGCCGTCTACGACGGCACCGATGCGGTGATGCTGTCGGCCGAATCGGCGTCAGGCGACTATCCGATCGAGGCGGTCACCATCATGGACCGCATCATCCGCGCGGCCGAAGGCGATCCGCTCTACCGCCGCCTGATGGATGCCAGCCGGCATGAGCCGGAGGCGACCGCCGCCGACGCCATCAGCGCCGCGGCGCGTCAATGCGCCCATACGCTGTCGGCCGCCGCCATCGTCACGTACACCAACACCGGCTCGACCACGCTCCGCGCCGCCCGCGAGCGGCCCGACGTCCGCATCCTCTGCCTGACGCCCAACATCGACACCGCCCGGCGCATGACGCTGACCTGGGGCGTCCATCCGGTTCATGCAGAAGACGCGCACAATTTCGCCGACATGGTGCAGCGGGCCGTCAGCGTCGCCCGCAAGGAAGAGCTGGCCAAGGAAGGCGAGCGCCTCGTGATCACCGCCGGCGTGCCCTTCGGCACGCCCGGGGCGACCAATATCCTGCGGATCGCCTACGTCTGACCGAATTCGGGGGATGGCCGGCGGGGTCAGCTCGTAATCCTCACAAGCAAAACTTGTGAGGCATCCCTGAAACCGAAACTCGCCCTGACATGGCTGGATTTCCTGGTCATCGCCGCCACCGTTTTGACCTTTGGCGCCGTCCTGATGGCCAACATGCCGAGCGGCAAATCCTCGCTGCGCACGACCACCCGGCCGGGCGAATTGCCCGTCGAGATCGGCCAGCTTCCGAACGACCCGGAACTTGCACGCGCGCGCATCAAGCTCGCGAACGGCGGCCCCTGGAACTAAGGGCTGGAATTAGGCCTTCGGGCGCCTGTCGATCACCCGGCGCGCCTTGCCCATCGAGCGCTCGATCATCCCTGGGCCCGCGACATCGATCGTGGCCGAGAGCCCGCACATTCCCTTCAGGCGCTGCCCCAGCTCCGCCGCCGACCGTCCCGCCGCGTCACTTGCCAGCACGGCCCGCGCCTCGACCCGCACCAGCAGGTCGTCGAGCGCGCCGGTGCGCGTGAGTTCGATCACGTAGTGGCCGCTCAGCGCCGGGTCGCGCAGGATCTGCTCCTCGACCTGGCTCGGGAACAGGTTGACGCCGCGCACGATCAGCATGTCGTCGCTGCGGCCCGTGATCTTGGCCATGCGCCGCATGACGCTGGCCGATCCCGGCATCAGCCGCGTGAGGTCGCGCGTGCGGTAGCGGATGACCGGCATCGCCTCCTTGGTGAGCGTCGTGAACACCAGCTCGCCCGGCTCGCCATCGGGCACTGAAGTGCCCGAGGCTGGATCGACGATCTCGGGATAGAAATGATCCTCCCAGATCGTGGGCCCATCCTTGGTCTCGATGAACTCGCAGGCGACGCCGGGCCCCATCACTTCGCTCAGGCCATAGAGATCGACGGCATCGACGCCCAGCCGCCGCTCGATCTCGGCCCGCATGCCCTCGGTCCAAGGCTCGGCCCCGAACAGTCCGACGCGCATCGCCGTGCTGCGCGGGTCGATGCCCTGGCGCTCGAACTCGTCGGCGATCGCCAACATGTAAGATGGCGTCATCAGCACGACGCGGGCGCCGAATTCGCGGATGAGCTGGACCTGACGCTCGCTAAAACCGCCCGACATCGGCACCACCGTGCAACCGAGCCGCTCCGCGCCGTAGTGCGCGCCGAGCCCGCCGGTGAACAGGCCGTAGCCGAAGGCGTTGTGGATGATGTCGCCCGGCCGCGCGCCGCCGGCATGGAGCGAGCGCGCCATCAGGTCCGACCAGGTGTTGATATCACGCGCCGAGTAGCCGACCACCGTCGGCCGTCCCGTCGTGCCGCTCGAGGCATGCAGCCGCACGCACTGCTCGCGCGGGATCGCCAGCATGCCGAAGGGATAGGCGTCGCGCAGATCGGCCTTCGACGTGAAGGGAAAGCGGGCGAGATCCTTCAACTCCCGGAAATCGTCGGGATGAACGTCCGCCGCCTGGCACTTGGCGCGGTACGGCGCCTGGCCTTCGTAAGCCTGGCGCAGCGTGTCGCGCAGCCGCCGGATCTGCAGCGCCCGCAACTCATCGAGCGACATCTTCACTTCAGGAAAAGTCATTTTCTGTCGAACCCGAAACGTCGATAGACATAGCCCAGGCCGATCAACGCCGCCCCCAGGCCGAGGAACGAGAACACGCGCAGCAGGCCTTTCAGCCCGGCCATGTCGATCAGGAACACCTTTGCCACCACGATGCAGACCAGCACCATGCCGGCGTGCCGGAAGGCCGCGGTATTGCGCAGGAAGCCCAGCGCCAGCAAGGCTGTACCAAACAGCAGCCACACGATCGAATAGGTATAGAGTTCCAGCCCATCAGCCGCGAAGCCGCTGCGCTCGAAGGCGGGATCGAACAGGTGCCGGACTTCGAGCGAGACATAGACGAAAGCAAGAATCGAGGCCGTGATCTCGATCAGCAGGTCGATGCGCCGGTCGGGTTCGACGTCGATCCAGCGCCGCGCCAGTGCCGCCATCGCCGCCGGCACCGCATAGGCCAGGAACAGGCCATTGAAGATCAGCAGGCGTCCGACGTCGGCCTTCTCGAACACCGGATTGGCGGTCAGCACCTGCACGATCAACACCACCGCGACGGCGAGCCCGCCGCTCAGCCGCCACGCCCAGAGCGCCACCGGATCCGGCCGGCGGCGCGCCATCCAAAGTGCCGCCAGGGCAAAGGCGCCCCAAATCGCCACATAGAACGAGCGTTCCATGAAGCCCGCTTCGGGTGTCGCCATCGAGCCGGGCTGAAAGAGGCTGCGGACTTCCAGGGTCGCCAGCACGAAGGCGAGCAGCGCGACGGTCGCCTCGACCGCGCGCACCAGCCGCTCATCACCGGTCGGGCGCAGGAACCGCAGCCCCACGACCAGGGCCGCGATCGAAATGCCGTAGCCCCACAGGATCCAGTTGAAGAGCGGCGTGACGCCGAGCGGATACTTCAGCACTTCGGGATTGAGCACGAAGCGCACGACGATGACCGCCAGCAGCGGCCAGCACAGCAGACGCATGGCGCGCAGGTTGAGCGTCGCTGCAATGGCCGCCACCGCCGCCAGTTCGATGGCGTAGGCGACCGTGATCCACTCGCGGCTGAATTCCATCGGAATGGCGGCGGCGATGAAGAAGGTGACGCCGGCCGCCAGATAGCCCAGCGCCTCGGTGGCGCCGGCCATGCTCTCCCGCCAGCGCGCGAGCCGCTCGGCGCCGATCAGGAAGGGCACGGCGAGACCGATACTGATCAGGCCCCACGGCACGCCCGTCACGGTGCTTCGCAGCACGTACCAGCAGAGCAGGAAATGCGTGAAGGCTGCGGCCACCGACAATGCCGCCCAGAACCCCGGCCGCCCGGCGTTCCACAGCAGCGCGAAGGCCGCAGCCGCATAGAAGCCGCCGAACAGGATCGTGAGCCAGGCAAAGCGATCGGCATCCCAGTCCACCCCGGTGCCGCGCGTGGCACCCCACCACAGGGCCAGCGCCAGAAGAGAGAGGCCCGGTCCCAAGCCTGCCGCGTACTGGAAGCGCGGCGTCCAGCGGCCAAGCGCAAAGGCCCCTGCCCCGTGAAGCGCCAGCGCCAGCCAGCCCGCTTTCTGCTGGCCGCTGTCGTCGACCACCAGGCACACCAGCAGCACGCCGGTGCCGGCGAGGGCTGCCCAGACCAGAGCCACGACGTCGTTCGGCGGATTTTCGCGCTCATTCATCCGCCGCCAGGTCGCCCACACGAAGAGGCCGGCCACCGCCACCAGGAACAGGCCGACCCAATGCAACTCACCGCCATCGCGGGACGCCAGCATCCAGACGGCTGTCCAGAGGGCCGAACCCGCGAGAACGCCCCAGCCTAAGGGCCACCAGCCTCTGATGCGAATGACCCACAGCGTGCCGGCGGCGATCGCCAGCAGATAGCCGAACAGGACCGGCGTGTTGGGTGTCTCGCTGCCGATGATCGCGGGACTGGCAAAGCCGCCCACGAAAGCCAGGCCCGCGACGAAGATGCCGTGGCGCAGCGACACGCCGATGGCGAAGGCCGTCAACGCCATCGCGCCGCCGCCGGCCGCCACTTTGGAAACCATGCCGTAGAGCGCCACGGCTGAGAACAAGGCGCCGTAGAGCGCCGCGACGCCGGCTGCCGCCAGTGCCTGGGCCACGCGATCGTCGCGGACGCGCATCTTCTCGGCACCGCCAACCAGCGCGAAGCCGAACAGCGCGGCCAGGATCACCCGCACCTCGGGCGAGAGATAGCCCTCCTCGATCGAGTAGCGGACCAGGAAGATCGCGGCCAGCGCCAGCGTGACCGCGCCCACCCACAGGAAGGCGCGCGCCCCCAGGCGCTGCTCCCAGCCACCGTGCACAGGCTCTATCACCAGAGGCGGCGGCAGGACGGGCTCGGACGGCGGCGCTTCCGCCACCACGACTGGTTCGACGGGCGACGGCAGCTGCTCGACGATGGACTCTGCGACGGGTTCGAAGGGCGGCGGCAGGCTCTCGCCAGCAAGACTCTGCCGCTTGAGCAACGCTACTTCCGCAACGAGCCGCTCATTCGCCTCGCGCAGCCGCGAGGTGCGGACCAGCGCCACGATGGCGACGATCGGCGTGCCCAGCGCCCAGGCGACGGCCAGCAGACCGAGGAGGATCTCTTCCACGGAAGCCGCGCTGCCCCCCGGCCCTCTTTCCTTACTCCGCCGCGACGCGGGTGGGTTGGCGGACGAAGGCAGCGCGGTTGTCGCGGGCGACGACGCCGCGCTTCACCACCATGCGATGGTTCTCCTTGCGGGCGGCGCGCTTGATGTCGCTGAGCGCATCACCGTCGCACACCACCAGATCGGCGCTGTTGCCTTCCTTGATGCGGCCCTGGTCGGCCAGGCGCATCAGGTCGGCAGCGCTTGCGGTGGAAAAGAACAGCGAATCGCGCGCCGAGATGCCGATGTCGCACATATATTCGAGCTCGCGCGCATTCTCGCCGTGGCGATTGTGCGGCGTGCCGGCATCGGTGCCCATCGCGATGCGGCCACCGGCCTTGTAGTACATCTTGGTCGCTTCGATGTGACGGTCGTAGACGCGGCGGCTCTTCTCGATCACGTAGTCGGGGATCGAGCGGTCGCCGTCGTCGTAGCCCTTCAGGATGTTCTTCACGGCCGCGAGCGTCGGCACCAGCCAGACGCCACGCGCCTTCATCTCCGCGCAGCACTCCTCGTCCATGAAGATGCCGTGCTCGATCGAATCGATGCCGCCGCGCACGGCGTTCAGGATGCCGAGCGCGCCCTGGGCGTGACTGGCACAGCATTTGTGGAAGCGATGCGCCTCACTGATGCCCGCCTTCATCTCCTCGGCCGAATAGTGGGCGTCCTCGGGATTGACGCCCTGGGTCATCACGCCGCCGGTCGCCATGATCTTCACCAGGTCGGAGCCGGCATGGACCTGCTCGCGCACCGCCTTCACGACCTCGTCGATTCCGTCGGCGACGCGGCCGGTGCGGTTGCCGTGGCCGCCGGTCATGCAGATCATGCGGCCGGCACAGCGCATCGTCGGTCCCAGGAACTTGCCGGCATTGAAGGCGTCGCGCAGGGCGAACTCGATGTAATCCTTGCCGCCGCAGTCGCGCACCGCGGTGATGCCGCCTTCGAGCGTGCTGCGCATATACTCCATGCCGCGCACCGCGATCTGGGCGGCGCTCAACCGGTCCTGCGCCGCACCGGGATTGCCCTCGGCGCCGGACAGCGAATGGACGTGGCAGTCGATGATGCCGGGGATCAGCGTGCCGCCGGAGGTATCGACCCGCTCGCCCGCAAAGCCCGCGAACTCACCCTGGGGGGCGACGCGCTTGATCTTGCCGCCCTCTTCCAGGACCGCCTGTCCGTCGTGAACTTTCTCACCGTCGAACAGACGCCCGCCGACATACAAGGTAGCCATACGAAACTCCCGAATTGAAACGTGACGCGACTTTGCCCGCGCGCCCGCCGCGCGGCAAGGACCGGGACACGGCCCGTCCCATGAGCCGGACTTGTGCGATTGGGCCTGCGGTTGTGGCCCAACTCGACCGATGGAATTTCGGCTTCCGAACCGCCTAGAAGGCAGTAATTCCTCGTCTTCCCGCGACTGAGGCAGCCCACCTGAACGTATCGTGTGTTGTGCCCGAAGTTGTGCCTGGCGTGGCACCTCGGGCTTGTTTCCTTTATCCGACGACCGTCATTCGCCAATCCTGGCCATTGCGCCGGTTGGCCGGCGTCCTTGAGGCAACTTCGGACGGTCTTCCGAAGCGGCGGCTCATCGTTTTATCCAGCCCACGGGTCAGGACCCGCGGCGGCGACCTGGCGCTTGCTGCGCGCACCCGTGGACGGCCACGGGAGGCCCTTGCCGGAACGAAAAAGGCCGGCGCAAGAAGCACCAGCCTACAGAAAAATCATGCCAGAACCTGCTGAACTTGTCGAATCAGGAATGACTCTCAATCGACCAGCGGCATCACCTCGGCGGCAAAGCGCTGCAGTCGTTCGATGCTCTCGGCTGTGGACTGGCCGCGGAAGTCGAAGATCAGCTCGTGCACGCCAGTAGCGGCGAATGAGCGAATGTCGCCCGCGATATCCTGGGCGCTTCCCGAGAAGCTGCGGCGGGCGCCGTCGCGGTCGGGAATGCCGGTGTCGTAGAGCGGCGCCTTGTAGGAAATGGTGAGGGCCGCGAAATCGCGCCCCTCTGCTTCGGTCATCTGCTTCAGCGTCGCGAGATGCGCGCGCATTTCCTCGGGCGGCAGCGGCGATGCGGCAACGGCCCCGACCGGATGCCAGCCATTGCCATACCTCGCGGTGCGACGCAGCGCGGCGCGCGAGTGGCCACCGACCCAGATGGGCGGATGGGGCTTCTGCAGCGGCAAGGGTTCGCAGCGAATGTCGTTGTAGCTATAGAACTGGCCGGCGAAGCTGGCGGGCGAATTCGTCCAGAGCTGCTTGAAGATCGTGAGCCATTCGTCGCTCACGGCGCCGCGCCGGTCGAAGTCCGGGCTGTCCAATGCCTCGAACTCTTCCTTCAGCCAGCCGACGCCGACACCCAGCGTGACGCGACCGCCGGACAGGATATCGAGCGACGCCACCATCTTCGCGGTCAGCACCGGGTTGCGATAAGGCAGCACGAGAACCGACGTGACGAGGCGCAGTTTCTCCGTGGCACCCGCGACGACGCCCAGGATGGAGAAGGTTTCGAGCGCATCGCCGCCGCTGGGATGCTTGCGATCGAGCGTGTAGGGATAGGCCGAGTCGCTCTCGACCGGAAAAACGATGTGGTCGGCGATCATGGCCGAATGCAGCCCCAGCCGCTCGCCTTCACGCGCCAGGGCGAGGACGCCGTCGCGTGTGGCGGTGGGGCCGCGGGTGGGAAGATAGAAGCCGTAGCGCATTGGATTGGCGTTCTCACTCATTTAGGCGGTGGTTCATTCGATCACGTCGTCGGCGCGCGCAAGCAACGACGGCGGGATTGTCAGGCCAAGCATCTTGGCGGTTTTCTGGTTGATGACCAATTCCAGTTTCGAGGGGCGCTCGACCGGCAGGTCCCCTGCCTTCGCACCCTTCAGAATCTTGTCCACGAGCTTGGCCGCTTGGCGGGCGACGTTGGCGTCGCTGGCCCCATAGCTCGCCAACGCGTCGACCGAGCGCGCCGTATGTGAATGGAAGAATGTCGGAAGGCGCCTGGCGTTGGCCGTGCGAATGATCTCCGCCGAATGACCGGTCGTCACACCGCCAGGAATCGAGAGCAGCGCGTCGATGTCGCCAAGCGATGCGAGGCCTTGCGAGACATCGGCTTCGCTCCTTACTTCGCGTTCGACCAGCATCATCTCCAACTTCGGCGCGGTCACACGCGCAACCGCAAGGTTTTGCCGTGATGACACATCCCTCGGATCATGGAGGACCAACACGTTCCGGACGCGCGGCGCGAGTTCCTTCAGAAATTCAAGGCGCTTGGCCGACAGCTCCGGGAACTCGAACGTCATCGCGGTCGTATCCCCGCCGGGGCGGGCCAGGCTGGCCACGAGACCCGCGGCGACCGGGTCGCCGGGCGTGATGAAGACGATCGGAATCGCAGAGGACGCTTCCCGAGCAGCCCGTGCCAGCTCCGAACCGATCACAAACAGCAGGACGACACCCCGCCGTACCGCCTCGTCGATTTGCACGCGCGCGCCCGAGAGATTGCCTCTCGCCACCTTGAGCTGGATGAGATCGAGGGCCGCTCCCGTATAGCCCTGATCGCGCAGGCCGACCTGCAGCCCGCCGGCGAGGTCGGAAAATCTCGGCTCCTCGTTCGGCCCCAGGATGGCAATCCGCTTCTTGCCATCCTGTGCGCTCACCGCGGTGGCGGCGATGCCGAGTCCAGCGGCGGCGCTGCCGAGGATAATTGTGAAGCTCCGACGCCTCATAGCGAGCCCGCCGATGCTCACGTCTTGTCGACCTGACGGCCGGCAATGCGTTGGCCGCAGCCCAGCGGATCGGCCGGCACGTCGCCGCCCAGCGCCTTCAGCCGCTCGATCTCGCTGTCGATGCCGACGATGTGCGGGTTCCACTTGCGCGCCAGTTCGAAGGCCGCGACCGCGCGGGCGTTCTCGCCCATCTCGGCGCGGATCATGCCAAGGCCCGAATAGGCGCCGAAGTGGCGCGGCTCGCGCTTCACCGTCTCGCAAATGTCGGCGAGCGAGGCCGTGAAGTTGCCCATCAGCCAATAGGCGGTGGCACGCTTGTTCCACGCCTCCGACAGCTCGGGCGCCGTCTCGACCAGCCGGGTGAAAGTCTCGACCGAGGATTTCAGTTCGCGCTGGTTCATCTCGGTAATGCCACGCATCAGCATGGCGCGCTGCTGCTGGTCGGGAACCATCGTCCACTGCTCCCAAATCGCGGCCTCCAGTGTCTGGATGGCGACGGGATCAGTGGCGTCCTGCAGCTTGGCAAAGAGTGTGTCGAGCACGGTGCCGCTCCCGGCGTTCTGCGCCATGACGTTGGCGCCCAGCATCAGGCCCAGCAGGGCCGCAAGGCAAGAGCGAAGAACATTCCTCGCCGCAACAGTACGTGTCATCCCGAGGCTGAAAGCCGAGGGACCTTTAAGGCCATGAGCAAAGGTCCCTCGCTGCGCTCGGGATGACATCGGGACTCTCCTACCCCAAAGCCGCCGGCTTGGGGCCCCCGGTCGCCCAGTCCAGCAGCTCGACCGTATGTGCAATCGGTATGCCGGTGCCCGACGCGATATTGCCGACGCAGCCGAAGTTGCCGGAAGCGATCACGTCGGGCCGGATGCTCTCGATGTTGGCCACCTTGCGGTCGCGCAGCCGCCGCGACAGCACGGGCTGCAGCACCTGGTAGGTGCCGGCCCAGCCGCAGCAGAGGTGGCCCTCGGGCACATCCTTTACGACAAAGCCAGCGTCGCGCAGCAGCTTCTTCGGCAGTTCGGTGAGCTTCTGGCCGTGCTGCATCGAACAGGCCGAGTGATAGGCGACGGTGAGCGGCTGCGGCGCCACGTTGCTCAAGCCGACCTCGGCCACGATCTCGGTCACGTCCCTGGCGAGCGCCGCCACCTGCATGGCCTTCTCGTGCCAGACCGGATCATCGATCAGCATGTTGCCGTAGTCCTTCACCGTCGTGCCGCAGCCCGAGGCGTTGATCACGATGGCATCGAGGCCGGCGCCGTCGATCTCGCGCAGCCACGCGTCGATGTTGCGCTTGGCGAGCTCGAGCGCCTGCTCGTTCCTGCCGACATGCAGCACCGAGGAGCCGCAGCAACCCGAGCCCGCGACGTTCACCACTTCGATGTCGAGCCGGGTCAGCAGCCGCACCGTGGCCTCGTTCACCTCGGGCGCCAGCACCTGCTGGCCGCAGCCCGGCATCAGCGCCACGCGCTTGCGCTGCAGGCCCAGCGCCGGAAAGACTTGCGGCCGGTCGACCGGCGACGGCGTCGGCACTCTGTCGGGAACGGCCTCGAGCATGGCGCGCAGCCGGCGCAGGAAGGTGGCGCCGCCGGGATCGGGGCTGGTCGCCGGCAAGAGCGGCGCCAGCGGCTTGGCGAGCCGGCCCAGCACCATGGCCCAGCGGAAGGCCGCGGGCCGCGGCATGAGATAGGCCAGCAGCCCGCGCATGAAGCGGTCGGACGGCGAGCGCGTAAAAGTGGTCTCGATGTGATGCCGGCCGTGATCGACCAGATGCATATAATTCACGCCCGACGGGCAGGTCGTCATGCAGGAGAGGCACGACAGGCAGCGATCGATGTGGCGGACTTCCCGAGCCGTCGGCGCGCGATCGTCCTCGATCATCGACTTGATGAGATAGATGCGCCCACGCGGCGAGTCGCGCTCGTCGCCCAGCAGCACGAAGGTCGGGCAGGTCGCCGTGCAGAAACCGCAATGCACGCACTTGCGCAGGATGTCGTTGCTGCGCGCGGTCTCGGGATCGGCAAGCTGGGCCAGGGTGAAGTGGGTTTGCATGAAGCCCCGATCAGGCCGCGTCGCGCAGCTTGAGCCGCTCCGTGGTCTGCTTGATCCGCTGCCCCGCCTCGAGCGTCGCCTTCTCGAGTTCGTAGAGAGTCTGCAGGTTCATCCAGGTTTGCGCGCTCGTGCCAAGGGCGCGTTCCAGACGCAACGCCGTCTCGGCGCTAATGCCCCGTCTGCCGCGAATGATGTTGCCAACCTGCACCTGCGACAGTCCGGCCGCCTGAGCCAAACGGTATTGCGAAATGCCCGCGGGCTCCATGAACTCGTCACGAAGAATGCGCCCGGGATGCACTGGCTTGATCGTGCGCTTCATGTCTCGGTCCTCTCAATGATAGTCCACGACCTCGATTGCCGTCGCTCGCGTGCCATCCCAGATGAAGCAGATGCGCCATTGTTCGTTGACACGAATACTCCACTGCCCTCTGCGATCGCCCCTCAGTGCCTCCAACCGGTTGCCTGGCGGCACCGCCAAGTCTTCCAACCGGCTGGCCGAATAGACGATCTTCAGCTTGTTCTGCGTCCGTTGCGCCAAATCCGGCGGCTAGCGCCGCAACCGCTCGCCGTAGAAGAGGCGGAGCGTGCTCTCGTTACGAAACCGACCTTCATCGACCATCAGTCCCCATACTAACCAACTTGATTAGTATGAGCAACATGCCTAGCCCATCCGCCCGGGATTGAAGAGGCGCTTGGGGTCGAAGCTTTCCTTTACGCGCGACGACAGCGCAGCGAGCGCGGCGGGCTGCGGCTGGAACACCGGCACGGCGGCGCGCACCTGCTCGGAGGCGCGAATGAGCGTGGCGTGACCGCCCTTGGCGCCGATGGCGCCGCGCACGATCGCATGATCGGCATCGGCGCTGGCCGGAAGCGTCAGCCAGATGAGGCCGCCCGACCAGTCATAGAATGCCTCGGCGGCCGGACGCTGCGCGTTGATGCGCGCGACGATGGCGGGGCCTTCGGTCGGCGGGCAGGAAATCTTCCAGACGACGGAATCGATCGCGGCTTTGAGTGGCGCCACGTCGCGCACCTCACGCCAGAAAGTGCGGCTTTCGAGCGTGCCCAGCTCTTCCATCCGCGCGCCTGTCTCGGTCATCAGTTCGCGCAGCGCCTTCGAGCGTGCCTCGACCGAGGGCGCGACGCCTTCGATGCGCAAGGCTGTCCTGCCCGGTAGATGGGCGGCGCCGGAGACTTCGTGCGGGCTGCCGAGGGCGGCGCACATGGCCTTCACCGCCGCTTCGTCGGCGAGGCCCAGGAGCATCAGGGTGCGAGTCTGGTCGGGCGCCGGCAGCACTTTGACCGATACCTGATCGAGCACGGCGAGCGTGCCCCAGGAACCTGCGAGCAGCTTGGAGAGATCGTAGCCAGTGACGTTCTTCATCACCTTGCCGCCGGACTTGAAGATCTCGCCGCGCCCGTTGACGCCGCTGAAGCCCAGCAGGTGATCGCGTGCGGCGCCGGCGGAAAGCCGGCGCGGTCCGGCGAGATTGCCCATCACCGCGCCGACCAGCGTCCCCTGCCCGGCTTCGCGGCCGAGCAACGGCCCGAGGTCGGGCGGCTCGAAGGCCAACATCTGGTTTCGTTGCGCCAGCAGCGCCTCGACGTCGCGCATCGGCGTGCCGGCGCGTAGCGTGACGACCAGTTCCTCAGGCGCGTAGTCGACGATGCCGCTGATGCCGGAGAGATCGAGCAGCTGATCGCAGTCCATCGGCTTGCCGAGCGCGGTCTTGCTGCCGCCGCCGCGCACGTCGAGCGTCTTGCCGTCGTTCAGCGCCCATTCCACCGCCTGTCGCAATTCCTCCGGCGACCGCGGCTTGATCGTTGAGGTCATGCGCTAAGTCGCCCCCAAAACCTCATGCTGAGGAGCGAGCACGGCGAGCGTCTCGAAGCATGGGCAACGCATTCGTCGCCAGCCCACCCTTCGAGACGGGCGCTTCGCGCCCTCCTCAGGGTGAGGTGGTGGTGTTCAGGCGTCTTTGGCTCGTGAGTAGACATTCCCTAGAACCGCGGGATGTCGGGGAAGGGCAGCTTGTTGTGATGGACCACAACGCGGCCGAGCTCGGCGCAGCGGCGGAGCTGGGGGAAGACCTTGCCGGGATTGAGCAGATGGTCTGGATCGAAGGCGCACTTCACGCGCATCTGCTGGTCCAAGTCGATCTCGGTGAACTGCACACCCATCAGGTCGCGCTTCTCGATGCCGACGCCATGCTCGCCGGTCAGCACGCCGCCGACACGGACACAGAGCCGCAATATGTCGGCGCCGAATTCCTCGGCGCGGTGCAGTTCGTCGGCATCGGTGGCGTCGAACAGGATCAGCGGATGGAGGTTGCCGTCGCCGGCATGGAAGACGTTGACCACGCGCAGGCGGTGCTTCTTCGACATCTCGCGCATTTCGGCCAGCACCTCGACCAGCCGGCCACGCGGCACCGAGCCGTCGAGGCACATATAGTCGGGCGTGATCTGGCCGACGGCGGGGAACGCGGCCTTGCGGCCGGCCCAGAACAACACCCGCTCCTGTTCGTCGTTGCTGACGCGCACCGTGGTGGCGCCGCGGCCGCGCGCGATCTCGGCCACGCGGTCGACCAGGTGATCGACCTCGACCGACGGGCCATCGAGTTCGACGATCAGCAGGCCTTCGGCATCGAGCGGATAGCCCGCGCCGACATAGGCCTCGGCGCATTTCACCGCTTCCTTGTCCATCATCTCCATGCCGCCGGGGATGATGCCCGAGGCGATGACGGCGGCAACGCAGTCGGCAGCGCCCGCCTCGGTCGGAAATCCCAGGAGCACCGCGCGCGCCGTGGTCGGCTTGCGCAGGAGCCGCACCGTCACTTCGGTGACGACGCCTAAAAGGCCTTCGGAGCCGGTCATCACGCCTAAAAGATCGTAGCCCTCAGAGTCGAGATGCTTGCCGCCCAGACGAACCACTTCGCCCGTCATCAGCACCATCTCGATGCCCAGTAGGTTATTGGTGGTGAGGCCGTACTTCAGGCAGTGCACGCCGCCGGAATTCTCCGCGACATTGCCGCCGATCGAGCAGGCGATCTGCGAGCTGGGGTCGGGCGCGTAATAAAAGCCCTCGTGCTCGACCGCCTTGGTGATGCCGAGGTTGGTGACGCCGGGCTGCACGCGGGCTGAGCGGTTGGCGTAGTCGATCTCCAGCACGCGGTTGAACTTGCTAAGGCCCAGCAGGATGGCATCGCCCACCGGCATAGAACCGCCCGAGAGCGAGGTGCCGGCGCCGCGCGGCACGACCTTGACCTTGTTGTCCTGGCAGTAGCGCAGGATCGCCGAGACCTGGGCCACCGTCTCGGGCAGCACCACGACCAGCGGCATCTGGCGGTAGGCCGAGAGCGCATCGCACTCGTAGGGCCGCATGCCTTCGAGATCGTCGATCACGCCCTCGCCAGGAACGACCGCGCGCAGGGCGGCGACGATCTCGGACCGGCGGGCGAGAATGGCGGGATCGAGCGGCGGCATCTGCATGCTTCGCTCATACGCCAAATAAAAAAGCGGCGGAAGCCGAGGGCTCCGCCGCCTTGATCACAGAGACGCTATTCCGCGAACTAGCGCGCCAATTAACCTTGGCGGGCCTTGAAGCGCGGATTGGTCTTGTTGATGACGTAGACGCGGCCCTTGCGGCGCACGATGCGGCAGTCCTTGTGACGGGCCTTCACCGACTTGAGCGAATGACGGATCTTCATGGTCCTTACTCGACAAAAAACCCCGGCGAGGCCGGGGAGAATTCCAAAAGCGGGCGGAAAATACGGATCGGAGCCGCTCCCGTCAACCCATTGATTTACACGCCTTTTCGGCAAAGTCCGGGGAAAAGAGAGCCACTGGACAGAAGCGCTGCCAAGAACGACTTTAGCCATGTTTTCAAAGGCTTAAGGAGATCACCATGCCGTCCCTCACCTTGGCCCAGGCCAACAAGATCGTCGAAGCCGCCCTGGCCGATGCCCGCCGGCTCAAGATCAAGCCGCTGGCGGTGGCGGTGCTGGACACCGCCGGCCACGTCAAATCCCTGCAGCGCGAGGACGACGCCAGCATGTTCCGCAACGACATCGCCATCGGCAAGGCCTGGGCCGCCGTCGGCATGGGCGCGTCGAGCCGCGTGCTGCTGGGCCGCGCCAAGGAGAACCCGCAGTTCTTCGGCGCGCTGTCGGCAACGGCGCAGGGCAAGTTCCTGCCGCAGACCGGCGCGGTGCTGATCAAGGACAAGGACGGCAAAATCCTGGGCGCCGCCGGTGCCAGCGGCGGCACGGGCGACGAGGACGAGGCGGCCTGCATCGTGGGCGTCACGGCGGCGGGACTGGTCGCGGGCTGAGGCCCCTACTCCTCGGGCTCCGTCGTAAAGGTGAGCGGATGGCCGGCGCGGCGGCCGAGGTCGGTGGCTTCGGACGCCTTGGTCTCGGCGATCTCGCGGGTGAAGACGGCGACGACGCAGGCGCCGCGCTGGTGGGCCGTCAGCATGATGCCGTAGGCCTGGTCATCGGTGGTGTGGAACACCGTCCGGAGCACCACGACGACGAAATCGCGCGGCGTGTAGTCGTCGTTCAGCAGGATGACCTTGTGCAGCGGCGGCTGCTTGGCCTTGGGCTTGGCGATGGTCTCGGGCTTGACGTCGATGTCGCTCATCGGCCCCTCCGACACTCTCTAGTATGGCTCCTTCAGGAACCGATCGACCAGACGGTCGGCGCGGCTGCGGTCGGTGAAGGCAAGATGGCGCGCCAGGTTGCGCGGCGACGACGCGAGATAGAAGCGCTCGTACTGCTCGTTGCGGCTGGCGAGCGCGCTGCCGGCAAAATCCCAGGCGAGACGGAAGATGCGGATGCGTTCCTCCGCCGCCATGCCTTTGGCACCAGGCAGATAGCGGTCGATCAAGGGCCGCAGCTCTGGGTCGGCGAGCTGGGCCGACATCGGCGCGGCCAGAAGATTGTGCGAGCCGATCAGGCGCAGGATCTCGTTCACCCGCGGCATCCAGATCGGCAGGATCGCGCGCAGCGCATGCAGCGGCGCCACCGCCGGCGTCCACATGCCGCCTGGCCATTCGCGGGCCTCGGCTTCGGCCGTGGCCACGGCAGAGCGCGCAAACTCGGCATAGGCCCAGATCTCACCCACGATGCGCATGGTCTCGGGATCGGCCGCGTTGATCGCGCTAGCCATGCGCAGCGCCAGCCCCCAGGCGAAGTCGAGCTTGGTACAAGCCCGGATCGCGGTCTGCTGCTGGATGTTGGCCGGCCAGCTCGTGGTCATCACCGTGTTGTAGGCGGCACGGTTGGCGTCGATGAAGATGCGGTCCCGCGGGACCTCGACATCGTCGAAGATGACGAAGGCGTCCTGTTCGTCGAAGCGGCCCGACAGCGGATGGTCGAAGCGGTTGTCGGGCGTCGACATGCTGTCGCGGCACAGGAACTTCAGCCCCGGCGCGCTCATCGGTACGCAGAAGGACAGAGCATAGGCGTCGGCGCCTTCGGGCAGCGGCAACGCCGGGTAGACGGCGATCTCGTCGGCGAAGGGCGCCAGGGTGGCCAGCACGCGGGCGCCGCGCACCACGATGCCATGCTCGGTGTCGGCGACCTTGCGGAGCGCGTGGACGTTGTCGGCACGCGGCGCGTCGCCCATCGCCTTGTCGACCGTCGGCTGGACGATGGTGTGGGTGAGCGAGATGTCGCCGCGGCGCAGGAACTTCTGGTAGTCGACCAGCCGCTCGACGCCCACCTCGTTGCCGTTCGCGCCCCATTCGTCCGGTCGGCCGGCGAAACCCGCGTAGGTGACGTTCATGTAGTCGGGCGTGCGGCCCATCAGGCCGACCGAGTATTCGGCAACCTGACGCAGCGCCTTATGGCGCCGCCCGAGGTCGTCGCGCGAGCGCGGGATGATGTGGCTCGTGCCGATCGGCTCGCCGGTCTCGGGATCGGGTATCAGGCAGGTCGCGGCGTGCGCATGCTGAAGGTCGTAGACCTCGGCCAGCGCATGGGCGGCGCCGCGGAGCTTCGGGTGATCGACGACATCGGTCACCCGCTCGCCATCGACCCAGACCGCGCGTGGCCCGCGCAGGCCTTTCAGGAACTGTTCGCCCGACCGTGCCGGCATTGGTTTTTCCCCTGTCTCGCATCTTCACGTGACGTGGTGACCCTAACATTTCCCCGCTTGGCCACGTCAGCGCGGCGGCCGGGGCCTGGGGATCGGGCAGGCTCCGGCGAGCCGGTCACCCGCTTCGGCCTCGTCGATCGTCGCTTGGTCGAGGTCGGTCCGAAAAGTCGCGTGGAAGCGGTTCACCAAGTTGCTCAGCCCAACGGTGAGACAGATATCGACAATCTGCTGCGGCGTGAAATGCGCCGCCAGCTCGCCATAGGTCGCGTCGTCGATCGGCTCCAGCCGCGTCGACTTCTGCGCATAGCGTACGATCGCCGCTTCCGCCGGATCGTAGACACTCGCCGGTAACTCGGCGTCGCCGAGATGATGCATCTGGTCTTCCGTCAGTCCCACGCTCCGACCGAGCGTCGTGTGGGTGGGAATTCAATAGTAACAGTCGTTGACGACGGTTGCGGTCAGATAGGCAAGCTCGGCATGCTTGGGGGCCAACGTCGAGTCCGACCGGTACGCCGTCTTGATGAGATTTGAGAAAGCCCGCCCCGCCTCTGGCCGGTTGGCCATGGCGCGGTAGATGTTGAGCAGACGGCCGCGTGCCTGCCCGGCGTCTCTCAGGAAGGCACGCTGGTCGGGTGAGATCGAGGGATCGTCTTCCTGCAGAAGTGGGATGCGGGCCATCTTTCCTCACCCAACCGGCATGGTCTCGGCGAGCGGCGGCAGCTTGAGGACCTTGTCGTACCAGGCTTCCAGCTTGGGATGGCCCGGCCGCCACGGCTCGCTGGCGTAGCGGAATTCCAGGTAGCCGATGGCGCAGCCGATCGCGATCTCGCCGATCGTGGTCAGCATGCCGAGCGAGCCCGCCTCCTTCTCCAGCGCGTCGAGGGCGCGCGTGACCTTGCCCTGTTGGAGCGCGATGTAGCCCTTGCGGCCCTCGTCCTGTGGCAGGGCGATCTCGCGGCGGCGCGGCTGGGTGGCGTCGAGGATGCCGTCGGCCAGCGCCTCCTGGCGGAGCGCGTTCCACAGCGCCGGGCCTGGCGTGGGATAGAGCTTCGGCGCGGTACCGATGCTGTCGAGATACTGGCAGATCACCGGGCTGTCGTAGAGCGACATGCCATCGTCGGTGATCAGCGTCGGCACCTTCGACAGCGGATTGAAGGCCAGCAGCGCCGGATCGGTCGTGCCGATCTTCATGCGCTCGATCTTGTCGTTGAGACCGCGGGCGATGGCGCAGGCCATGACCTTGCGCACATAGGGGCTGGCGGCGGAATGGGCGATCTTCATTGGGGCGTTCCCTCTTGCGATTGGCTGGATCGACGCGCACGTTATCGTGCTTGCCGGGAGGTACGCCATGAATTTCCAGACCGAGCGGCTTGGCCCGCACATGGCCGCGGCAGTGGACGGGGTCGATCTCAATCGCCTGCCGGACGCGCCCACCCAGGCGGCACTGACGCGTGTTCTGCATGACAATCTCGTGCTCTGCATCCGCGGCCAGAGGCTGGCGCCGGTGCCGTTCCGCGATGCCATGGCGCAGTTCGGCGTGCCGGTGCTGCGCAAGCAACTGGCGCGGACGACCGAGTGCGCCGAGGTCAACATCATCTCGAGCGAGGACCGCGACGTGCTGGGCGACGGCAAGAGGCTGGTCAACGGCGAGAACTGGCACACCGACGACAGTTTTATGCGCGAGCCTTGTTCCCTCACAATGCTCTATGGTGTGGTCGTGCCGGCGGTGGGCGGCGACACGCAGTTCACCAACATGTATGCCGCCTACGCCGACCTGCCGGACGAGATGAAGGCGCGCATCGATGGACTAAAAGTGATTCACAAGTACAGTTCGAGCCGCAAACTCAGTCGGATCTCGACGCGGCCGGCGGCCGAGATGGCGGCCATGCCAGAGGCGACCCATCCGCTGGTGCGCACCCATCCCGAGACCGGCCGCAAGTCGCTCTATCTCAATCCCAACCGCATGGAGCAGGTCGTGGGCCTGGACCGGGCCGAGAGCGACCGGCTGCTCGACGCGCTGATCGCCCATGCGACGCAGCCCGCCTACGAGTATCGCCATGCCTGGCGGCAGGGCGACATCGTGATCTGGGACAACCGCTGCACCATGCACAAGGCCAATGCCGACTATCCCGACGGCGAGCGCCGTCTGATGCACCGCGTCATCGTGGCCGGCACCGCGCCCTACTGAGGCCTCCGACCGCTTCCTATCTTGCGCGGCGATTCCGGCCTCAACCCGTTGAAATTCCCCGGCTATTCAAAATGGGAATGGGAAACGAAACGGGACTTTTTTTCATCCCCCGCACGGCCCGCGAAACGCCAGAAGTTCGGTTCAAACGATGAATAGAGCAGGATCATAGGATAGGAATTCACGAAGAAATGTCAAGCACACTCAGGCCCTGATACTCGCCATCTGCGTCAATCCCAGCGCGACGGACAGAAGGTCCGAGCCGCCGGCCAGACGCGCCGACGGGGCCGCCCGGCCGATCGCGGCGCGCACGGAAGGCACGCGGCTCGACCCGCCAGTGAGGAAGATCGTTTCGATGGCCTCAGGCTTGAGGCCCGCCGCCGCGATACACGCGCGCGCCGTCTTGTGCAGCCGGTCCATCCTGGAGTCGATGGCGCGGTCGAACGCGGCGCGCGTCGCGGTGATCGCGAGACCCGCCTCGAGAAAGGTCAGAGGCACAGTCACCCGCTCCTCGGCGCTGAGCGCGATCTTGGCGTCCTCCACGGCGAACGCCAGGCGATGGCCGAGCCGTTGGCGCAGGACCGCGAGAAGGCGCTTCACCTTCTCGGGTTCGCACGCTAGCGAGACCAGTTCGGCAAGCTCGCGCTCGTTCCTGTAGGTGTACGCGAAGTTGATCGTCTGCCAGATGGCGAGCTCGTGGTAGAGCGCGTTCGGCATCGGCAGGTTCTTTTCGATGAGCTGCGTGCCGAGGCCGAGGAGCGGCATCACCGCGGCGAGGCTGAGGGCTGCGTCAAAGTCGGTGCCGCCCACGCGCACACCGGCATTTGCCAGGACGTCCTGGCCGCGATCGGCGCGGTCGCGGTGCTGCGGGCCGACGCGGACGATGGAAAAGTCGCTCGTGCCACCGCCGATGTCAGCGATGAGCACCAGCTCTTCCTTCTGCACCGTCTGCTCGTATTGGTGGGCCGCCGCGATCGGCTCGTACACGAAGGCGACGTCGCGAAAGCCCGCCCGTTTCGCAATGCCCTCGAGCACCGCCTGCGCCCGCGCATCCGCCTTGTCGTCGTCATCGACGAAGCACACCGGCCGGCCGTGCACGACGGAAGTGATCTCCCGGCCTGCGAAGGCTTCGGCCTTGTGCTTCAGATGCCGCACGAAGATCTCGACGACTTCCCTGAGCGGCACCTTGCGGCCTCCCAGGCTCGTCTCCTCGTCGATCAGCGGAGAGCCCAGGATAGACTTGAGCGCGCGCATCAGCCGGCCTTCGGTCTGCCCGACATAGGCCGAGATCGCCTCATTGCCGAACAGCACCCGGCCCTTGGTTTCGTAGTCGAAGAACACCGCACTCGGCATCAGCGTGTTGCCCGCTTCGATAGGCGCGAGTGCAGCTGCCCCGTCGCGAGCAACGCCGATCGCCGAGTTCGACGTTCCGAAATCCAGTCCGCAGGCAATCATCTAGCGATAGACTGCCCGACCTGACACGTATCCCGCCGTCACATCTGCCGCGAGAGCAGCCTCGGATCTCGTCGCCGGATCGCCATGTCCACCGCCGCCCGGCGTGCCGAGGGAAACCGTATCTCCCTTGTTCAGCACGTACTGCTTCTTGGGATCGGTCTTCTTGCCGTTGATGTGCAACTCACCCGGCGCGCCATCCTTGCCGCCCTCGATGCCGAAGGCCGGGAAGATGGTGCGCTCAGCCAAGAAGGAGACCGCGATCGGCGTGTCGCTCCGGCTTTCGATCAGGATCGCCTGACCAAGGCCGCCGCGATGCCGGCCGGGCCCGCCCGAATCGACGCGCAGCTTCTTGTGATGGAAGCGCAGCGGTGCGATGTGCTCGCTGATCTCGATCGAGGTCGAAGAGACGTTTGACGGCCATGAGAGGCACGTCACGCCGTCGCGCTGCGTATTGCCGCCCATGCCGCCGTTGTAGAAGAACATGTTGGCGTAGGGCTTGCCGCCACCCTTGCCGTCATTGCGCACGCCTGACTGGTTCATGCCCCACATCGGTGAGCCGCAGGCCGCCATCACGCGCTCCGGCACGATCTGGCCCAGGCAACCGAACACCAGCATCGGCACGTAGTGACCGATCAGCATGCGCGAGCCGCCCGGCGCCGGGAATTGCGGGTTGACGATGCAGCCTGGCGGCGCGCTAAGGCTGATCGGCCTAAAAGCGCCTTCGTTGTTGGGCAGGTTGGGGCTGGTGCAGACCTTGACCCCGTACATGGCCATCGCCGTGGTGTAGCAAAGCGCGCAGTTGATGGCGCGATCGACCTGGCCGTCGGTGCCAGCGAAGTCCATCGCGATCTCGTCGCCCTTGATGGTGAGTTTCAGGCGAAGCGTGATCGGCGTCTCCATGATGCCGTCGGTTTTTAGCTCGCTGTGGTAGGTGCCATCGGGCAGTTCAGAGATGGCCGCCCGCATCGCGGTCTCGCAGCGGCCTTGAATTTCACGCGCCAGGTCGGTGAGGTCGGGCAGGCTATAATTCTCCATCAGGACCAGCAGCCGGTCCTCCATCAAATCGAGCGCCACGACCTGGGCCCAGAGATCGCCCATGGTCTGGTCGGGCGTACGCACATTCTTGCGGATGATGGTGACCAGCGTCTCGTCGGTCTTGCCGGCCGCGATCATCTTCATCGGCGGGATCTGCAACCCCTCCTCGAAGACTTCGCGCGGCTCGGGGCTTCGGATCTTGCCGCCGATGTCGGGCGCGTGCGCCGTCGTGGCGCTGAAGGCGATCAGCTTGCCGCCGCGGAAGATCGGCTTGGCCAAGGTGATATCGGGCAGATGGCCGGTGCCCAGCCAGATGTCGTTGGTGATCAGCACGTCGCCCGGTTCCAGCTGGTCGGGTGGAAAGAAGCGCAGGAAGTGCTTTACCGTTTCGGGGAGCGTGCCGATGAAGCTCGGGATGCTCTCACTGGCCTGGACCAGCGACTGGCCCGTGGCGTCGGTGACGACACAGGAGAAGTCGTAGCTCTCCCGCACCAGGGTCGAGAAGCTGGTGCGCACCATCGCCGCCGCCGCCTCGTCGACCAGCGAGATCAGCCGCCGCCAGAGAAGTTCGAGCTCGATCGCGTCAAATACCCTCGGAGATTTTGAGTTGGTCATCAGACGACCTCCGCCAGAATGGATCCGTCAGGCAGCAGGCGCGCGGTGCCGCCCGGACCGACGATAAAGGTGCTTTCGTCTTCTTCGAACACGGCAGGTCCTTGCACGACCACGCCGGGCTCCAGCGCATAGCGGTCATAGACATTTGTCGGAAGCATCTTGCCGGCATCGGCGAAGAACACCGGCCGCGTGCCCTTCAGCGCCTGCGTCCTTGGATGACGCGGCAGTTCGAGCTTGCCGCCGGCGCCGGGCATCGGCGCGCTGACCGACAGCCGAAGTGCCACGAACTGGATGGCGGCGCCCGGCGGCGTGCGGGCAAACAGCGCCTTGTAGGCGGCCTCGAAGGCGGTGCGCACGCCCGCTTCGGTGAGCGGCGACGGCATCACGACCGTGACCTCGCTCCCCTGGCCAACGTAGCGCATGTCGGCGAGCCGCCGCACGACACGGCCTGCGGCGTCGGCACCGGTCGGCCGCAGCACGTCGAGCGATTCTTTCTCCTGTGCGGCAAAGATCGCCTCGGCCTGCCGGAAATCTGCCCCTGTCAGGGCCGCACTGAAGCTTGCAACGCGATCGACACGGGCCGGGGCCATCAACATGCCGATGGTGCTGCCAGCGCCCGCACCGGGCGGGCAGACGACGCGGGTGACGCCGAGCTTGCGTGCCACGTTCCACGCGTGGACAGGCCCGGCGCCGCCGGTTGCCAGCAGCGCATACTCCGCCGGAATGCGGCCGCGTTCAGCGATGGCCACGCGCGCCGCGCCCGCCATGTTCTCGTTCACCACGTCGTGCACGCCGAAGCCCGCGCGATCGCGTCCAACGCCCAGCGCCGTGGCGAGGCCGCCCAGCGCCGCCTCGGTCGCAGCGCGATCGATCTTCATGGCGCCGCCCAGGAAGAAATCGGCATTGAGATAGCCCAGCGCCAGGTCGGCGTCGGTCACAGTGGCCTCCGTGCCGCCGCGGCCGTAGCAGGCCGGGCCGGGTTGGGCGCCACTGCTCTCGGGACCGACCTGCAAGGTGCCGAGGTCGCTCCGGCGCGCGATGGAACCGCCACCGGCGCCGATCTCGATCAGTTCCACCGTGGCGATCATGATCGGCAGGCCAGAGCCGCGCAGGAATCGCTTTTCACGCGCCGCCTCGAAGCCATAGGCAACCAGCGGTTCCCCATCGTCGACGAGGGCGAGCTTGGCTGTCGTGCCACCCATGTCGAAGGCGAGCACGCGCTCCAGTCCGGCGTTGCGTCCGAACCAGGCACCGGCCAGCGCGCCGGCCGCCGGACCGCTTTCCAGCAGATGCACGGGCGCACGCTTGGCTTCGCTCACATGCGTCAGCCCGCCGTTGGACAACATCAGAAAGAGACCGCCGGGAATGCCCGACGAGCTCAAGGCCTGCTCCAGGCGCTCGAGATAAATCTCGGCCAACGGACGGATATAGGCGTTGGCCACCGTGGTGCTGGCGCGCTGGTACTCGCGGATTTCCGGTGCGATGTCCGACGACAGCGAGATCGACAGGTTCTGGAAACGCTCGGCCACGGCTGCGGCGATGGCGCGCTCGTGCACGGGATTGGCGTAGCTGTGCAGGAAGCAGATGGCGAGGCTTTCGACGCCCTGCTCCACCAGTTCGGCCACTTCCTCCAGGGCCGCCTCGACATCGAGCGCAATCTCGATGGTGCCGTCGGGCGCCAACCGCTCCCTGGCTTCGCGCCGCCACGGCCGCGGCACCAGCGGCTTGGGCATTTCGATGAAGAGGTCGTAGAGCTCATACTTGCGCTCGCGCGCGATCTCCAGCACGTCGGCGAAGCCCGCCGTCGTCAGCAGGCCAGTTTTCGCGCCTTTGCGCTCGATCAGCGCGTTCGTAAACAGCGTCGTGGCATGCACGACGCGACCGACCTGGTCGGGCCGCACGCCCGCTTTCTCCAGCACGCGCCTTGTGCCTTCGAGTGCACCGCGCGCCGGATCGTCGGGCGTCGTGCTCTCCTTCCAGATGATGGCGCGGCCGTCGCGCGGATCGTGGATGACGAGATCGGTGAAGGTGCCCCCGATATCGATACCGAGGGACAGCGGCGCACTCATTAAATGTCCTTTGCTACTCTACTCGGCCTTGATGTTGCCCTGCTTGACCACCTTCGCCCAGCGTTCGCGATCCTTCATGATGTAGGCCTTGAACGCCGCCGGATCCTGCTTGAGCGACTCCAGGCCCTGCTTGGCGAGCGCTTCCTTGTTGGAAGGATCGTCGATCGCGTTGATGAAGAGCTTGCTGATACCCGCCAGGATGTCTGCAGGCAAACCGGCAGGTCCGAAGATGCCGAACCAGTTGTTGATGTCGAGCGCGGGAATGTCCTTGGTGAGCAACGGCAGATCGGGCGCCAGCGGCGTCGGCTTGGTCGCGGCCAGCGCCAGCACGCGCACCTTGCCGGCATTGGCAAGACTCATCAGCTCCGACACGTTGCCGAAGAACATGTCGACGTTGCCCGCCGCCACGTCGGCGATCGCCGGCGCGCCGCCGCGATAAGGCACGTGAATCATTTTCAAGCCACCGGACTCGAAGCCGAGGAATTCCGCGGCGAGCTGGTTGGTCGACCCGAGGCCGGTCGAGGCATACGACAGCTTGCCGGGATTGGCCTTGGCGTAGGCCACCAGCTCGGGAATGGTCTTGAACGGTGCGTTCGGGCGCACGATCAGCGCCATCGGCACGCCGACAAGATTGGCGATCGGCACCAGCTCCTTGTCGAGGTCGAGCGGAATGTTGGAGCCGGGCACGACGGCGCCGACCGCGATCTGGCCCATGATGCCTATGCCGACCGTGTAGCCGTCGGGCGGCGACTGCGAGACCTGCTTCAGCGCAATGAAGCCGCCCGCACCGGTCTTGTTCTCGACGATGACGGTGTAGCCGTGCTGGCGCTGGATCGCGTCGGCCGCGATGCGTGCGGTGATGTCGGCGGTGCCGCCGGGCGCGTAACCGACCAGGATCTTGATCGGCTGCTTGGGCAGCCATTGAGCGAATGCAGGTGCCGCCGCAAGAACGAGCGGCGCGGCGAACAGGCTACGACGAAACATGGCAGTGCCTCCCAAACCCCAAAGGGAAACGTCGAGCAAGCGCCGTGCCGGGTCAAGCGCCCTACCCCTTGAGATGAAACGGTGTTCCGCTAGTCTCCGCGCCGCATGCCTCTCGCCCGCCCTGCCGCCGACGTCTGGACACTGCTGGCCGACATTGCCGAAGACAAGCCCGGCGCGCCGGCGCTCATCCATGGCGACCGGACACTCTCCTTCGCCGAACTGCACGACGCAGCCGGCCGCGTGGCACAGGGATTGGCCGATCTCGGGATCGTGCCGGGCGATCGGGTGGCGTTGTGGCTGCCCAACGTGCCGGCCTATCCCATCCTCTATTTCGCCTGCGCGCGGCTGGGTGCCATCGCGGTCGCGGTGAACACGCGCTACCGCGCTGTGGAAGTGGCCGACATCGTCGGCCGGAGCGGCGCCAAGGTGCTGGCCTGCGCGCCAGGTTTCCGGCGCATCGACTTTCTCTCGATCCTCTCGGAGATCGATCCCGCCGCCCTCGACAAGCTCGCGGCCCTCGTGATCGTGGGCGATGAGCCTGCCGCCGTACCCACAGCCATCGAGCGGCTGCGGCGGCTGCCGTTCGAACGGCTGCTGTCACGCCCGCCGCTGGGCGCCAACCACGCGCGACCCAATGCCCGCTGCAACATCTTCACCACCTCGGGCACGACCAGTGCGCCCAAGTTCGTGCTGCATCGACAGGGTGCCATCGCCAGTCACGCCCAGCAGGTCGCGCGCGCCTTCGGCCTCACCGCGCCCGACACGCTCTCGCTCTCCATCCTGCCCTTGTGCGGCGTCTTCGGCTTCAACCAGACCCTGGCGACGCTGGCGGCCGGCAAGCCCTGCGTGCTGATCGAGTCCTACGAGATCGACGAGATCGCCCGCCTGATCGCCCATCACCAGCCGACCACGCTGTTCGGCAGCGACGATATGTATGCACGCCTGCTCGACATCGTTCCTGGCAACAAGCCCTTTCCATCAGTGAAGTGGGCGGGCTACGCCGCCTTCAATGCAGCACTCGCGGCACTGCCCGAGCAGGCCGAGGCGCGCGGCCTGCTGCTATGCGGCCTCTACGGCATGAGCGAGGTCCAGGCGCTCTATTCGTCACGGGCAGCCGGCACCGCGGTGGCGCAACGCAAGCGCGGCGGCGGCGTGCCGACATCTCCCCTCGCCCATGTCCGGATCCGCGACCCGGAAAGCGGCGTCCTTCTCGGCGCCGGCCAGCCGGGCGTCCTGGAATGTGCAGGACCATCGTTGATGGTCGGCTACTACGGCAACGACGCGGCCACCGCCGAGACCATCACCCCGGACGGCTATGTCCGGACCGGCGACCTAGCCGAACTCGACGGCGACGGCGGCTTCACATTCCTCAGCCGCATGGGCGATGTGCTGCGGCTCTCGGGCTTCCTCGTCAATCCGCTCGAAATCGAGAGCCACATCCAGTTAGTTCCCGGCATCTCCGCCTGCCAGACCATCGCCCTGCCCCGGCCCGAGGGCGTGCGTGCCGTCGCCTTCGTCATCCTCGAGGCAGGTGCGGTGCTCGACGAAGCCGCCATCATCGCCCACTGCCGGCGAGGCCTCGCGAACTACAAAGTGCCGGTGCGCGTCTTCGCCGTCCCGGAGTTTCCGGTCACGCCCTCGCCCAACGGCCCGAAGATCCAGCGCGCCAGGCTGCGCGACCTGGCGGCGGCGCAACTCAGCGGCCCTTGAATGGCTTCGGCTCGCGCTTCTCGGTGAAGGCGCGCGCGGCTTCGCCGAAATCCTCCGTCAGGTAGAGCCGCTCCGGCGCCGTCATGAACATGACTTCGCGGCTCAGGCGATCCATGTACCAGCGCCGCATCCGCACGGTGGAGCGCACGCTGAGCGGCGGATTCTTGATCACGTCGCGTGCCAGTTCGAGGGCCACGTCGAGATACTTGCCTTTCGGCGCCACGCGATTGATGAGGTTGGCTTTGAAGGCCTCCTCGGCGGTGAAGAAGCGGCCGGTGAGCGCTGCCTCCATGGTGAAGGCGCCGCCGCCGCGGTAATGCATCAAGGCCCAGTATTTCCCGGCGCCCAGACCGCGCGACGTCTCGGTGACCTGGAACTTGGTCCCTGCCTCGGCCACGACCAGATCGCACTCCAGCGCGATGCCGACGGACAGGCCCAGCACATAGCCGTGTGCGGCGGCGATCACCGGCTTCCAGTTGACCGCCTTAGTCAGGAGATCGGAGGAATGCGTGCCGCGGCCCTGCGGTCCGCCCAGTCTCAGGAATTCCTCGCGGCTGCGAAGCTGGCGCTGCTGAACGTCGGCGCCGCTCGAGAAGGCACGGCCGCGTCCGTTCAGGATCGCGATCTCTGCCTCATCGTCCATATCGAAACGATGAAGCGCCTCCGACAGAGCGCCCACCAGCTCGTCGCTGAAGGCATTCAGTTTCTCCGGACGGTTGAGCGTCAGGGTGACGATCGCGCCGTCGCGCGCGTATTCGACGAGGGAGTCCGATTTGGTGCCGGTCATTGTTCGTTTCCTCCGACCACGACCATTTGCCAACGCCGGCGGAAATGCAATGCTCCCGGCCTTTTCCAGGGAGCGAAACCATGGCCAAGCGCAAGAGCGTCAACTATCCCGGCTACAGCCACCAGAACCCGATCCCCAACGGCAGCCGGATCGGCAACATCCTGATGTCGAGCATCATGAACGGCACCGAGCCGGGCACACGCACCGCGCCCCTCGATCTCGCCGGCCAGGTCACCAACATCTTCAAGCACATCCGCCTGTGCGTCGAAGCCGGCGGTGGCACGGTCGACGACATCATCAAGATCAACTTCTGGATGAAGCAGCCCTCGACGGGCCGCGCGGCGCTGAACGACGAGTGGGTGAAGATGTTCCCGGACGAGGGCTCGCGCCCGGCGCGTCACACGCTGACGCTGGCGGCCGACAGCGCACACCTCGTGACCTGCGACTTCACGGCCGTGATCGGCTAGCGCCCGCCCTCTCAGCGCTGCGGCAGCCGCAAGTCCTCGACCTGGGCGCCCACGAACATCTGCGGCAGGGAGGACTGGCGAATGCCCATGCGGCGTTCCTGGTTCTCGACGCAGGTGCGCGTGGCCGCGGCGAGATCCCGCCAAGTCCTGGCGCCGTCGAACTGCTGCAGCAGGCACTGGTCGTAGTAGGTGTACTGATCGCCGGCGCCGCAGCCGAAACTGCTGCGATCCTTCGCAGCCGCGGTCAGGATCACCCGGTTGGGCTTGCGCATGTCGGGCGTCAGAAAAGTCCCGCTGTGGCAGGCCGACACCACGACCACGGTGGGCACCGAGCCGCAACCGGCGCTCAGCAGGCGCTCGAGCGAGCCGGGGTCGAACAGCCGGCGATCGGTCTTCAAGACGAACCCCTTCTCCTCGCCGTGGCTGGTGATGAACACGAGACAGGCGTCGCCGCCGCCTGTGCGCAACGCGGTCGCCACATTGGCGACGCTCGCGAGCTGTGCCGGCGCCGTCGCCGCAGCATTCGATGAATAGACCGAGATGTTGGTCACACCATGCGCCACGAGTTTCTCGCGCAAGGACTGCACGCCGTTGTCGAAGGCCGGGCTGTTGTTGTCGCCGGCGATCAGCACCGCCCGCCAGCGCCCGGCCGGCACGGTGCCGTTGCTCGGTGCCGCAGCGATTGCCGTGCTGCGTGTCGTGGGCGGCGGCGTGCCCGCCGCCTCCGGGGTACAGGCGGCGGCGGACAGGAAAGCCACGGCAACGACGGCCAGACGTGCGAACATGCCCGGATACTCCAATACTCTTGGGCTTAATTAAGGCCGGGCGCCGACCGCGCGCAGCGCCATGTCGGCGTAGAGCTGGGCCATCTCCTCTTCCGTGATCTCCCCGCCGGGGCCGTACCACATCGAGACGTGGGTCCACTGATCGAGCAAGGCCATGGCGATGGCCTTGAGATCCTGGCGGCCGCCGGTCAAAGGCGGATCGAACAGGCCGCTCTCGACCCCTTGCCTCAGGATGCCGACGACGACGTCGCGGATGGCACGACGGCTGCGGCGTATGTCGGCGACGTGCGCCGCATCGAGCCAGCCGATCTCGCGGTTGGCAACCAGGGCTTCCACCCTCAGCCGGCAGTGCCGCATGACATAGACGCGCACGAACGCCGCCAGCTTGGCCCGCGGATCGTCTCCCGCCGCGGTCACCGCCTGCTGGCATATCCGCTCGAGTTCGCCCTGGGTCGAGGCGATGATGTCGTGCAGCAGCTCGTCCTTCGACTTGAAGTGATTGTAGAGCGCGCCCTGCGTCAGCCCGCAGGCCTTCATGATGTCGCGCACCGTCACCACCGGGTAGCCTCGCTCGGCGAACTGCTGGAACGCCGCGGCACGGATTGCCTCGATCGGCGGCCGCTGCTCGCGCTCAGTGGCGACGGGCACCACGACGGCCGGTCGCACCGGCTTGCGCTTGGTCATCTCGTTCCTCCGCCGATGCTTTCGACAATCTTCCAGCCGAGTTCAGCGGCCGGCCGCACCAGCTTTCCGGAATCTGCCGCACGCACGTTCGATGCCGTACCGTCGAGCGCCCGGGCATAGACACCCTGGCGTATGCACGAAACGCGAAACAGATTGTAGGCCATGTAGAAATCCCACAGCGCCGCGTCGGGCACCGCCCGCTTCGACAGACCGCAGTAGTAGGAGACCATCTCGCGCTCGGTCGGCAGCCCGAGTGCCTCGAGATCCTGACCACCCAGGCCGCCCCAGTCCTTGGGCGTCCGCCACAACATGCAGAGATAGGCGAGTTCGGCGAGCGGATCGCCCAGCGTCGAGATCTCCCAGTCGATGATGCCCAGCACACGCGGCTCGCTGGCATGAAAGATCATGTTGTCCAGCCGATAGTCGCCATGGACCAGCACCGTCTCGTCGTTGGACGGCAGATGCGCCGGCAACCATTCCAGCAGTCTGTCCATCGCCTCGATCGCTTCGGTCTCCGAGGCCTTGTACTGCTTGCCCCAGCGCGAGAGCTGGCGGGCAACATAGCTGCCGGGACGGCCGAAATCCGCAAGGCCCAAAGCGACATAGTCGACGGCGTGGAGCCGGGCCAGCGTCTCGAACTTGGCGCGATAGATGGCCAGGCGTCCTTCCTTCGGCACATCCGGCAGAAGCGGGTCCCACAGCACGCGACCGTCGCAATACTCCATGATGTAGAAAGGCGTGCCGACCACGCTTTCGTCCTCGGACAAGGCATAAGCCCGGGGCGTCGGAACGTCGGTCTTGTTGAGAGCGGAAATCACCCGGAATTCACGGTCGACGGCGTGAGCCGAGGGCAGAAGCTTCCCCGGCGGCTTGCGGCGCAGCACATAATGCCGGCCGGCACCGTCCGTCAGTCGGTAAGTCGGGTTGGATTGGCCCCCGCGGAACTGCTCCGCCCGCACCGGCTGAACGAAGCCATCGACATGGGCTGCCATGAACCGGCCCAGCGATTTCTCGTCGAAACGATGCTTCTCCTGCACCTCCATCGTGCCGATGTAATCTGCGCCTTGACGTGCCAAACACTGCCCCTGAACGGTCGTTCATTTGCCGGGAGTTTGCTCGCCCGCCACCGCGCACGCAATATCGACCAGCGGGGGAGTTGGGAGCCGCTCCGGTCTGCGCCGGGGACATCCGCCCGATCCACGAGCACCTCGTGATGGAACTTTGGGCACATCGATCTGCCCTTTCCCGCCCCTGTCAAAATCGCGATCAATGCCGGGCCTGTCTATCATTCTGCATGGCGGCGGTCGCCTGCCGCGCTCTTTGTCGCGGCTGTCGCGGTGTGCCGGTCGACTTCACGCTTCCAGCCCCCGCGGAGCCGCTTGTTCGTCCTTCTGTTTCGCCACCGTTATATTCCGTCAGCTTACGGCTTCCTGAACTTGGGGCTTGGGCAAAGCGGTGAATTCGTGTTTATCTAGTCCTTAGTACTGGCCCAGGGGCTTGGGCCCAAAGATACATGGAAGACGACGCGTTTCTGGGGAGGCATCGTTGAATCGATTCCTAAGCAAGGACTTTTTGTCCGGGCTGATGTTCATTGGCTTCGGCCTGATAGCGCTTTATTTCGGCCAAAAGCTGGCACTCGGCACGACGGTTCGCATGGGACCGGGCTATGTGCCGCGCATGCTGGCGCTGATCATGATGGGGCTGGGCGTGGTGATCTGCCTGGTCGCCCTGGTGACCAACGCCGAACCTGCCGAAAAGCCGAAATGGAAGCCGATCACCCTGGTGACCATCGGCATCATCTGCTTCGCGTTACTGTTCGAGCGCGCCGGGCTGCTGCCTGCCCTGGTCGTACTGATCCTGATCGCCTCGCTGGCCGGTGAGGAATTCAATTTGAAGGAAGTGCTCGCCAACATGGTCGTTCTGGCGGTCGTATGTACCCTCGTGTTCAAGGTGGGCCTCGGAATGAATATCACCATCTTGCGCGGAGTGTGGTGAGATGGAAATCCTAGACAACCTGGCCCTGGGCTTCAGCGTCGCCTTCAGCTTCCAGAACCTCATGTACGCCCTTCTGGGCTGCATGCTCGGTACGCTGATCGGCGTTCTTCCCGGTATCGGTCCCGTGGCGACCATCGCCATGCTGCTGCCGATCACCTTCCACCTGCCGCCGGTCGCATCCCTGATCATGCTGGCGGGCATCTACTACGGTGCCTCCTACGGCGGTTCGACGACCTCGATCCTGGTCAATCTGCCGGGTGAAGCAGCGTCGGTGGTGACCTGCCTCGACGGCTATCAGATGGCGCGCCGGGGCCGCGCCGGTGCAGCGCTTTCGATCTCGGCGGTCGGCTCTTTCTTCGCCGGCACGGTCGGCACCATCATCATCGTCTTGTTCGCTGAACCGCTAACGCGCATGGCGCAGAAGTTCGGCCCCGCTGACTACTGCGCTCTGATGGCCCTGGGCCTTGTCGCCGCGGTGGTACTGGCTAGCGGCTCGGTCTTGAAGGCCATCGCCATGGTCTTCCTCGGCTTGCTGTTCGGCCTGGTGGGTACCGACGTCAATACCGGCGCCCAGCGATTCACTTTCGATATCCCGGAACTCAGCGACGGCATCGACTTTGCGCCAATCGCCATGGGTCTGTTCGGCATCGCCGAGATCGTGGTCAACCTCGAACGACATTTGACGCGAACCGGCACGATCAAGGTCGGCTCGCTTTGGCCAACGCGCGAGGAAACCAGGCGGTCGATTCCCGCCATCCTGCGCGGCACCATGCTCGGCGCAGCACTCGGCGTGCTGCCGGGCGGCGGCCCGACGCTTGGTGCCTTCTCGGCCTATACGCTCGAGAAGAAGCTCTCCAAGAACCCTGGCGAGTTCGGCAAGGGCGCCGTCGAGGGTGTGGCGGCGCCGGAAGCGGCGAACAATGCCGCGGCCCAGACCTCGTTCATTCCCATGCTCACACTCGGCATTCCGTCCAACGCCGTCATGGCGCTGATGGTCGGCGCCATGATCATCCAGGGCATCCAGCCCGGCCCCGAGGTCATGACCAAGAAGCCCGACCTCTTCTGGGGCATGATCGCCTCGATGTGGATCGGCAACGCCATGCTGGTGGTCATCAACCTGCCGATGATCGGCATGTGGGTGAAGCTGCTGACGGTGCCTTACCGCTTCCTGGCTCCTGCCATTCTGCTGTTCTGCTGTATCGGCGCCTACAGCCTGCAGAATAGTACCTTTCATGTGATACAGGTCGCCGGCTTCGGGGTGCTGGGTTACATCTTCTCCCGCCTCGGCTGCGAGGGAGCGCCCTTCTTGCTGGGACTCGTGCTTGGCCCGCAGATGGAGGAGTATTTCCGCCGCGCCATGTTGCTGTCGCGCGGCGATGCGATGGTTTTCCTCCAGCGGCCGATCAGCCTCGGCCTTCTCATCACCACGGCCTTGCTGCTGGTCCTGATGGCCCTGCCGAGCATCAAGAAAGCGCGCAAGGAGGCCTTCCAGGAAGAAGGCTGACGCGCCGAAGGAGAGCCTGCATGTCCGACTTGCCCAAGCGAGTGTCGATCGACGAGGAAGGCCCTCGCGAAGGGTTCCAGTCGGAGAAAAAGGCGATCCCGGTCGCCGACAAGGTTCGCCTCATCGAGGCGCTGGCGGACGCAGGCCTGAAACGCATTGCCTGCGTCTCCTACGTGAACCCCAAGCGCGTTCCGACCATGGCCGACGCCGAGCAAGTGGCGGCCGCCATCCGGCAGAAACCCGGTGTCCAGTACAGCGCGCTGTGGCTGAACCAGCAGGGCCTCGAAAGGGCCCTGCGCGGCCCCCTTCATGTCGACGGCGGCGTGCGGGTCACGGCATCGGACACTTTTTCGCGCAAGAACATCGGCAAGTCGGTGCCGGACGCCATGGTCGAGCAGCGCATGTCGCTCAAGACCTTCAAGGAGCGCGGCATGCCCGTCGAATGGGGTATCATCCTCGGCGCCTTCGGCTGCAACTATGAGGGTGAGCTTTCCACCGAACTGATTCTGCAGCGCGTTCGGCTGGCGCTCGACGAGGCCGAACTGGCAGGCTTCACGCTCAAGGGCATCAAGCTCACCGACGCCATGGGCTGGGCGACACCGCAATCTGTCGAACGCCTGATCGGCGCCATCCGCAGCAAGTGGCCGGAACTCGAGATTTCACTCCACCTGCACGATACGCGCGGCACCGGCATGGCCGCCGCCTATGCCGGCCTCAGGCTGGGCGTCACCAGGTTCGACGCCTCGATCGCGGGCCTCGGCGGCTGCCCGTTCGCAGCGACGGACGGCGCGGTCGGCAACATCTGCACCGAGGACTTCGCCTACATGTGCGAGGAAATGGGCATCGAGACCGGCCTCGACGTCGACAGGCTGATCGAGGTCGCGAAAATCGCCGAGGATGTCGTCGGCCGCCCCCTGCCTGGCCATGTCATGCGGGGTGGCACGCTACGAGTTGCAAAAGAGAGGGCCGCAAAACAGAGGGCAGCCGCATGAACGCCGAAACGATGGTTCCCGACTCGACCTACGTCGATGTCGCCGAAGTGCCCTGGCAGCCGGCGCGCTTTCCCGGCGTCGAATGGAAGATCCTGATGGAGAACAAGGCCACGGGCATGTCGACGGCCCTGATGCGGTGGGCACCCGGAGCGCGCCTTCCGTTGCATGAGCACGTCGCCATCGAGCAGACCTTCGTGCTCGAAGGATCGTTCTCCGACCACGCCGGCGTCTGCACGGCGGGCAACTACGTCTGGCGCCGCCCAGGCAGCCGCCACGATGCCTGGACCGACGAGGGCTGCCTGATGCTCGCTTTCTTTATCAAGCCCAACACCTTCTTCGATTGAACCCGGCCTTCCGGCTTGGCAACATGTCCCGGCGTCGAGTGCCGGGAACAAGGTGCCACGCACAGGGAGGATAGAATGATCAAACGCTCCGTCATGGCGGGCGCTGTCGCTGCTTTGCTTGTCTGCGGCCCCGCCTTCGGCCAGGCGCTTCCAAAGGAAATGTCCTGGACCGCCTACGACACCGGCTCCTCGGGCTTCAACATTGCCGTGGCCATGGGTCAGCAGTTCAAAAACGTGCTGGGCGTCGACGTGCGCGTCCTGCCGTCGGGCAACGACACCGGCCGGCTGGCACCTGTCAAGGCGAACCGCGCCGTCATCTCTCAGATGGGCATCGGCGTCTACTTTGCACAGGAAGGCGTCTTCGAGTTCGGCACCAGGAGCTGGGGGCCGCAGCCCAGCCGCCTCCTCATGGCCGCAACGGCCTGCAACGGGATAACCCTTGCTGTCGCCAAGGACACAGGGGTTAAAGAGGTCAAGGACATCAAGGGCAAGCGGGTCGGCGTCGTCGTCGGATCGCCTGCCCTGACGCAGGGTGTACTGGCGCTGATCGCATTCGGCGGCCTGACGGCCAAGGACGTCACTCTGGTCCAATTCTCTTCCAACAACGCCATGTGGAAGGGCTTCGTCAACAACGAGGTCGACGTCGCTCTAAGTTCGACGATCTCCGGCCAATCAAAGGAAGCCGACAGTTCGCCCCGCGGCGTCGTCTGGCCATCGTTTCCGGCGGAGGACAAGCAGGGCTGGGCACGGGTCCACAAGATTGCACCCTATTTTATCCCGCAGAAAGTCACCTGCGGTGCCGGCGGGTTGTCGCCTCAGACGTCGCTCGTCCTGGCGAGCTATGCCTATCCGATCTTCATGACCTACGCCGACCGGCCGACGGACACGATCTACGCCATCACCAAGGCGATGATCGATACCTACGACGCCTACAAGGGTGGCGCTCCGGGCGCCGAAGGCATGGCGTTGTCGCAGCAGAATCTGACCTGGGTCGTGCCCTATCACGACGGCACCATCCGGGCCTTCAAGGAGAAGGGCGTCTGGACCGACGCGGCGCAGAAGCACAATGACGGCCTCGTCAAGCGCCAGCAGGTCATGATCGACACCTGGAAGGCCTATTCGGCCAACGCACCGGCCGACGACAAGGCATTCGCGGAGGGCTGGATGAAGGCGCGAGCCGCGGCGCTGCAGAAGGCCGGCATGGACGTCATCTTCGAGTAGGCGGTCGACACCGTCATGGCAAATGAGGCCGCGCGGGTCACCTTCGACGACCCGCATCAGACGGCGCCGGTCGAAGCCGAGACCATGCGCGTCCGCGTCCTCACGGGCGTCTGGCGATGGTTGCTCGTCGTACTGACCGCCGTCACGATCTTCCTATGCATCAACCAGCAGTTCACGCTGCGCTTCTTCGTGGGCTTCACGCCACTCAACACCGAGTATTTCTATCTCCTGATCCTCTGCATGCTGCCCTTCACGTTCGTGATCTTTCCCGGCAGCCCCAAGGCATCGCTCGACCGGGTCGCCTGGTACGACATCCTGCTGTTCATCGGCACGGTCGGCGCCTCGTTCTACCTGATGATCAACATTCGCAAGGCCGCCGAACTCGGCTGGGAGTTCGGCGATCCACCTCAGCCGATCCTCTGGACCGGCTTGTTCATGTGGGGCGTGCTGATGGAGGCGCTGCGTCGCACCGGCGGCTGGAGCCTGGTGCTGTGCGTCTTCCCGTTCACAGTCTATCCGCTGTTCGCCGGCGTTTCCTGGCTCGGACCGCTCAGGGGCAACCAGTCGACGCTCGACCAGACCACCGCCTACCACATGCTCTCGACCGAGAGCCTGCTCGGCATTCCCATCCAGGCCTTCGCCGATACGGTGATCGGCTTCCTGGTTTTCGGCACGGCGCTGATGGTGACCGGTGCCGGCAAGTTCTTCATCAATCTGGCCTTCGCGCTTTGCGGCACACTGCGCGGTGGTGCCGCCAAGGTCTGCATCGTGGCCTCGGGCCTGCTCGGCATGATGTCGGGAAGCATCGTCAGTAACGTGCTGACTGCCGGGACCATGACAATCCCCACCATGAAGCGCACCGGCTTCACGCCAAGCTATGCCGGCGCCATTGAAGCCTGCGCCTCGACCGGGGCGGTGCTGTCGCCACCGCTGCTCGGCGCCACGGCCTTCGTCATGGCCCAATTCATCGGCACGACCTACGCCGAAGTAGCGTTGGCCGCGACCATCCCGACCGCGCTGTTCTATATCGGGCTTTACTTTCAGGTCGATTCCTACGCCGGGCGGCGCAACCTGAAGGGATTGGACAGGGCCGAGCTGCCGAGCGCATGGGATGCGATCAAAGATGGCTGGTACTACGCTTTCGTCGTCGCCCTCCTCGTCGTCATGCTGCTTTACTTCAAGCGCGAGAGTCATGCGCCCTTCTACGCCACGGCGCTGCTTCTCGTGATGAACCAGTGGACGCAGCCGGGCAAATGGGGGATCGCCAACACCATCAATCTGGCCGCGGCCGCGGCTGTCACGACCGTGTTCGTCCTGATCGGCGAGAACTACCCCAAGGCGCTGGCGGCCGCGCCGGAGCAGGCCTTCGACGCCTGGCTGAACGCCTGCCTGCTGCCGCTGCTGGGCGGCATGTTGGCGCTACTGGTCTTCAACGAAATATGGGGCAGGAAGCGCTGGGGCCTCGGCCGTTATGTGGTCTTCCTCGAGGTCAATGGCCGGACGTTCGTCGAATTGATCGGCATCCTGGCTGGCTGCGGCCTGCTGATCGGCGCCTTCTCGCTGACCGGCGTCATCGCCTCGCTGGCCAATGATCTTTTGAATCTGGCCGGCAACAACGCACTCCTGCTGCTGGTGATGTGCGCCTTCACCAGCATGATCCTCGGTCTCGGGCTCACCACCACCGCCTGCTACATCTTCCTCGCCATCCTGGTCGGCCCGGCGCTCGAGAAGCTCGGCCTCAACAAAATGGCCGTCCACATGTTCATCTTCTACTGGGGCATGCTGTCGTCGATCACGCCGCCGGTCGCCATCGCCTCCTTTGCCGCCGCCGGCATCGCCGGCGCGCCGGCGATGAAGACGGCTTGGGAATCGATGTGGGTGGGCAGCATCATCTACTTCATTCCCTTCTTCTTCGTCCTCAATCCCGCACTCGTCCTGCAGGCCGCGGCGCCGGGCGACCCCATCCCCTGGCTCGAAGCGATCTATCTGACTGTCACGGCCGGGATCGGCATCGTATTCATCTGCGGCGGCATCCAGGGCTACCAGGCCGGCATCGGCGACCTTCGCGGCGCTGGCTTCATGGAATGGCCGATCCGCGTGCTGCTAATTGTGGGCGGCCTGGTCCTTGCCACGCCGGGCGGCGGGATCATGCCGCTCAGCAATGCAGAGATGGAGATGCTGGGGCTTGCCGTGCTGGTTCCCACGGCGCTGCTCGCTCTGCTATTGGTCCGTCGCGGGCGCTTTCGCACCGCCTGATCTGAACGGGGAGGCAAGGCGGCCCATGGCTGGCGTTCTGGAAGGTATTCGCGTTCTCGACTTCGGCCGGTACATCGCCGGACCGTTCTGCGGCACGATGTTGGGCGACCTCGGCGCCGAGGTCATCCGCATCGAGAAGCTGGGCGGCAGCGAGGACCGCTGGGTGACCCCGGTGGTCGAAGGCGGCGAAGGCGCCATGTTCCTCCAGATGGGCCGCAACAAGCTCGGCCTCACGCTTAATCCGATGAAGCCCGAAGGCCGCGAGATCGTGAAGAAGCTGGTCGCGATCTCGGACGTGGTGATCGCCAACCTGCCCTACGAAGACCTGAAGAAGATGGGCATCGACTACGACACCCTCGCCGACATCAACCCCAGGATCATTCTCGCCACGACCTCGACGTTCGGCTCCGAAGGCCCCTACGCGACGCGAGTGGGCTTCGACACGATCGGACAGGCGATGTCCGGCGCCATGTTCCTGTCGGGCGACGGTGAGGTGCCGACCCGCATGAACGCCTCGTTCGTCGATTTCGGCACGGCACTGCTCAATACTGTCGGCGTGCTGGCCGCGCTGATCGACCGCACCAAGAGCGGCAAAGGCCAGAAGGTCGAGACGGCGCTGCTGCGCACCGCCATCAACATCACCAATAGCCATCTGATCGAGCAGGCGATGCTCAGCCTCAACCGCATCGCCACCCTCAATCGCGGCTTCACCGCCGGCCCGTCGGACACCTTCAAATGCAAGGATGGCTGGATCTACGCCATGACCATCGGCCAGCCCCTGTTCGTGCGCTGGTGCAAGCTGATGGGCGACGAGTCCTTGGCCAAGGATCCGCGCTTCAAGGACGACCTTGCCCGCGGCGACAATGGCGAGGCGCTGTCGTCGATCATGCAGAAGTGGTGCGATACCCGCACGTCTGCCGAAGCGCTGGCCGCCCTGGAGGCCAATCGCATCCCCGCCGGCCCGGTCTATACGCCGCAGCAGGCGCTGGACGACAAGCACGTACAGGACGCCAAATTCATGCATGCGATGGATTTTCCGGGCGCGACCAAGCCGGTCCCGGTGCTTCAGGAGCCGGTAAAATTGTCACGCACGCCGCTTACCATCCGCCGCCGCGCTCCGACGCTGGGCGAGCATACCGACCAGATCCTGCGGGAACTTGGCTACGAGCCGGCCGTTATAGAAAAACTGCGGGCCGACCGCGTGGTCTGACAGGGAATGATCCGGCGGTTCCAAATAGCGTATAAAGGATCAGGAGCCTGTAAATGAAGCGTTGTCTGATCCTCATGTTGTTGGTGATGGGTTGCGGTTCGGCGGCCGCTCAGGCTGCCGAGGAATTCCCGTATTCAACGAGCCATGTTTTTGCCGCTTTTCGGAACGGCGAGAGGATCGGCACTCATACCCTCTCCTTCCAGCAAGCCGGCAACACCCGCACGGTGTCGACCTCGATCGACTTCGCAGTCAAGGCGCTAGGTCTCACCATGTATCGCTACATGCATCGTGGCCAGGAAGTATGGAACGGCAATACCTTTGAATCGATCACCACACAGACCGACGACAACGGCACCAAATATACTTTGAAAGCCAAGCACGAACCTGACGGCGTGGCCGTGGTTCGTGATGGCGGCTCGGCGCCGAAAACGTCGATGAACGATGTCGGCTTCCAGCAGGGCAGCGCCAGGCAGCTCACCCTGCCGGCCAACACCGTACCATCGACGCACTGGAACCTGAGTCAAGTCAGGCAGTCGGCAATGCTGAACAGCCAAAACGGCAATCTCGCGAAAGTGCGGATCACGCCCATGGGGCGCGAGACCATCAAGACCGCCAATGGCACTCTGCAGGCAAGTCGCTACAGCTACAGCGGCGACGTTCTGATGGATCAATGGTTCGACGATCGCGGTCGTTGGGTGAAATCGGTATTCAAGGCTTCCGACGGATCGACGATCGAGTACATTCTGCAGGAATGAGCCCTGCCGAACGCTTCGCCCGACTGCCTGATCTGCTTGCTGCCGACTCCGACCTCCGCCGCCGCGGTCGCTGGCTGAACGCTGACTGCCGCATCGATATCGGCGCCGAGCCCTTCTATCTGACCCTGCGCGACGGTGCCCTCGTCGATCTGGTCCGCGGGCCTCGCTTGCTGCGCTCGGTGGCATTTTCCGTGAGCGGCACCGAGGACGCCTGGCAGCGCCATTGGCAAACGATCCCCGAACCCGGCTGGCACGATCTCTTCGCGCTGACCAAGCGCGGTGCCGCGTCATTCGACGGCGACCTGCGGCCGCTCCTGCAGAACCTGCAATACTTCAAGGACCTGCTGGCGCTGCCGCGCCGGCTGGCCGGGGCGAGTTGACCATGGCGCCGGCTTTTGATCCGATGGTGGGCCGCTACGTCCGGCTCGCGATCGACGGCGTTGCCCATCGCCTCTACTTCGAGGAGGCCGGGCCCGAAAACGGCATTTCCCTCGTCTGCCTGCACACCGCCGGCGCCGACAACCGGCAGTTCCGCCACCTGCTGGCCGACCCCGAGGTCACGCGCCGTTTCCGCGTGCTCGCCTTCGACATGCCCTGGCACGGCAAATCGACACCGCCCGACGGCTGGGAACGCGAAGAATATCGCCTGACCACGGCCTCCTACACCGCCGCCGTCCGCGCCTTCTGCGCCGCCCTCGAACTCGACCGTCCGGTGGTCATGGGCTGTTCGATCGGCGGGCGCATCGTCCTCAACCTTGCGATCGAGCATGCCGCCGAATTCCGCGCGCTCATCGCGCTCGAGGCCGCCGATTTCCAGAAGCCATGGTACGACACGGCGTGGCTGCACCGGCCTGACGTCCACGGCGGCGAAGTCTGCGCCGCTCTCATCTCGGGCCTGATCGCGCCGCAAAGCCCGCCGGTGAGCCGGCACGAGACGCTCTGGATGTACATGCAGGGCGGTCCCGGCGTCTTCAAAGGCGACCTCTACTTCTATCGCGTCGATGGCGACCTGCGCGAAAAGGTGAAGACGATCGACACCAAGGTCTGTCCGCTCTACTTACTGACCGGCGAGTACGACTTCTCCTGCACGGCCGAAGATACGCTGCGAACGGCGGCACAGATCCAAGGCGTCGAAGTCCAGGTCATGAAGGAACTCGGCCACTTCCCGATGAGCGAGAACCCGGCGAAGTTCCGCGAGTACATCCTGCCGGTGCTGGACAGGATCGCGCGCTAAAGAATCTGAAAGACCTCGTAGACCGGCCCCGTCGGCTCGCGCCGGCCGGTCGACACGCAGACGATGCGGTTCAGGAACCGATACTTCTCCGACGAGGTCTCGAACCACGGGGTCGCGCGGAAATAGTATTGGCTGGGGTCGACCTTCTCGCCCTTGTTGAGCTGCTCGATCACCCAGGCCGGGCCGTGCCGCATGCCGCGATAGCTCATGTAAATGAGGTGGCCGTCGTCGGTCTTGAGCGTCAGGCGGACATCGAGCTGGAGGATGCCGTCACGCCGCAGCAGCAGCCAGTCGCCGCCCGGCGACGGCAGCACGCTGCCCCGCAGTTCCTCGCCGTCGAAGCTGCCGCCCGTGACGGTGGCGATACGGCGACGCCCATAGGGTGTCTCGCCGATGTCCGTCATGTTCGGATCGACATCAAGGGTCAGGGTAAAGAGGTGCGAGGAGCGCAGTTGCGGGTCGGTCATCGTGTCCTCAGATCTTGCTGCCGCGGCCTGCCCAGTAGGGCTCCCGCAATTCCCGTTTCATGATCTTGCCGATGGTGCTGCGCGGTAGCGAGTCGCGAATTTCAACAGCCACGAGACGCTGCGTCTTGGCAAGCTGGCCGTTGGCCCATTCGCGGATCTCCTCTGGTGTCGCCCTGGATCCCGGCGCCAGAACCGCAAGTGCCATCGGCGATTCGCCCCACTGGTCGCTCGGAATGCCGATCACCGCCACGTCGATCACGTCGGGATGCCGAAGCAGCATCACCTCGATGTCGGCGGCGTAGACGTTGAAACCGCCGGAAATGATCATGTCCTTCTTGCGATCGAGCAGGACGATGAAGCCATCCTCGTCGATCTTGCCCATGTCGCCCGACTTGAAGTACAGCCGGCCGTCGGGGTCGTGCCAGAAGAGTTCGCGCGTCTTGTCTTCCTGCTTGTAGTAGCCCTTCATCATCAACTGGGCGCGGCCGGCCAGCTCGCCCACTTCGCCTTGCGGCAGCACCCTGCCCTGCTCGTCCAGCACCACGATCTCGCTGCCCAGACCCGGCTTGCCGACAGTATGGAGCTTGTCGGGGTTGAGGTTGGCCTCCAGCATGCAGCTGCCCGCGCCCTCGGTGAGCCCGTAGATTTCGATCAACCGGCCCGGCCAGCGGGCCAGGCAATCCGCCTTGATATGCGCCCTGAGCGGCGCGCTGGTCGAAAGCTTGGCCTTGAACGAGCTGAGGTCGTATTTGTCGAAGTCCGGATGCGCGAGGACACGTTGATATTGTACCGGCACCAGCATCGCGTGCGTCACGCGTTCGCGCTGGGCGATCTCGAGGAACTTCGGCACATCGGACTTGGTCATCAGGATGGTGGTGCCGCCAACACCGACCGTCGCCAGGACCGAGACCAGCGTCGTGTTGGAATAGAGCGGCGTCGAGGCCAGCGAGATCGTGTCGGGGCCATAGTCGAACGCGGTGAAGCGCACGGCCAGCATGTCGCGCATCACGTGGCTATGCAGGATGCCCTTGGGCAGGCCCGTGGTGCCCGAACTGTAGATGATGTTGAAGTCGTCGAGCACGCCAATCGGCACGGAGAAGGCCTCGTCGCTGGCCGATGACAGCCATTCCTCGAAGTTCCGCCAGCCCGCGCGGGTGAAATCGTAGGCGATGCAGCCGCCGGGGATCAGCTTGCCCAGCCGGTCCTCGTAGGGTTCGACCAGGCTGCGATACTGATCCGACAGGAACAGGACCTTGGCGTCGCAATCGTCGACCATCTTTTCAAGCGAGTCGGCCGCCGCCATGGTCGACAGCGGCACGACGCAGGCGCCGGCCCGCAGGCCGCCCATGAAGGTTTCCAGATACTCGACCGAATTGGCGGCGAGGATGGCGACCTTGTCGCCGCGGCCGACACCCATGCCGGCCAGGCTGCGGGCAATCCTGTTCACCCGCCGGTCGAAATCCCGCCAGCTTCGCGTCGTGCCTTCGCATTTGACCGCGGGCTTGTCGGGAAAAAGCGCGGCATTGCGCGCCACGCGCACGGGGATCGAGAGGAACTCGGGAAAGTCCGCTTCAGTCGGTTGCGGCACCAACGCCTGGTCGGAACCCATCGCGGAAGGCCCTCGGCTACTTCTTGGGTTCGACCGTTTCCACCGGGCCGCCCGCCTTCTTCCAGGCGCCGAAGCCACCTTCGAAGTGAGCCACCGGCGTGAGGCCCATATCCTGCGCCGTCTTGGTCGCGAGCGCCGAGCGCCAGGCGCCGGCGCAGAAGAACACGAACTTGTTGCCGGTCTGGAAGAACTCCTTGGCATAGGGGCTCTTGGGATCGATCCACATCTCGAGCATGCCGCGGGTCACGTTGATGGCGCCCGGGATCGTGCCGTCGCGCCACAGCTCGCGCGGATCGCGGATATCGATGAAGGTAATCCCCGACGAGCCGTGGGCCTTCATCGCCTCGACCAGAGGCAGGGTCTCGATCGCGGCATTGGCCTCGTCGACCATCTGCTGCACGGTCTTCTTGATCTCGAGTGGCATCGGCTCGTCCTCCCTACACGCAAGCCAGTCTACTTCTCCGGGACATGCCCGGCGAGTTCGGCCAACCATACATCGGGACTGCCGTCGGAAGGCGCGCGCCAATCGCCGCGCGGCGACAGCGAGCCACCCGACGAAATCTTGGGACCATTGGGCAGCGCCGAGCGCTTGAACTGGTTGGTGAAGAAGCGGCGCAGGAAGAGCGTCATCCACTCCTTGATCTCAGCCAGCGTGAAGGCGCGCTTGGCATCGGCCGGCAGGTTGGCGGGCCAGGCCCCCTTGGCCTCGTCGTGCCAGGCATTCCACGCGAGGAAGGCGATCTTCGATGGCCGGAAGCCGAACCGCGTCAGGTAGAACAGGTTGAAGTCCTGCAGCGCATAGGGACCAACCGACTGCTCGGTCGACTGGATGGCGCCGCTTGCGCCGGCCGGGATCAGCTCCGGCGAGATTTCCGTATTAAGAATGTCGTGCAGGGTCTTGGCCGTGTCCTTGTCGACGTCGCCGGAGGCGGCAACGAAACGGATCAGGTGCTGGATCAGCGTCTTGGAGACCGAGCCGTTGGGATTGTAGTGGGACATGTGATCGCCCACGCCGTAGGTGCACCAGCCGAGGCCCAGTTCGGAGAGGTCGCCTGTGCCCACCACCATGCCGCCATGCTGGTTGGCGAGGCGGAACAGATAATCGGTGCGAAGCCCCGCCTGCACGTTCTCGAAGGTGACGTCGTAGACCTTCTTGCCGCTGCCGAAGGGATGGCCAATGTCCTTCAGCATCTGCAGGGCCGACGGCTTGATGTCGATTTCCGCCGCCGTCACCCCCAGCTCGCGCATCAGGCGCCAGGCGTTCTTGTGGGTTTTGTCCGACGTGCCGAAGCCCGGCATGGTGAAGGCCAGCACATTCTTGCGATCGAGGCCGAGCAGATCCATCGCCCGGCAGGTCACCAGCAGCGCATGCGTCGAATCGAGGCCGCCCGACACGCCGATGACCGCCTTGCCGACGCGGCTCGACTGCAGGCGCTGGGCCAGGCCCTGGATCTGGATATTGTAGGCCTCGTAGCAATTGTCGCGCAGCTTGGCCGGATCTGACGGCACATAGGGAAAGCGCTCGATGGCGCGCTGCAGTTTCACGCTCTTCTTCGGCGCGTCGAGCTCGAAGGTGACGGTGCGAAAACGCGTCACCCTGGTACCCTCGTTCGCCGCGCAATCGGCGAAGCCGTTGTAACGCAGCCGCTCCTGGCGAATGCGGCCGAGATCGATATCGGCCTGGATGATCGTCGATTCCTGGGCAAAGCGCTGGGACTCCGTCAGCAGGTCGCCGATCTCGAAGATGGCGGCGTGGCCGTCCCAGGCGAGGTCGGTCGTCGATTCACCGGCGCCCGCCGCCGAATAGGCATAGGCAGCGATGGCACGCGAGGACTGGCTGGCACACAGCAGCCGGCGCGTCTCGGCCTTGCCGATGGTGATGTTGCTGGCCGAGAGGTTCACCAGCACCTCGGCGCCGGCAAGGGCTGCGTGGCTCGAGGGCGGCACCGGAACCCAGACATCCTCGCAGATCTCGACATGGAAGGTGAACGGCACGCTGCCTGTGGAGCGGAAAAGGAAGTCGGTGCCGAAGGCAACCGTCTGGTCGGCCAGCGTGATTTCCGGCTCCAGCACGTTGGCGCCGGAGATGAAGTGGCGCTTCTCGTAGAACTCGCGGTAGTTCGGCAGGTAGATCTTGGGCACCACGCCGAGAATGACGCCGCGATGGATCACGATGGCCGTGTTGTAGAGCCTGCCGCGCACGCGCAGCGGCGCCCCGACGATCAGCACGGGATTGTGCTTCTTCGACGCCTTCACGACCTCGGCGACGGAACGCTCGACTTCGTCCAGCAGCGCGTCCTGCAGCAGCAGGTCCTCGATGGCGTAGGACGAAAGCCCGAGTTCCGGAAAGACCATCAACGAGGCACCGGCCTTGTCGCCCTTGGCCGCCAGCCTCAAGGTCTCGGCGAGATTGAACGGTGCATCCGCCACCCGGGTCCGGGGGACGCAACAGGCGATGCGAGCGAAGTCATGGCTGTAGAGGGAGAAGAAATCGGACATCGGAACTCCAGTGACGTTCTACAGTCCGATGGCGCTCGATCCAGATCAAGGGCTGCTGAAGGGGCGATGGTGGGCGCGACAGGGATCGAACCTGTGGCCACTGCCATGTCAAGACAGTGCTCTACCGCTGAGCTACGCGCCCATCGCCGATCGCATTACGGCGTGTCTGTTCACGCCGCGACGCGGAAGCCCGGTCGTCTACATCGCTCCC
>CAMARK010000028.1 GCA_945860205.1 Reyranella massiliensis 521 | reverse complement strand
GTGGCCTTCCATCCCGGCCATATCGTGCCCGGCATCGATTTCACTGCGGATCCTTTGCTGCAGGGCCGCCTGCATTCCTACATCGACACACAGCTCAGCCGCCTGGGCGGGCCCAACTTCCACGAGATCCCGATCAACCGGCCGGTCTGGTGACCGACGGCACCGACGCCAAGGCGGTCGACCGTCTGCGTCAGGCGCTGGCGAAAGAAGGCGCCAAGCTAAAATTGATCGCGCCGAAGATCGGCAAGATGGCGAATGGGCTTGTGCCCGATCAGACGGTCGAGGGTGCGCCTTCGGTGCTGTTCGATGCCGTCGTGCTGCTGCCGTCGGAGGCGGGCGCCAAGGACCTCACCGCCATGGCCGCGGCGGTCAACTGGGTGCGCGACGCGTTCGGCCACCTGAAGGCGATCGGCTTCAATGAAGCGGCCGCGTCCCTGCTCGACAAGGCTGGGATCGCGCCGGACGACAAGCTCGGCGTGATTTTCTTCGAGGCCGGCCGAGGCCTGGAATCGTTCATCGCCACGGCGAAGAAACATAAGGTTTGGGATCGCGAGAAGCTTGTGCATCCGCCGCGGTGAGAGATGCGCAACGACAGTCTTACGAAATATCGCGGCAAACGCGATTTCACCAAGACCCAGGAGCCGGCCGGCAGGAGTTCCGTGCCGGCTTCGGGGCAATTGCGCTTTGTCATCCAGCGCCACGATGCGACGCGCCTGCACTATGACTTCCGGCTCGAACTCGACGGCACTTTCAAATCATGGGCGGTGACCCGCGGTCCGTCGATCGATCCGCACGACAAGCGGCTCGCGGTCGAGGTCGAGGATCATCCGCTCGACTACGGTGACTTCGAGGGCACGATTCCCAAGGGCGAGTACGGCGGCGGCACGGTTCAGCTCTGGGATCGGGGCTACTGGCTGCCCGACGGCGATCCGCATCTGGGATTGAAGCGTGGCGACCTGAAATTCACCCTGGCAGGCGAGCGTCTCAGCGGAAGCTGGGTCCTGGTGCGCATGAAATGGGACCGTAAAGGCGGCAAGCGCACCAACTGGCTGCTGATCAAGCATCGCGACGGGGCGGCGCGCGAAGGCGATGGCGACAAACTGCTAGAAGATCCCAAGTCGGTGGCCTCGGGCCGGACCCTGAAGGAGATCGGCGCGGGCGCCGGTCGGGCAGCGACGCCGTTCATGAAGAAGACCAAGCCCGCGGCCACGAACCGGAAGGCCGCCTCGCTGCCACGCTTCGTAGAGCCGCAGCTCGCCAAGCTGGTGGAGCGCGCGCCGTCGGCGGCGGGATGGGCGCACGAGGTCAAGTTCGACGGCTATAGGCTGCAGCTGCGCGTCGAGGATGGCGACGCCACCTTGCGCACGCGCACCGGTCTCGACTGGTCGGACAAGTTCGCCGTCCTCGCCGAGGCCGGCGCAAAGCTGCCGGACTGCATTGTCGATGGCGAGGCCGTGGCGCTCGATCATCACGGCGCGCCGGACTTCGCGGCTTTGCAGGCGGCGCTCTCGGAAGGCAGTTCGAAGGACCTGATCTTCTTCGCCTTTGACCTGCTGTTCGCGGATGGCGAGGACCTGCGGCCATTGCCGCTGTCCGATCGCAAGGCGCGGCTGAAGGCGCTTCTCCAGGGGCTCAAGGGCAAGCACCCCGCGCTGCGTTATGTCGATCACTTCGAGACGGCGGGTGATGCGGTGCTGCAATCGGCTTGCCGCATGCATCTCGAGGGCATCGTGTCCAAGGAACTCGACGCGCCCTATCGCTCCGGTCGGGGCGGCAGTTGGCTAAAAGCCAAGTGCCGGGCCGGCCACGAGGTGGTGATCGGCGGCTGGACCAGTGAGGGCAAGCGACTGCGCTCGCTGCTGGCCGGCGTCCATAAAGGGAAGAGATTGGTCTATGTCGGCCGGGTCGGCACCGGGTTTGGCGAGGCGACGGTGCGCAAGCTGTTGCCGCGGCTGAAGGAGGTCGAGAGCGACACCTCCCCCTTTGATTCAGGCGCCAGCCCGCCCAAGGAGGCCAACATGCATTGGGCGAGGCCCGAGCTGGTGGCCGAGATCGAATTCGCCGGCTGGACCGGCGGTGGCAACGTGCGGCAGGCCGCCTTCAAGGGCCTCCGTTCCGACAAGCCGGCCGACGAGGTCGAGGCCGAGATGGCCACCAAGCCAAAATCCGGCTCTGCGGTCGTGATGGGCGTATCGATCTCCCATCCCGACAAGAAGCTGTGGCCGGACGAGAAGCCGCCCGTCACCAAGCTCGACCTCGCGCACTATTACGAATCGGTGGGCGCCTGGATGATCGACCATCTAAAAGGTCGGCCCTGCTCGATCGTGCGCACGCCCGACGGCATCGCGGGCCAGACCTTCTTCCAGCGTCACGCCATGGCCGGGTCCTCAAACCTGATCGCGGAGGTGACGGTCAAAGGCGACAAGAAACCCTACCTGCAGATCGACCGGGTCGAAGCGCTGGCGGCCGTAGCCCAGATGGGCGGCACCGAGCTGCATCCCTGGAACTGCCAGCCCGGCAATCCCGAGCTGCCGGGCCGCCTGGTGTTCGACCTCGATCCCGCGCCCGACGTGAGATTCGCGGCGGTGATCAAGGCCGCGCTGGAAGTCCGCAAGCGGCTCGAAGCGCTGGGCCTGGCCGCTTTCTGCAAGACCACGGGCGGCAAGGGCCTGCATGTCGTGGTGCCGCTCACGTCGGACAAGAAGAGCCCGGACTGGGACACCGCCAAGACCTTCGCCAAGGAGATCTGCCGCCGCATCGCCGACGCCGACCCCGAGCGCTTCGTGCTGAGCATGGCGAAGAAGGAACGCACCGGCCGCATCTTCCTCGACTATCTGCGCAACGACCGCACGGCCACCGCCGTGGCGCCGCTGTCCTCGCGTGCCCGGCCAGGCGCCACCGTGTCGATGCCGATCGAGTGGAGCCAGGTGAAGACGGGCCTCGATCCGAGCAAGTTCACGATCCGCACCGCGCCGCCGCTCCTGAAAAAAAGCAAGCCGTGGAAGGACTACGACAAGTCGGCGCGGCCGCTCCGCGGCGCCATCGAACGTCTCCTGAAATCAAAAACGTGAGGTCCATCATGGCCAAGGCCCAGCACAAAGCGATGAAGCCGACCTGGGAGGGCCATCTCCGGCTCTCGCTGGTCACGTGCCCCGTCGCGCTTTTCTCGGCGACGGAGCGCAGCGCCGAGGTGCACTTCAACCTGATCAATCCCAAGACCAACAATCGCATCAAGATGCAGACCATCGACGCGGGCACCGGCGACGTGGTCGAGCGCGGCGACCTGGTGAAGGGGTTCGCGGTGGCCAAGAACAAGTACGTCCTGCTCGACAAGGAGGAGCTCGACGCGGTGAAGCTCGAATCGACGCGCATCATCGACATCGAGGAGTTCGTCGATGCCGCCACCATCGACCGCATCTACTGGGACGAGCCCTACTATCTGGCGCCGGCCGGCAAGACCGGCATCGACGCCTTCGCCGTGATCCGCGCCGCCATGCTCAAGCAGAAGAAGGTGGCGCTGGGCCGCGTCGTGCTGCACACGCGCGAACGCATCTGCGCCCTGGAGCCCCGCGATTCCGGCATCCTGCTGACGACGCTGCGCAGCCACGACGAGATCCGCGACAGCGGTGAGGTGTTCGACCGCAACCTGCCCAAGCCCGACGCCCGCATGCTCGACATCGCCGAGAAGATCATCGACCAGCAGGCGGCCAAGTTCGATCCGACGCATTTCAAGGACCGCTACGAGGACGCGCTGCGTGAGCTGATCGCGCGCAAGAGCAAGGGCAAGCCCGTGGTCTCGACCGCGCCCGAGGAAACCGACGAGAAGGTCGTCGACCTGATGGAAGCGCTGCGCCGCAGCCTCAAGGGCGGCGGTGGGCCCTCGCGCGACAAGGCCGACCGCTTCATCGCCGCCCGCGACAAGGCCGGCAAGGCCAAGAAGAAGACGGCCACGAAAAAGCGGGCGGCGTGATCACGCCGCCCGCCAATTTCGATTAGCTCGGTTTACTGGATGACGATCTCGACGCGGCGGTTCTGCGGCTCGCGGACGTTGTCGCCGGTCTTGACCAGCAGGCCCGCTTCGCCGCGGCCGACAACCGCGATCGCGGTGGCCGGCACGCCTTCACGCACCAGCGCATCCTTGACCGTGTTGGCACGACGCAGCGACAGCGCCATGTTGTAGGCTTCCGCACCCGACGTATCGGTGTGGCCGGTCGCCGTCACGCGGGCGTTGCCCTTGGTCTTGTAGGCGTTGGCCGCCTGCTTGATCGTGCCCAGCGCCTGTTCCGACAGGTTCGAGCGGTCCCAGTCGAAGAACACCATGAATGACGGCGGTGCGACGGCGGCAGGAGCCGGCGCCGGCGCCGCGGCCTCGGGCTGGCCGAACTTGACGGTCATGCCCAGCATCGCGGTGATGTTGTTGTTCTGGTAGGCGCCCGGGCTGGTCGTGCCGTAGTAGCGGCCGTCGAGGTTGACGCGGAAGTTGCGGTCGACGTTCCAGCCGAGGCCGACGATACCCTGATAGGCGAACTGGGTGCTGCACAGCGAGCAACCGTTGATCGACTGATCGGCGAAGGCGATGCCGGCGCCGGCACCGACATAAGGCGTGATCGTGGCGCCGGGGGCAAAGTCGTAAAGCAGGTTGGCCATCACGGCGAGCTGCTCGATACGGCCGCTCACGTTGCTGAACACGTTGCCGAAGTTGGCGGTGCCGCGACCGTTGTTGCTGCGGAACACGCCTTCGAGTTCAAGACGGGGCCCGACGAAATCGTAGCCGACGACACCACCGGCCGCGTAGCCGATGTCCATATTGTAGTTGTTGTTGTTCAACAGCCAGTTACCGCCGCCCTCGATGCCGACATAGAAGCCCGGCGTGGAGACGCCCGGGGTAAACATGGACTGGGCCTGCGCCGCAGCGGGCAGGACGAGAACTGCTGCCGCAGCAGCCAATAGAGCCTTTTTCACCTGATTCTCCCCGAAGGTTGGTTGTCTCATTGCACGACGTGCCCAGGCCAACGGGAGTTGGGGATGGGCGTTGCCGGCACCTAAGCGGTGGGTTCCCGCCTGTGGCAGACGGGCAACAGTGGCTAGACTGGGCCATGACCAAGATCCTCCTCACGCGTCACGGCCACGTCGAAGGCATCCACCCGGCGCGCTTTCGCGGCCGTGCCGAGCTGCCCCTCACCGAGCTTGGCCTCGCCCAGTCCGCCGCACTCGCCCGCCGCATCGCGGCGCACTGGAAGCCGGTGGCCGTCTACACCAGCCCCCGGGAGCGCTGCGTGGTGACGGGGGCCAAGATCGCAGCGGCCTGCGGGATTGCCGCGTCGGTCCACGAAGGGCTGGGCGACATCGACTACGGCGCCTGGCAGATGCGCACCCATGAGGAGGTCAAGGCCGAGACGCCGGTGGCCTATCAGCTCTGGCGCGAGTCGCCGCATCTCGTACGCTTTCCCGAGGGCGAGTCGCTGCAGGACGTGGTGGCGCGCACGTCCGATGCGCTGCGGGCGATGCTGGCGCAGCATGCCAACGACACCGTCGTCCTGGTCGGCCACGACAGCGTCAACCGCGCCCTCCTCCTGCAGCTTCTCGACCAGCCACTGTCGGCCTATTGGCGGCTGTCCCAGGATCCGTGCACCCTGAACGAGATCGAGGTCTTTGCCGCGGGTGACGTCCGGGTCGGCTTCATCAACGACACCAGCCACCTGCCGCCAGCCTGAAGGTCGGGGCCTGAGGTTCTTCTCCGAAAGGTGACGCCGCGGAGATTGTCCGCCATGCTCGGGAGTGCCTTGAACGGAACCCCGTCGCCCGATGTCGCAGCGCTTCCGGATATTCATCTCCTCGCCTGGTGACGTGAACGACGAGCGCCGTCGCGCCGCGCTGGTGATTGGCCGCCTGAAGCGCGAATTCGCCTCGTTCTTCGACATCACGCCGGTGCTCTGGGAATACGAGCCGATGCTGAGCTCGGGCCATTTCCAGGACATCATCGACCCGCCGGCCGATGCCGACATACTGGTGCTGATCCTGTGGTCGCGGCTGGGCACGCCGCTGCCCGAGCGCACGGCCACGCGCGAATATCGCGGCATCGACGGGCGCGCGCCGGTGACCGGCACGGAATGGGAGTTCGAGAGCGCGCTGGCGGCTCGCGAACAGCGCAGCGGCGTTCCCGACCTGCTGGTCTACCGCAAGCAGGGCGAGGGTTTTGCGCGCTTCAGCCGCGTCGACCAGCTCGACCAGATCAGAAGCCAGTGGGAGTCGCTGCAGAATTTCTGGCAGTCCCACTTCGAGGACGCGGGCGGCCAGTTCAAGGCCGCGTTCAATCGCTTCACCACGCTGGAGGAGTTCGAGGCCCAGCTCGAACAGCATCTGCGCGAGCTGCTGCGTCGCCGCCTGCCCGAGCTGCTGCGGCGCACGACGCCGGCGGGCGAAGGCGCGCGCATCGAATGGTGGGCGGGCTCGCCCTATCGCGGCCTGCAGGCTTTCGACCGCGAGCACGCCGCCGTCTTCTTCGGCCGCGAGCGCGCCGAGCGCGAGATCACCGAAGCCCTGGTCAAGCGCGCCGCCGAGAACAAGGCGTTCATGCTGGTCCTGGGCGCCAGCGGCTCCGGCAAGTCGTCGCTGGTGCGCGCCGGGCTGGTGCCCGATCTCATGGCGCCCGGTGTCGTCCCAAGTGTGGACGGGGGCCAGACCACCTGGCGCCATGTCATCGTCCATCCCGCCGACCTCGCGCCCGCGCCGCTCGAAGGGCTGGCGGCGGCGCTGTTGCGCCCCGATGCCCTGCCGGAACTGGCGGCGATCGGCTACGGCCAGGCCGAGCTGGCCGCGTTGCTGGGCGGCCCGCCTGCGGTCGGCGCCGGGCCGCTGCGCGTGGCGCTGGAGCGCGCCGCCGCCGCCGATCCGCACGCGTCGCCCGGCGACCGCCGGGTGGGCCGGCTGGTGCTGGTGCTCGACCAGCTCGAAGCGGTCTTCACATCGGGCGCGATCTCCGACGACGATCGCCGGGCGCTCGATGCCGCCGTGGCGCGGCTGGCCACCTCCGGCATGGTCTGGGTGATCGCGACGCTGCGCAGCGACTTCTTTCACCACATGCCCGAACTGCCCCAGCTCGCCGAGCTCGCCGCCGGCCTCGGGCAGTATCACCTCGTGCCGCCGACCGGCGCCGAGATCGATCTCATCATCACCCGGCCGGCCGAAGCCGCCGGCATCACCTTCGAGAAGGATGCCCGGAGCGGCGTCTCGCTGGCGGCCGTCATTCGCGAGGCCGCGACCCGCGATTCCGCCTCGCTGCCGCTCTTGTCCTTCCTGCTCGACGAGCTCTATCACCGCGACGTCGAGGGCAGCGACAAGCGCCTGCTTACCTATGCGACCTACAATGAACTGGGTCAGCTCGAGGGCGCCATCGCGCGCCGTGCCGAGCGGTTGGTGCAGGCGCTTTCGCCCGAGCACGCCGCGGCACTGCCCGGCTTGCTGCTCTCGCTGGTCGAGGTGGGCGAAGCCTCGGCAGTCGCGACGTCGCGCGTCGTGCGCGAGACCTCGATCGTCGGCGCCGAGCAGCTCGCCCTGGCGCAGATGCTGGTCGATGCGAGGCTGGCCGTCGCCGACGATACCGGGAAGGGGCGCACCTTCCGGCTGGCGCACGAGGCGTTGCTCAGCCATTGGCCGCGCTTGCGCGACCTGATCGTCGAGCATCGCGACTTCCTGATCGTGCGCCGCCGCCTGCAGGCCGAGGCCGCTGTCTGGGCACAGCACGGGCAGGAGGACGACCTGTTGCTGCCGGCGGGGCGGAGACTGGCAGAGGCGGAAGACATACTTTCTCGCCGCGGCACCGATCTCGATCCCGAGACGGTGGCCTATGTCGAGGCCTCGAGTGCTGCCGAACAGGAGCGGCAGCGCCGCGCCCAGGAGGCCGGACAGGCGGCGTTGCGCGACAAGCTTCGCCGCAGCCGGCGCTTTGCCGGCGCGGTGTCGGTGTTGCTGTTGCTGGCACTGGCGGCGGGTGGCTACGCCTGGCACCAGCGCACCCTGGCGACGGCCGCCCGCGTCGAGGCGGAGAACAGCTACCGCCTGGCGCTCGACCAGGCGGCCGGCAGCCTGCAGCAGCTGATCGATGGCTACCATGAAGGCGTGGTGTCGCGACCTTTGTTGAGCGACCTGGCCGCGCGCTCGCGCAAGACGGTCGAGGGCTTGCCGGGCGAGCCCGACGACGTGACGGCCGCGCGCGTGCAGTTGCTGGGTGTCCTGAGTTTTGCCAGCGTCGAGCTGGGCGACGTCGCGGCGGCCCGCGACCTTGCCGGCAAGGCCCTGGGCCTTGCCGATGGGCTTGCTGCCAGGCATCGCGGCGATGCGCGGTGGGCCCTTCTGCAAGGCCAGGCGCGTGGCCAGCTCAGCGACGTCTTCTTCCAGACCGGTGATTCGGCTGAGGCCGCCAATCATGCCCGTGAGGCGCTTGCCAAGCTGGCGCCGCACGTTGCGCAAAATCCGCAGGAAGAGTTGGCGCAACGTGAGTTCATGAACAGCCACAAGCGCCTCGGCCTGGCGTTGCGCAGTCTCGGCAAGATGGAGGACGCCGCGGCGGCACAGAATGCGTGGGTGGCGCACGCCGAGAAGCTCGATGCCGGCCAGCCGGACAACCTGCGCTGGCGCCGCTATCTGGCGGAGGCGCACGAGGAGCTCGGCGATACGCTGCAGGCCCATGGCAAGCTGGCCGAATCGACGGGCTCCTACCGGGCCGCCGCCGCTATCGCCCGGCAGTTGTCAGCCCGTGCGCGGGGCAACAAGGACTATCTCGTGCTGGTTTCCGGCACCAGCCTGCGCTTGGGCGATATTCTTCTGCAACAGCGTGACTGGAAGAACGCGCTCGCCGAGTACCAGGTCTCGCGCGACACCGTTCATCAACTCACCAACAGCGACCCCTCAATTTACCTGTGGCGCCAAGGCCTGGCGATCACGTACCAGCGAGTGGGCGATCTTTATCTGCTTAGCGGCAATCCCGATGCGGCCATGCAAGAGTTCGACCGCTACCTCAGCCTGACGCTCGAAACCCATGACCGCCTGCCGCAAAGCAACAACGCTTTCTTTGACGTAGCGAATGCACGACAAAAAGTGGGCGATGGCTTTCGCGCGACCGGCAAGCTCGACGCCGCCGTGGCGGCCTACCTTGAAGCGCTTGAGATGACCGTCGATCTGGATTCCCGATTGATCAAGAATTCCCGGTGGCGCAAGTCACTGGCCAACAACCATCAGCGGATCGGGTTGACGCTCGAGGCGAAGGGCGACAAGCCGGGAGCGATGGCCGCGTACAAGGCTTGCTTCGCCACTGCCGTGGACAAGCTCGCCTGGAGCCCGCGCGAACGCTGGCCGGAAGACGTAACCGCCGACGTCGCGAGCGAATCCAGAAGCTTGGCGGAGAGCTGCCGCGGTGAGCCTTGTAGCCGAACCTAGTCTTTGGGCTTCGGCGCGCTGTTTTGAGCTTCGGCTTGGGTTGCTGCCATCATGACAAAAGCAGAGACACCGCCGACGGCGAGGACGAGTGCAAGGATGATCGATTTCATGGTCGGATACCTTGTTGGGACACGTCGCCTACGCGGCTGACTGGAGCGACAATTCAAACGATGAACGCACCCACCGGGCCGGTCAAGGTCTCCACCTCTGGCGCGACGAGGCTCATAGCGACTGCAATCGTGGCGCTGCTGGCCTGGGCGGCGGCGATCGGCCGGGGCGGACAGTTGCTGCGCGACCCCGACGTCTTCTCCCACATCGCCGTGGGACGCTGGATCCTGGCCCATCGCGAGGTGCCGGGCGGCGACGTGTTTTCGCATTCGATGCCGGGCGCGCGCTGGATCGCCCACGAGTGGCTGGTCGAAGTCGCCACCGCGCTGCTCTACGACAGGCTGGGCTGGGTGGCGCTGGCTGTCGCCGGGGCCACCTGTTTTGCCGCAGCCCTTGCGATCCTTGCCTTTGCGCTGCTGCGTTACCTGCCGGTCTGGGCGATGGCCGCTGCGGTCCTCGCCGCCTGGGGCCTCTGCTTTCCCCATCTGCTGGCCCGGCCGCATGTCGTGGTCTTCCCGCTGCTCGTCGTCTGGACGGCGGCGCTGGTCGCGGCCCGCGCCGACAATCGCGCGCCATCACCCTGGCTCGCCCTGGTGATGGTGCTGTGGGCCAACATCCACGGCAGCCACGTCTTCGGCCTCGGCCTCGCCGGCATGTTCGCCGCCGAGGCGGTATTCGACGCCGCGGATCGCCGCGCGGCGTGGCGCGCGGTGCGCGGCTGGGCCGTCTTCGGGACGCTCGCCTTGGCCGCCTCTCTCGCCACGCCGCATGGACTCTCAGGGCTGCTGTTTCCGTTCGAAGTTCAGCGGATGAACTATGCGCTCTCGTGGATCAACGAATGGCAGCAGCCCAACATGCAGCGCGGCCATGTCCTGGAACTGTGGCTGATGCTGGTTCTGCTGGGCGCGCTGTCGCTCGGCCTGCGCCTGCCGGTCACCCGGATCGTCATGGTCCTGGTCATCCTGCATATGGCGCTCGTGCATCAGCGGCACGCCGAGCTGCTGGGCCTGTGCGCGCCGCTGATCGTGGCGCCGGCGCTGGCGGCCGAGCTGCGGCGCCTGGGTGACGAGCCCCTCGCCCGGTCGCTCCGCGGCTGGCTCCGCGCGGCATCCTCCGCCGGCTTGGCGCGCGGGGCTCTCGCGGCGGCAATGGCGATCGCCATCGGCGTGGGGGTCTGGCGCCTGCCAGGCATCGTCATACCCAACACCTATGTCCCCGCCGCGGCGGTCGAGGCGGTCAAGCGGGCCGGCATCACGGGGCGGGTATTCAACGGCTACGATGTCGGCGGCTATCTGATGTTCCTGGGCATCGCGCCGTTCATCGACGGCCGGCTGGACATGTACGGTGAGCCGCTGCTGCGCCGGTTCAACGCGCTGGCCGACATGCCGAAGCTGCTGGCCGACTTCGACATCGGCTGGACGCTCTTCCATCCCGCCGATCCCCATGTCGCCGAACTCGACCGCTTGGCCGGCTGGAGACGCTTCCATGCCGACGACGTCGCCGTCGTCCACGTCCGCACCGAGGCGCCGCAAAAGCGGTAACGTGCCTTCGCGCGGCGTGTCATGGTGGCAGAAGCAAGCGTGGCTTGGGCAGTCGTGATCGGGGGAGATCCATGTCTGCGGTCGAGCAACATCTTTTCTCAGCCGGCCCCAAGCGCATTCTCGCGCTCGATGGCGGTGGCGTTCGCGGCATCCTGACACTCGCCATCCTCGAGCGGATGGAGGCCGTTCTCCGCGAGCGTTCGACCACGCCCGACAGGTTTCGACTCTGCGACTACTTCGACCTGATCGGCGGCACCTCGACCGGATCGATCATCGCCTCGGGTCTGGCGCTGGGACTGTCGGCGCAGGAACTGCTCGAGCTCTATCGAAGCCTGGCGACCCGGGTGTTCCGGCGGCCGTTCTGGAGCTTCGGTATCATCGGCCCGCGATTTTCCCGCGGGCCGCTCGCCGCCGTTCTCAAGGAGATCATCGGCGACATCACGCTCGGATCCGACAAGATCAGGACCGGCTTGGCGGTCGTCACCAAGCGGGCCGACAACGGCAGCATCTGGATCCTGCACAACAATCCGCGCGGTCGTTACTTTGCCGCGTCTTCGGTGGGGGCCGGCAGCACCGCCAACGGCGACATTCCGCTGGCCTCGGCGATCCTGGCCAGCACGGCGGCGCCGACCTTCTTCCGGCCCGAGTTCATCAAGGTGAACGACCTGGAGCTCGGCGCCTTTGTCGACGGCGGCGTCAGCCCGCACAATGATCCGTCGCTGCACCTCCTCATGCTGGCGAGCCTGAAGGGCTACAACATCGGCTGGCCGCTGGGCCATGAACGCCTGCTGCTGGCCTCGGTCGGCACCGGCTTCTTCCGGCACCGCCATAGCGTCGAGCGGCTGCGCTACACGCCGTCGGTCTTCCAGGCGGTCAATGCGCTGACCTCGATGATCGACGACGGCAGCCGGCTGGTTCAGCTTCTGCTGCAATGGGCGTCGGAGACGCCGACGCCGCGCGTCATCGACAGCGAGATCGGCGATCTGTCGGAGGATCGGCTGACCCACCAGCCGCTGCTGCACTACGTCCGCTACGACGGCCAGCTCGAGATCGACTGGCTGATCGAGCGCCTCGGCATCACGATGACGCGCGAGCAGGTGATGCGAATCCAGAAGATGGACGATCCGCGCGGCATCGAGGCCTTGATCGAGATCGGCCGGCAGATCGCCGAGCGCCATGTGAAGGCCGAGCATTTCCCCGCGGTGTTCGATATCGCCTGAACGGAAACGCACATACCTCATCCTGAGGAGCGCGCCGTAGGCGTGCGTCTCGAAGGATGGGCAACACCGAGACTGCTCCTTACCCTTCGAGACGGCGCTACGCGCCTCCTCAGGGTGAGGCCAGTTTGTACACGACCGAAGGGTCTCAGGCGGACGGCGGCTTGATGCGGCGCTGGCGTCGCAGGATCACCCAGCTGACATTCTCGACCAGCGCGGCGCGGCCGAGCTGGACGATCAGGCGGATCAGCCGCGGTTGATCGTCGGTCGCGGCGGCAGCGCGCGCCTCGTCCCGCGCCAGGCTGAAGAGATGCGCCGAGACGGCGAATGAGCGCTGCAGATCGCCGAACGACATGAAGGCCTGGTAGGCCTGGACGCTGGCGGTGATCGCGAGCGCGATGCGGCCGACCTGCAGCAGCAGCGTGGTGTCGAACACCGACTCCCGCACTGTCTGCTGGAGTTGGGTGACGTCGAGGAACTTGTTGCCGGCCACGATCAGCAGGCCGATGCCGAGACAGACGAGCCCCAGGATGGCGAAGGTCCGGGCCTGCCGGCGATAGCGTGAGACGACACCGTTGTTGCCGAGGAAGTACGCGACCTGTTCGTCGATCCAGGCGTGGCCGGCGTCGGCGTGGCGTTTGCGGTCCTGCGGCGACGGCGCCGCGTGCGCGCGCTGGACGTCGTCGAGCAGGAAGGCCGTGCGGATCGCACGCCGGATCCAGGCGACCGACGTCGCCTGGGCGGGATTATAGTGATCGGCGACACACAGCGGCAGGCCGCTCGCAATCCATGCCGCCTGGATGCGGCCGGCCTCGGCCAGTGCGCGGAGGTCGGTGTGCAGGCGCTGCCATCGGCTTCGGGTCGAGGTGAGCCACACGGCGAAGCCTGCGACCAGGGCCGATGTGGTGATGATCTTGGCGAGCGAGGGCGGGATGGTTCCGTGCAGCGCCGAAGAAACGGCGGCGACGATGGTGGCGAGCACCATGAAGCGCACGGCGATGTTGGTGCGGCGCTGGAACTGGCTGGCGAGGTGGTCGGTCGCCGATTTCAGGGCATCGACGGTCGGCGCCGCTTGATCGGCGGTCCAGGTGTCGCGCGCGCGTCCGTCGCGCTTCAGCAGGCGGTTGAGCGTGTTGAAGGCCGACAGGACGGCGACGTGGCGGTTTTCGCCGCTGCGCGCGCCGATCCGCACCGCGTCGGGATAGAGCCAGTGGGTCTGGCCGACACTGGCGGGCGGCGTCTCGCCGGCGCGCGCGGTGATCACATGGGCGACGGCGCCGCCCTCGTCGTACTGCAGCGGCTCGCCCTTGTTCCAGCCAACGTAGCGACCCTTGAGCTTGGCCGCGACGATCTCGGCCGTTCCGCCGTCGCCGCGCGCCTCGTCGCCGTCCCACAGGGCGATCAGCAGATGGCAATGAAGCGCCGTGAAATTGCCGGCCCAGGCATAGCCGACGGTCGGATCGGCGTGATCTTCAGGACAGGTGACGACGAGCCGGGCAGTGCCCAGCAGGCGGTCGAACTCCGCCTTGCTGTCGGGGGTCGCGAAATCGTCGCGGTAGCTCTGGGCGGCGCGCGGCAGCACGACGACGAGTTCGGCGTCGAAGCGTTCCAGGGCCACGCGCGCCACGAGCCGGTCCGCGCCTTCGGCCAGGCCGGTCAGCAGGAGCAGCGGCGCATCGGGCGCCTTGGCGCGCACGCCCTCGAGAAGGGAGACGACCGCAGCCTCGATCGCTTCCGTGCAATCCCCGGCGATCTGGCGATGGCCGGTCACGCCGACGGTCAGGGGAACCTGAAAGGGAGGCACGCGGCACCCTCGACGGCGGCAAATGGACTGTCAACTGACCGTCGATGCGGCTCCGCGTTTGGCGGCCATTGGTGGTCGACCGCGAAGTCAGTAGGGCGGAAATTTCGAGACGAGGTAGCGCGACCCGGTCACCGTGAGATGGTCATAGTCCCACTGCATCAGGGTCTTGCCGCTGTCGTCGAGCTGCACGAGGCATCCCTCGTCGTTGCAGAGGATCGTCGCCGGCGATAGGTAGTTGACCGAGGTGCGGGCTGCGAAGTCCCGCAGCGCCTTGTCCATGGCGAAGACCTTGGGGTCGAGTCCCTTTGTCGTTCTCAATGGGACGCGGTGGCCGGGATCGATCCCGATGGCCTTGGAGAGTATGTGGGGCAGCTTGGCATACCAGGCAGGCGCCGGGCCGATCAGGTCGATGCGGAGGACGCCCGCCCGACGCAGCCGCTCGATCGTGTCCGCGAGGTGGCCCTGCCAAAAGGGATACTGGTGCCACCAAGCGGCCGAAAGTACGACCACGGCCGGCCGCAGAGCCGCAATCTCATCGAAGACGTGATCGTTGACCGACTTGCACTGAGGTCTCTCCGTCATGGTCAGGCCGAGGAAAGGCGGGCAAAGGGATGCCGTGCGCTGCACGATATTGAAATTGTCGCCGAGCACGGCGAGGTAGCCAGGATAGAAATGTGCGGCATGCGAATCGCCCCAGAGGAAAAGCGTCGGACGACCCGGCGCTTCCTGCGCAGGGCACGTCGCGAACCCGCCTGCATCCTGGTTGGGGAGAAGGAAACACGATCCCTCACGGTAGATCGCCGCATAGTCAAAAGAATGCGCCGTCAGGTTCCGCACCACCTGGGGGAAGCGGAACCCGAGGCCACTCTGCTGGTTGCAAATGAGCCCCAGCATGCCGACGGCAATCATCGCACCCACCAGAGCCGCAACTTTTGGGCCGTTGCGCGATCCGAAGCGAAGCGGCGCTTCGATGAACCGGTAGGTTAGCCAGGCAAGGATCACCGAACACAGGACGATCGTGGCGCGCACGCCGATCGATGGAGGCGTGTTGTCGTCCTGTAAGGACTGTGCGAACGAAAGCAGCGGCCAATGCCAGAGATAGAGGGGGTAGCTTACTAGGCCGATCCACACCAGGACCGGGTGCGCGAGAATATGGCGATTGAGCCAGCTGCGATCGCTGGCCAGGATCAGAAGCGCCGCGCCGAACACGGGCAGCAAGGCCCACCATCCGGGAAACGCGCTATCCCGGTTGATGAACAGGGCGCCTGTGAGAAGGAGGATGGCACCCAGCACGGACAACAGGTTTCCCGTCGCCGACGCCAGTTCGAGCAAGCGGGGTTTTTCGATCGCGAGACTCGCGAACAACGCGCCGACCAGCAACTCCCAGGCCCGCGTATAAGGGGCATAGAAGGCGGCAATGACGTCGCCCCGGATGATGACGACGTTCAGCACGAACGAGACGACGGCGAGCGAAAGAATGAAGATTGGGAGATTGAGCTTGCGCGACCATGCCAGCCACAGGAGGAGCGGCCAGGCGAGATAGAATTGTTCCTCGATGCCAAGAGACCAGAGATGCAGCAGTGGCTTCGTGATGGAAGCTCCGTCGAAGTAGCCGCTCTCACTCCACAAGATGAAGTTGGAGGCGAAACCGACAGCACCCGCAATATGTTCGCCGAGCAGGGCGTAGGAATCGGGAAGCAGGAGAAACCAGCCGATCGCAAAACTGGCAGCTAGTACGAGCAGCAGCGCGGGGAAGATGCGGCGGATACGACGGCTGTAGAAGACAAGGAAGCTGAAGGTCTTCCGTTCCAGGCCGCCGATGATGATGGTGGAGATCAGGAAGCCTGAGATCACGAAGAAGATGTCGACGCCAATCAGGCCGCCGCCGATCCATTCGGGGAAGGCGTGGAAGCCGACCACCAGGAGCACGGCAATGGCACGCAGCCCATCTATGTCGGCGCGGTATTTCGACCCTGCAACATGGCCAGCTCGGGCCTCGTCCGACAGCACGCGCATGCGGGTCTCTACCATGATGTGCCCGGCGGGGTTGCCCCTTGACCTTGGCGGGCAGTTCCACGACTTAAGGCGCGATGCAGCGGGTCTTTTCCTATGACGTGATCGTGGTGGGCGGCGGCCATGCCGGCTGCGAAGCCGCGGCCGCGTCGGCGCGGCTGGGCGCGCGCACGCTGCTGTTGACGCACCGGCTCGATACGATCGGCGAGATGTCGTGCAATCCGGCGATCGGCGGGCTGGGCAAGGGACACTTGGTGCGCGAGATCGATGCGCTGGACGGCATCATGGGCCGGGCGATCGACCGGGCCGGCATCCAGTTTCGGACGCTCAATCTTTCCAAGGGGCCGGCGGTGCGCGGGCCCCGCGCCCAGGCCGATCGCAAGCTCTACCGCCAGGCCGTGCAGGCGCTGCTGGCGGAGCAGGCCAATCTGGACATTCGTGCCGAGGCGGTTGCCGATATCATTCTGGATGCAAGCGGTGCGTGTGCCGGCGTGGTCACGGAACCCGGGGCCGAAATCGGCGCGGGGCGCGTCATCCTGACGACGGGGACATTCCTGCGCGGCCTGATTCACCTGGGTGAAATCAAGACGCCCGCCGGACGGGCGCGCGGGGACGGGGTTGAAGAACCGTCCATGTTGCTCGCGCAGACGTTGCAGCGGTTCGGCTTCGCCTTGGGGCGCCTGAAGACGGGGACGCCGGCCAGGCTGGATGGCCGCACGATCGATTACAGTTCGCTCGAGCGGCAGGACGGCGACGATCCGCCGGTGCCGTTTTCGTATCTCACGGATCGCATCACCACGCCGCAGATCGCCTGCCACATCACGACGACCACGGCCGCGACCCACGCGATCATCCGGGCCAATCTGCATCGCGCACCGATGTACTCGGGGCAGATCGAGGGGGTGGGCCCGCGCTACTGTCCTTCGATCGAGGACAAGGTCGTGCGCTTCGCCGCCCGCGACCGGCACCAGATCTTTCTCGAGCCGGAGGGGCTGGACGATTTCACCGTCTACCCCAACGGCATCTCGACCTCCCTGCCGCGCGATGTGCAGGTGTCACTTTTGCAGACCATCCCGGGGTTGGAGCATGCAGCCATGCTTCGGCCGGGGTATGCCATCGAATACGATCATATCGACCCGCGCGAGCTGCATGCCACTCTGGAGACAAGGCGGATTCCCGGCCTCTACATGGCGGGCCAGATCAACGGCACCACCGGCTACGAGGAAGCCGCCGCCCAAGGCCTCATCGCCGGGTTGAATGCAGTGCTGGCAAAGCCCTTCATCGTCGATCGCGCCGACGGCTATCTCGGTGTTTTGATTGACGATTTGGTTTCTTTGGGCGTTACCGAACCCTACCGGATGTTCACCTCAAGGGCCGAATACCGCCTCTGGTTGCGGGCTGATAATGCCGACCAGCGTTTGACTCCCCGCGGCCTCGAAATCGGCTGCATCGGCTCCGAGCGCGCAAGAATGTTTCACGTGAAACAGCGAGCCTTGGCCCATGCCCGCGATTTGGCCGGCAACCTCAAAGCCAGCCCCTCGGCTCTCGCCAAGCGCGGCATCACCATCAACCACGACGGCGTCCCGAGATCGGCTTCGGATCTTTTGGCCTATCCGGAAATCACCTGGCCCCGGCTAATCGAGCTTTGGCCGGAACTTGTCACCATTCCCATGGAGATCGCCGAACAGCTGACGATCGATGCCCGCTACGCCGGCTACCTTGCCCGCCAGCGCCAGGACATCGGAGCCTACCGCCGCGACGAGGCTTTGGAGCTGCCTGAAGATCTCGACTATGCTGCGGTCGGCAGCCTTTCAAACGAAGTCCGCCAGAAGCTTGAAACCCACAAGCCCGCGACTTTGGGCCAAGCGGCGCGGATTTCGGGCGTGACTCCGGCGGCCCTGGTTGCCTTGCTGAGATATGTCCGACGCCGGGCAGCTTAAGTGAGCCGGGATCTGTTTGTCCGCGAAATGCGGCATATCGGGGTCGATATTTCACGTGAAACGCGGGATCAGCTCGAAGGGTTGGTCAATACGCTGGTGCGCTGGCAAAAGGCTATCAACCTGGTCGGCAATGCCACCATGGACAGTATCTGGGTCCGCCATGTCCTCGACTCGGCTCAGCTCAAGCTTCTGATCCCACAAAGCGCCAAAACCCTGACCGATCTCGGCAGCGGCGCCGGATTTCCCGGCCTGGTCGCCGCGGCGATGCGGCCGGATCTCGAGGTCACGCTGATCGAGTCGGATGCCCGAAAAGCAGCCTTTTTGGGCGAGGCGGGCCGCCGCATGGGCCTGGAAAAGCAGCCCAAGATCGTGGTTGGCCGCATTGAAGCCGTGCCGCCGGCCAAAGCCGATGTCGTGACGGCCCGTGCCCTGGCGCCGCTCGGGCAGTTGCTGAAATGGGCCCAGCCGCACCGGACGGATACCGCTATTTGCCTTTTCCACAAGGGGAAAGGCTGGCAGGCCGAACTCGTCGAGGCCATGAAGGACTGGGACATTCCCGGCAAGCCCTTTACCAGCGTGACCGACCTTGACGCCGTTATCCTTCGAATCGGCCCCTACCATCTTCGCGATCGCAAACCAAAAGGGCGGCGTCGGAAAGACGACGACGGCGATTAATCTCGCCACGGCCCTGGCTGCCGTCGGCGAAAAGGTGCTGCTGATCGATCTCGATCCCCAAGGCAACGCCTCGACCAGCCTGGGCATCTCCAGAAGTGAGCGCTCACCCGGATCTTATGAGTTCCTGTTGGGCCTGTCGCCGCTCGACGACTGCGTCCGCCCCTCGCAGATCCCCAATCTCTCGGTGATCCCGGCCTCGACCTCGCTCGCCGGCGCCGAGATCGAGCTGATCGACATGGAGCGCCGCGAGCATCGCCTGGTCGAAGCGCTGGCCACCGGCGACGCGCGCGGACGCTGGACGACGGTCCTGATCGATTGCCCGCCCTCGCTGGGCCTGGTGACGCTGAACGCGCTGGTCGCCGTCGACGCCGTGCTGGTGCCGCTGCAGGCCGAGTTCCTGGCGCTGGAAGGCATCGGCGCGCTCGGCACCACCATCGACCGCATCAGGAAAAGACTCAATCCAAGGTTGCACATCTATGGTGTCGTTCTGACTATGGTCGACCGCCGCATGACTCTCAGCCAGCAGGTCGAAGCCGACGTCCGCGCCCACTATGGCGAGCTGGTGTTCGGCACCACGATCCCGCGCAACGTGCGCATCGCCGAAGCGCCCTCGCATGGCCTGCCCGTGCTGATTTATGACAATGCCTGCGCCGGATCGCAGGCCTACATCTTGCTGGCGAGCGAGTTCATCCGCCGCCGGCGTACCGCAGCAGAGCAGGTGACCGCCCATGAGCCAACCTCCTAAGCCGCCCACTCAGAAACCGAGGGGTCTCGGCCGCGGACTCTCCGCCCTCCTCGGCGACGACGAAATTGCCGCAACGGTTGCACCCGCTCCGGCCCCGGCTCCAGCGCCCTTGCCCGACTATCCCAGCAAGGAAGTCGCCAACACCTATGCGCCCAACCGGCCGCCGCTCACGCTCCCGATCGGCCAGCTCAAGCCCGGCAAGATGCAGCCGCGCACCAGCTTCGAGGGCATCGAGCTGCTGGTCGAATCGGTCAAGGAGTTCGGCCTGCTGCAACCCATCCTGGTGCGGCCGTTGCGCGACAGCGCCGACACCTACGAGATCATCGCCGGCGAGCGCCGCTGGCGGGCGGCGCAGAAGGCGCAACTGCACGACGTGCCGGTGGTGATCCGCAGCATCGGCGACATGGATGCGCTGCAGCTCGGCCTGATCGAGAACCTGCAGCGCGCCGACCTGACGCCGATCGACGAGGCCCTGGGCTATCGCCGGCTGATGGACGATTTCTCCCAGACCCAGGACGACCTCGCCAAGACGATGGGCAAGAGCCGGCCGCACGTCGCCAACACGCTGCGCCTGCTCGACCTGCCTCTGTCCGTCCAGGAGATGATCCGCATCGGCCAGCTCTCGGCGGGCCAGGGCCGTGCCATGCTGGGCCTGGCCGATCCCGCCGCGATGGCCGCGCGTGCGGTCGAAGAAAAGCTTTCGGTGCGCGACGTCGAGCGACTGGCCGGCGCCGAGAAGCGGCAGGGAAAGAACAAGACCGGCAAGATGCCGTCGGCGACGTCCAAGGATTCGGGCAAGAGCGCCGACACGCGGGCGCTCGAAAAGCGCATCGAGGAAGCGCTCGGCCTCAAGGCCGATCTCAAGCTGCGCGGCGCGGGCGAGCAGACCTTGCTCACCCTTGAGATCCGCGACTACGACCAGCTCGATACGGTGGTGGAGCGCCTGACGCGGCGCTGATCGCGGAACCAACGACCCGGTAGCGGCGTTTACCGGCACACGGCCGGAGTCTTGTCTCCGCGCGGTTGCCGGAGGCATTGTGAATGTCCAGTGATTCGCTGCACGAAAATCCCGGCAAGCTGGGACCCGAGGTTATCGACCAGCATCGTGCCATCGTCTCGCTGATGGAGGAGCTGGAGGCCGTCGACTGGTACAACCAGCGGGCCAAGGCGACCGAGAATCACGAACTGCGCGCCATCCTCGAGCACAATCGCGACGAGGAGAAGGAACATGCCGCGATGGTCCTGGAATGGCTGCGCCGCGGCGATGCCAAGCTGAACGAACATCTGCGCACGTTTCTGTTCACCGAGGGGCCGCTCACCGCGGTCGAGACCGCCATGAAGGAAGGTGGCGGCGATGGAGGCGGCGATGAGGCGGCGCCCGCCGACGGCAGCCTCGGCATCGGCAGTCTGCGGCCCGCGAATGGACGAGTGGCGAACGGACGGGTGGCGAAATGAAGAACCATCTGTTCCGCGATCGCGCGCCGATCACCGAGGCCGGCTGGGAAGAGATCGAGAAGGAAGCCAAGCGCACCTTGCGCGCGTTGCTGGCGGCACGCCGCGTCGTCGACTTCAAGGGCCCGCTGGGCTGGGGCGCGTCGGATGTCGAGCTGGGCCGCTCCGATCCGATCGCCTCGCCGCCCAATGCCAAATCCGTGCAGGCGCGTCTGCGCCGCATCCAGCCGCTGGTCGAACTGCGCATTCCCTTCGAGGTCGCCCGGGCCGAACTCGACGCCATCGACCGCGGCGCCCGCGATCCCGATCTCGATTCGGTGACGGCGGCGGCGCGCGAGATCGCCCTCGCCGAGGATCGCGCGATCTTCCAAGGCTATGCGGCCGCCAGGATCACCGGCATCTGTCCGGCGCAGGCCTCGGCTGCGGTGCCGCTGGGCGCAAGCCACGCCGATTATCCCGGCGCTGTCTCCGCGGCCCTCATGAAGCTGCGCGACGAGGGCATCGAAGGGCCGTTCGCCGTGGTGCTGAGCGAGCAGCTCTACAAGGATCTCGCCTCGCGCACCGACGAGGGCTATCCGATCATCAGCCACGTCCAGCGCCTGGTCGACGGCGACATCGTCTGGGCTCCCGGGCTCGATGGCGGCCTGGTGATTTCTCTGCGTGGCGGCGATTTCGAGCTGACAGTCGGCCAGGATTTCTCGATCGGCTATCTCGACCACAACGCCGAGCGCGTCAGGCTCTACCTCGAGGAGAGCTTCACTTTCCTGATCCTGTCGCAGCAAGCCGCCATCCCGCTCACGTCGGGCGGCGGCAAAAAACGCTAAAGCGCTAGCGTCTGGCCTTCGCGGAGCGCGCCGCCTGTGCCAGGCGCAGGCAGAGCCGGCGGGCGATCGCCTCGTCGGGCAATCCCGTGCGCTTGCACTCCATCTCGGCTTCCAGGATCGCCGTCAGCGAAGCGCTGAGGCGCGGCAGCGGCCAGGCGCGCAGATGCCGCTCGAAGCGCTGGCGGACCGGGCCGCCGCGCGGCAGGCCACGCGCCTTGAACATCGCCGATTCCATATTGCCCCCCTTGCCGGCGTGCGCCGACACGATATGGAGCTGGTCGGCGTGGCGTTGCAGCGAGCGCACCAGCTGCACCGGATGGCCGCCCTCGGAGAAGACGCGGTCGAGGGCGCGGTCGAGCGCCACCAGTTCGCCGTCGAAGGTGGCGGCGATCACGTTGTCGATGCCGATCGCAGCGGTATCGCCCAGGATATCGATGGCGTCGGCCAGCGTGATGGTCTTGCTGGTGTCGCCCGCCCCCCCACCCGCCTTGTAGAGCAGCAGCTTCTCGATCTCGCTGCGGGTCTGGCCGCGGTCGCCGCCCAGCCGCTCGACGATCCACGGCAGGGCGTCGGCATCGACGGTGAGGCCCTGGGCGCGCGCCGCGCTTTCGACCAGCCCTTCGAGCGCCGCCTCGTTGTCCATGTAGCACGGCATTGCGGCCAGGCAGGCCTCGCTCTCGGCCAGCGCGCGCAGGCCGGAGCGCGGCGTGAGGTTGCCGCCCTCGACAACGATCAGCGCGTCGCCGGCGGTGGCGGCCACGAGGTTTTCCAGCGCCGCCGTCGATTCCTCACCGGCCGGCCGCACGCGGACGACACGGCGGCCGCCCATCATCGACATCGCGCCGAACTCGTCGGCCAACCGCGCCGGATCGTGCTTCAGCACTTCGCCCGCGATATCGACGACGCGGAAGGGATCGCCCAGGTCCGGGCAGATGGCCTTGGCCAGAGCGACCGCGCGCTCGGCGACCAGGCCATCGTCGTTGCCGTAGATCACCACGCCGCGAATCCGGGGATCCGGCTTCTTGAGGAACGCTTCGACCTGGCGCGGCTCGATCTTCATCTGGATCTCACCCCGAGCGGGTGCGATCAGACCTTGTCGGGAGCGGGCTCGACATCAGCCGGCGGCGCTTCGCCTGCGTTTTCGGCGCGGGCCTTCTCGCGGGCCTGGCGCTTGGCTTCGGCCTTTTCGGCGACCTTGATGGACTTCAGTCGTTCGCGTTCGCGGCGTTCGAAATCGTAGTTCGGCTTGCGTGCCATGGCGATGGCCTCCTGGCTTGGTAGTAGAGAGCGGGTGTGTCTACACCACGACGTTTACGATCCGGTTCGGCACCACGATCACCCGTTTGGGCGTCCGGCCCTCCAGCCCGCGCACGAGGTCGGGCTGGGCGAGAGCGGCGGTCTCGGCTGCTTCCTTCGGCGCGTCCTTGGGCAGCGCGATGGTGCCGCGCAGTTTGCCGTTTAGCTGTACCGCGACGGTCACGGTGTCGTCGACCAGCAAGGCATCCTCAGGCAGCGGCCAGGCCGAGTCGGCCAGCAGCGACGTGTGGCCCAGCGCCTGCCACATCTCCTCGGCGAGATGCGGCGTCATCGGGCCGATCAGGCGCACGAAAATCTCCAGCGCCTCGCGCAGCGCCCATCTGGCGGTGTCGTCGTCTGCCGCCTTGGCGGCGTCGATGCTGTTGGCGAGTTCGTAGAGGCGCGCCACGGCCTTGTTGAAGTGGAAGGCTTCTATGTCGGCCGAAAGACCGGCGATGGTCTTGTGCGCCGCGCGGCGGAGCTGGGTCGCGGCCTCCGAGAATTTTGCCGGCTTGGGCGTGCCGGCCGGCGGCACCTCGGCGAGCGCCGTCGTGGCGATGCGGTGCAGGCGCTGCTGGAAGCGCCAGGCGCCGGTGACGCCCGCTTCGGTCCATTCGAGGTCGCGCTCCGGCGGACTGTCCGAGAGCATGAACCAGCGCGCAGTATCGGCGCCGTAGTCGCGGATGATCTGGTCCGGGTCGACGACGTTCTTCTTCGACTTGGACATTTTCTCGGAGCGGCCGACTTCGACCGGGCTCCTGTCCGACGCGCGCAGCGTCTTGCCGCCGTCGCGGATCACTTCCTCGGGCAGCAACCAATGGCCGTCGCTCGACTTGTAGGTTTCGTGGCAGACCATGCCCTGGGTGAACAGGCCGTCGAACGGCTCGTCACGGCTGGTCATCTGGACCTCGCGCATGGCGCGCGTCCAGAAGCGCGAATAGAGCAGGTGCAGGATCGCGTGCTCGACGCCGCCGATATACTGGTCGACCGGCATCCAGTACTCGTTCTCCTGGCGGTCGAACGGTGCGGTCTCCAGGCCGGGCGACGTGAAGCGGTCGAAGTACCAGCTCGAATCGATGAAGGTGTCGAACGTGTCGGTCTCGCGCCGGCCTTTGCCGCCGCACTTCGGGCAATCGACATGCTTCCAGGTCGGATGGCGGTCGAGCGGGTTGCCGGGACGGTCGAAGGTGACGTCGTCCGGCAGTTTTACGGGAAGGTCCTTCTCCGGGACCGGGACGACACCGCATTTGTCGCAATGGATCGCCGGGATCGGGCAGCCCCAATAGCGTTGGCGCGACACCAGCCAGTCGCGCAGGCGGTACTGCGTGGTGCCCTTGCCGACGCCCAGCTCTTCGAGACGGGCGATCACCTTCGCTTTCGCCTCCTCGACGCTGAGCCCGTTCAGGAAATCGGAGTTGATGACCACGCCGTCCTCGATGAAGGGCGCATCGGCGACGCTGAAGCTCTTGAGATCGGCGTCGGCCGGCGCCACCACGGCCAAGATGGGCAGGCCGTACTTGGTGGCGAACTCGTGGTCGCGCTCGTCGTGGCCGGGGCAGCCGAAGATCGCGCCGGTGCCGTATTCCATCAGCACGAAGTTGGCGGCGTAGACCGGCATGGTTTTGCCGGGAACCAGCGGGTGCTTGGCCAGCAGCGGCAGCTTGTAGCCCGTCTTCTCGGCGGTCTCGATTTCAGCCGCCGCGGTGCCTGTCTTGCGGCATTCGGCGACAAAGTGTTCGAGGCCGGGGTCGCTCTTGGCCAGTTCGGCCACGATCGGATGCTCGGGCGACAGGGCCGCAAACGAGGCGCCGTAGAGCGTGTCGGGCCGCGTGGTGAAGATTTCAAGTTTTCCGCGATTAGCGCCCGAGGCATCGGTGAGATCCCAGAACACGCGCGCGCCGCGGCTCTTGCCGATCCAGTTCGCCTGCATCAGGCGCACCTTCTCGGGCCAGCGCTCGAGCGTGTCGAGGCGGCTCAGAAGCTCATCGGCAAAATGCGTGATCTTGAGGTTCCACTGCGTGAGCTTGCGCCGCTCGACCGGTGCGCCGGTGCGCCAGCCCTTGCCCTCGATCACCTGCTCGTTGGCCAGCACGGTGTTGTCGACGGGATCCCAGTTGACCCAGGCTTCCTTGCGGTAGGCGAGGCCGGCGTTCCAGAAATCGAGGAACATCTTCTGCTGGTGGCGGTAGTAGCTGGGATCGCAGGTCGCGAGCTCGCGGCTCCAGTCGAGCGACAGGCCCATCGACTTGAGCTGGGTCTTCATGGTGGCGATGTTCTCGTAGGTCCACTTCTTGGGGTGGACCTTCTTTTCCATGGCGGCGTTCTCGGCCGGCAGGCCGAAAGCGTCCCAGCCCATGGGATGCAGCACGTTGAAGCCCTTGGCGCGCTTGTAGCGGGCGATCACGTCGCCCTGCGTGTAGTTGCGCACGTGGCCCATGTGGATGCGGCCCGACGGATAGGGGAACATCTCGAGCACGTAGTACTTGGGCTTGGCGCGATCCATGACGGCGCGGAAAGTCTGGCGGTCGTCCCAGACCTTCTGCCACCGGGCTTCGGTTTCGTGGAAATTGTAGCGCGCCGGAGCGGCGGGTGCGGTGGGCGTCGACGACACGGCCTACTTCCTACAAAGAGCGGGAATCCGGAAAAGACTGAGGCCGCAGCGGATGCCCGCTACGGCCTCACACGTCAAGTTTTGGCGATGTGAGGAGGCCGTCAGGAGCCGCCTGCGATACGAAGCTGGCGCGCGCGCGTCAGGATGGCGTTCTCGATGTCGATCTGGGTGCGCGGGTCGACCTGGGCGTCGACCCAGGTGCCGCCCTTGGGCGCGGTCTGCTGCTTGAACACCGAAACCCTGACGCCGTCTGCCCGGAGCTCGCGGTCGAGGATGGTGACCTGGACCTTCATGCGCTCGTTCGGCGTCTCGGCCGGCGTATACCAGTCGGTGATGATGACTCCGCCGAACGGGTCGGCCGAGACCAGCGGGATGAAGTTGATGGTGTCGAGCGAGGCCCGCCACAGGTAGGCGTTCACCGCCACGCCGCTGCCGGTGTCGTCCTTCTTGTCGGCCTTGGAACCGAACAGGCCGCCCGGTCCGAACAATGTCCCCTGCTCCTGGGTACGGCCACCCAGACCTTGGTTGAGGTCACGCTTGTCGCGGTCGTTGGATTTGCCGGTCCGCGTTTCGGCGACATTATTGCCCCCACCCCCGCAACCGGCGAGGCCGAGCGTCAGGACGCAGGTCAAGACGACCAGAGCGCGAAGAGGAATGGATGAGCCCGACATGTTGGCGCCTTTAGCCGAATTGGCCAGAATATTGTAGGGAATACTGCCGGCGCACGACAAACACGTGCTGGAATGATCGACAAGATGGCCTGAAAGACCATAGACGCAGGGGCTGTGGACTTCAAGTGAACGGGCACTGGCCAAACAGTATCGACATGAAACTCGCGAAGAGATAACGTCTCTTTATAAAACTTACTTAGGTCTCCCAGACAGTGACTAGATGCGGTAGCTCAGGCAGCTTTTAGCCCAAGGAGTCGCCGAAATTGTGACAAAGACGCCACAGGTCGAGGGAAGAATCAGGCGGCATCGCGACCATTTCTTGACCCTTCTTTTAGCCCTGTGTTCTATTGTTCCTGTCGCATTGGCGGAGACCGTGAGTAGCTGCAAGTTGGGCTTCCACATTCCGCCGGTCGGACAGGCCTTTTGGTACGTACCAGTCTCTGATCAATGAGAGAGGGAGAAAGATGAAGAAGCTTCTATTGGGCTCGACCGCTTTGGTCGTTGGTGGGCTGATGGCCGCGCCGGCCATGGCCGCCGATCCGATCAAGGTCGGCGTGGGCGGCTACTACACATTCTACGCTGTCGCCAACAGCATCGAATCGTCCTACGCGACGAACGGTTCCTTTACGAGCTACAAGGGCCTGTTCTTCATGCAGGAAGGCGAAATCCACTTCATCGGTCAGACGAAGCTGGACAACGGCACTTCGGTCGGCGTCAACGTCGAACTCGAAGCCTGGAACCCGAACGCTGGCGCTACCGGCTCGATGGCCACCATCGACGAAGCCTTCCTGTTCGCCTTCGGCGACTGGGGCCGCGTCGAATTAGGCTCACGCGACGCCGCTTCCTACCGTATGTATTACGGCGCGCCGTCGGCGCTGATCGGCTTCGGCGCCATTCAGCACAACCACGTTGTCGGCAACGCGCTTGCCTTCGCCAGCAACAAGGCGGCCTTCCACTCCACCACGGCCACCAACACGGCGGCTTGGCAGGATACGCAGCGCATCAACTACTTCACGCCCCGCTTCCAGGGCCTGCAGATCGGTGTCGGTTACACGCCGAAGATCAACACTCCCAGCGCCGGCGGCTATTTTGGCACGACCGGTCTGGCCGGCGGCGTGGGTGGTCTCGGTTCGGGCGGCTTCGGTGCTTGCGGCTTCGCCGGCGCAGCGAACATCTCATCTTGCGCCACCAACGACTATGCTTGGCAGGACGGCTTCGACATCGGCGCCAACTACCTGAACAAGTTCGGTGACGTGACGGTTGCGGCCTACGGTTCGTTCGCCTACGCGGCGTTCAACCCGGGCTACAGCGCCCTCGGCACGGCTTCGAGCCAGATCACTGGTTCGAACCTGGCTTCGTGGACGATGTGGACCGCTGGTCTGCAGTTTGGCTACAAGGGCATCACCCTCGGTGGCTCGATCGGCTACGACAACCAGGGCATGGGCTCGAACTACTACACCGGCGTCGACAATGCGACCCGCTTCGCTACGGCGGGTATCATGTACGAAACCGGCCCGTGGCAGGTCTCGTTCATGTGGATGGGTGCGATCAACTCGAACGGTAACGGTTCCGCCACCGTCCAGTCGATCGCGTCGGGCACCAACGCCGCGACCTTCAATGGTTCGGGCGGTGCGGCCGGTACGTTCGGCGGCACTCCCGGCGTGAACAGCACCGTGTTCAGCGGCCCGTTCGCCTTGGCGTTCGGTGCTGAAACGGCCCAGAAGTTCGAGCTTGGCGCCAACTACGCGCTCGGCCCGGGCGTGAAGCTGACTGGTGGTGCGTTCATCAACAACCAGAGCGGACCTTCGAACGCCGTCACGGGTAACACCTGGGCGATCCTCATGGGCATGGACGTGCGCTTCTAGGCACACGCCAGTCCGACAAATCGGAAAGAGCGGGCGCAAGCCCGCTCTTTTCTTTTGTGGGCACCTCATTGGCAGACGACGTGTCGGGCTGACACAAACTCACCTCACCCTGAGGAGGGCGCGCAGCGCCCGTCTCGAAGGGTGGGACCAATCATGCTGTTAGCCATGCTTCGAGACGCTCGCTTCGCTCGCCCCTCAGCATGAGGTCTATTCGTCGCCCGACTTGAATGATTCGGTCTTGGGCGGAAAGACCCTATGGCTGCCGCTGGCCCACGATGTTCACGAACAGGGTCGGCAGGTAGGTCCGCGACACCGGCAGACGCTCGGTGGCCTGGCGGGCCAGCACGGCGCGATTGTCCTCATGGTCGAGCACGAGCTGGAACAGGCCCTGCTCGACGGCGCCCGCCCTTGGGTCTAGTTCGGGCAGACCATCGCGCATGACGCGATAGGCGACGTCGAGCCCGACATCGCCGCCGCTGTAGAACGACGACACGATCTCCAGCCGCTCGAACATCAGCATCAGGCCGCGCACCGAGAAGCGCCAATAATCGTCCGGCGCGGCGTGGAAGGCCTGCGACCATGGCGTTGCCACGTAGGCGAGGCCACCCGGGCGCAGAACGCGCTCGATATTGCCGGCGGCCCGCGCCGGATGGCGGGCGTGCTCGAGCACATGGCAGCAGATCACCAGGTCGAATGGATCTTCGCCCAGCTTCGCCTTCAGCGTCCGCGGGCTGCTGCAGATGTCACCGACGACGTCGACGTTGGCGCCTTCGAGCAGGTCGAGGCCGATGAAGCGCGCGCGTGCGCCGAAGCGCTTGGCGATCAGGCTGCGCCAGTTGCGTTCATTGCGATCCGACAGAAGCGTGCGCGAGCCCACCTGCAGGACCCGCGGCGCGCGTCGTCCCATCTCGCTGGCGAGGCGATCGAGCAGCAGCTCGACCTCGCGGCCGACGCTGGTGCCGACGACGCGCAGTTCCCCCCGGGGCTCGGGAGGGGCGGCGCCGGCGACCGGCTTCATGGGATGGCCTTCATGCGCGCCCGCTTCATGTCCGCCGGCTTCATGTCCGTACGACCACGATGTGCATGCGGCGTGGCCCATGGGCGCCGAGCTCCATGGCCTGCTCGATGTCGCCGGTGCGCGACGGTCCGGTGAGTGTGTTGACGGTGCGCGGCATGCGGTCCTTGCCGTAGCGCGCCCGCAGCCGCACCCATACGTCCTCGTAGCCGCTCACGATGTCTTCTTCGCGCACCACGACGATGTGGGTATCGGGCAGCAGGTTGAGCGTCACCGGATGCTCCGGTCCCGAGGCCGTGACGAGCGTTCCGGTCTCGGCGATGCCGGCGAAGGCGCCGGTGATCGAGACCTGGTCGCTTGCTTCGCCGCGGCCGTGGCGGAGCGACAGCATCTTCTGACTGGCCCAATCGTAGTCCGCGAGCTGCGGCGAGGGTGCCATCGCGGCTCGCGCCGGCAGGTTGTTGCGCGCCAGGAACGACACGACCTCGGCCGCCACATCGGGTGCCGCGACGCGCGCCACCGTGGCGTTGTTGGTCTCGGCCCACTGGCAGAACAGGTCCACTTTCTGCGGCTGCGCAAGTTGCGCGCGCGCCACGACCGGCCCGCGCGGCGGTGCCGCCAGCCGCGTCTCGACCTCGCGGCGCTGATCGCCCGAGATCTCGCCGCGGCGAAGCGAACGCCTGATGCCGTTCAGGATCTGCGCACGGGCATTGCTCGGGGCGTCGCTCATACCCGCCTCTTTTTCCATTGTGCATGGAACGTACCGCCCGCCGGTGGGGCGGGCAGGTCGCGGAAGCGTGTCCAGCCACCGGCCAGAGGCATCGCGCGATAGCGGCCGCGGCTGCGTCCAAACAGCGCCAGCACGCGATTGGCGAGCGCCGTGAGGCGTCGATAAAGAGCCGGCCGGCGGGCGACGAAGCTCCACAGCGCCAGGCCGTGGCGCACCGCCCCGGGTGTCAGGTGCCGCTCGAACTCGCGCTCGCGCCAGTGCCGCATCAGCTTGGGCAGCGGGATGCGCACCGGACAGACGCTCTCGCAGCGGCCGCAGAAGGTCGAGGCATTGGGCAGGTTGCCGGCCTCCTCGACGCCGATCAGCTGCGGCGTCAAAACCGCGCCCAGTGGGCCGGGATAGACCCAGCCGTAGGCGTGACCGCCGATCGCGCCATAGACCGGGCAATGGTTCATGCAGGCGCCGCAGCGGATGCAGCGCAGGATGTCCTGCATCTCGGTGCCGAGCACGGAAGAGCGGCCGTTGTCGAGGATGACGACGTGATAGTGCTCCGGCCCGTCGAGATCGCCGGCGCGCCTGGGGCCGGTGTTGAACGTGGTGTAGGCCGAGGATTCCTGGCCGGTTGCCGAGCGCGCCAGCACGCGCAGCAGGACGGCGGCATCCTCGAGCGTCGGGATCACCTTCTCGATGCTGGCCAGCACGATGTGCATGCGGGGCAGCGTGTTGGAGAGATCGGCATTGCCCTCGTTGGTGATGAGCATGGACGAGCCGGTCTCGGCGACCAGGAAGTTGGCGCCGGTGAGGCCGACGTCGGCGTCGAGGAACTTCTGGCGCAACACATAGCGCGCTTCGGCGACGAGGTCGTTGCGCTCGGTCAGGCGCTTGGTGAAGCCGAGCTTGGCGTGGTGCTCGAGGAAGGTATCGGCCACCTGGTCCTTGGTGAGGTGGACCGCCGGCGCGATGATGTGGCTGGGCGGTTCGCGGCGGAGCTGGATGATGTATTCGCCGAGGTCGGTCTCGATCGGTGCGATGCCGATCGCTTCGAGGTGCTCGTTGAGCGCGATCTCCTCGGCCACCATCGACTTCGACTTGGCCACCGTCCGGGCGCCCATGCTCTGGCACAGCTCGCCGATGATGCGCCGCGCATCGGCGGCGGTCGGCGCCCAATGGACGTGGCCGCCCAGTGCCAGCACCTTGCGTTCGAACTCTTCCAGGTAGAAATCGAGGTTGGCCAGGGCGTGGTTCTTGATGTCGCGGGCGCGATCGCGCAGCGCCTCGAACTCGGGCAGGCGCTCGGCGGCCTGACGGCGGCGTTCGGAGAAGCCGACCTTCAGTTTGCTGAGTGAGTCCTGCAGGTTGGGGTCGGCCAGCGCATGGTCGACGTTGTTGTTGAAGTCGCGGGCGGTGGATTCCATCAGCCGGGCCCGCCGCGTTCTGGTTCGCCGATGGCGGGAAGGTCGCCCATGCCGGCCAGCACTTCGGCGACATGGCGGACGCGCACCTGGCTTCCTTCGCGCTGCAACTTGCCCGCCATGTTCATCAGGCAGCCGAGGTCGCCGGCCAGCAGCGTGTCGGCGCCCGACCCAGCGATATCGGCTGATTTTTCACCAACCATGGCATTCGATATTTCAGGATATTTCACGCAGAAAGTGCCGCCAAAGCCGCAGCACACCTCGGGGGTCTTCATCTCGCGGACCGAGAGGCCTTTTACGGCGGCGAGCAGGCGGCGGGGTTGCTGCTTGACGCCCAGCTCCCGCAGTCCGGAACAGGCATCGTGGTAGGTGACGGCGCCATCATAGCGCGCCGTGACCGTCTCGACCCCCAGCACGTCGACCAGGAATGCCATCAACTCGTAACTGCGCCCGGCCAGGTTCTCGGCCCGGGCTTTCATCGCCGGATCGTCGTCGAACAGGCCGGGATAGTGATGGCTCAACATGCCGCCGCAGGAACCGGAGGGCGCCACAACGGCGTCGTAGCCGTCGAAGGCATTGATGACCTGGACCGCGATCGCCCGCGTTGTTTGCCGGTCGCCGCTGTTGTAGGCCGGCTGGCCGCAGCAGACCTGCAACGGCGGCACCTCGACCGTGCAGCCCGCGTCCTCGAGCAGTTTGACGGCGGCGAAGCCTATCGAGGGCCGGAACAGATCGACGAGGCAGGTGACGAAAAGCGCGACGCGGCGCGGGCGGGGGGATGTACCGGACGGTGACTGTGACACGGCGGCCAAGATGGCAGCCGCGAAAATAGGGCGCAACGACCCCTTGTTTAGAATGATTATAATCTGTTATAAAATCGACGATCACGAGTGGAGATGAGAGATGGATGAACAGACTGCCGCAAACGCCAGCCAGTGCCCTGTCGCACACGGCGCTCGCCCCAAGGAGACTTTCGCGGGCCGATCGAACCGCGACTGGTGGCCGAACCAGCTCAACCTGAATGTCCTGCACCGGAACTCGGCCCTGTCCGATCCCATGGGCAAGGACTTCGACTACGCGAAAGAATTCAAGAAGCTCGACCTGCAGGCGCTGAAGAAGGACCTGCATGCGCTGATGACCGACTCGCAGGATTGGTGGCCGGCCGACTTCGGTCATTATGGTCCGTTTTTCATTCGCATGGCATGGCACAGCGCCGGCACCTACCGCATCGGCGATGGCCGCGGTGGCGCGGGCTCGGGCACGCAGCGCTTCGCGCCGCTCAACAGCTGGCCGGACAACGTGAATCTCGACAAGGCGCGCCGGCTGCTGTGGCCGATCAAGCGCAAGTACGGCAACAAGATCTCCTGGGCCGACCTCATGATCCTGACGGGCAACGTCGCGCTGGAGTCGATGGGCTTCAAGACCTTCGGCTTCGCCGGCGGCCGCGCCGATGTGTGGGAGCCAGACGAGGACATCTACTGGGGCAAGGAAGACACCTGGCTCGGCGACAAGCGCTACTCGGGCGACCGCGACCTCGAAAACCCCCTCGGCGCCGTCCAGATGGGGCTGATCTACGTCAATCCGGAAGGCCCCAACGGCAAGCCGGATCCGCTCGCCGCGGCCAGGGACATCCGCGAGACCTTCGCACGCATGGCCATGAACGACGAGGAGACCGTGGCGCTGATTGCCGGCGGCCACACCTTCGGCAAGACCCACGGCGCCGGCGATGCCGCGCTGGTGGGTCCGCCGCCGGAAGGCGCCGGCATCGAGGAGCAGGGGCTTGGCTGGGTGAGCAAATTCGGCACGGGCAAGGGCCGGGACCAGATCGGTGGCGGCCCGGAAGTCACCTGGACCACGACGCCAACCAAGTGGAGCAACGGCTTCTTCGACAACCTGTTCAACAACGAATGGGAGCTGACGAAGAGTCCTGCCGGCGCGCACCAGTGGAAGGCAAAAGGCGCTGCCGCGACAATTCCAGACGCCTACGACCCTTCCAAGCGGCATGTGCCGACGATGCTGACCACGGATCTCTCGTTGCGGTTCGACCCTGCCTACGAAAAGATTTCCAGGCGCTTCCACGAGAATCCGGATCAGCTGGCCGAGGCATTCGCCCGGGCCTGGTACAAGCTCACCCATCGCGACATGGGCCCGCGCGTGCGCTATCTCGGCCCGGAAGTGCCGGCCGAAGTACTGCTGTGGCAGGACCCCGTCCCGGAGGTCGATCACGTTCTGGTCGATGCGCAGGATATCGGCGCCCTCAAGGCCAAGATCCTCGCCTCGGGCCTGTCCATCTCCGGGCTGGTCTCGACCGCCTGGGCCTCTGCGGCGACCTTCCGCGGCTCCGACAAGCGCGGTGGGGCCAACGGCGCCCGCCTCCGCCTCGCGCCGCAGAAGGATTGGGAGGTCAATCAGCCGGCCCAGCTGGCGACAGCACTGGAAGCCCTCAAAGGCATCCAGAAGGCGTTCAACGATGCGCAGCCCGGCAGCAAGAAGGTATCGCTCGCGGACCTGATCGTCCTCGGCGGTGCCGTCGCCATCGAGCAGGCGGCGAAGAATGCCGGGCATGTCGTCGAAGTTCCCTTCACGCCGGGCCGCACGGATACCTCGCAGGAGCAGACCGACGTCGAAGCTTTCGCAGCCCTCGAACCGATGGCCGATGGATTCCGCAACTACCTCAAGGCGGGAAACAACGTTTCGGCCGAGGAGCGGCTGGTCGATCGAGCGCAGCTCCTGACGCTGACCGCGCCGGAAATGACGGTGCTCGTCGGTGGCCTGCGCGTGCTGAATACGAACTGCGGCCAGTCGCAGAACGGCGTCTTCACGACTCGTCCCGGGACGCTCACCAACGACTTCTTCGTGAACCTGCTCGACATGGGCACGGTGTGGAAGGCGTCCTCGGAGGCAGGGGACGTGTTTGAAGGACGCGACCGCACGACGGGCGAACCAAAGTGGACCGGCACGCGTGTCGATCTCGTCTTTGGCTCGAACGCGCAGTTGCGGGCCCTTAGCGAGGCCTATGCCTGCGACGACGCGCAGAAGAAGTTCGTGACCGACTTCGTGGCGGCCTGGAGCAAGGTGATGAACCTCGATCGCTTCGACCTGGCCTGATAGGTGACTGCGCAATGACGAACGGCCGGGCAACCAGTGCCCGGCCGTTTCGTTGTCGGTCATGCCGCGCCTCCTGCCCGTCCTACTGTTGCTTCTTGTGGCGCCGCATGCGGCACGGGCCGAAGGCCCGCCCCTGCAGCCGCCCCTCAAGCCACCTTGTGGCGGCCCTTCCCAGCCCGCCTCCGCGGCGAGTGACCGGCCACCGGCCACCGCGGTGTGGAGCGAGCAAGCGCTTCGCAAAGCCGGTTGGAAGCCGCCTACCTGCCTGAACTGGACCTCGGAAGGCACCCGGCTCGCCGTTGGCCTGGCCGGCGATTTCCGTTTTGGCGGGACCGTCGACGATCTTCTGGCCCGGTTCGGCGCCTTCTCCGCTTACAAGTCGATCTTTTACTGGTCGACGAGCAAGCAAAGCTGGCAGAATCTCGTGTCGGACGCAGGCCCTGATCTGAAGGCCTCGGATCTCGTACCTGGCAGCTCATTCGACTACTTCGAGAATGGTCGCACTGGGCGCACCGTCTATCGCCTCAAAATCCTGGAGCGCACGCCCGAACGCGTGGTGCTGGCGTCCGAGAATGTGACGCCGATACGCGCGGCACTGGTAACGGCATTCGAGCCCGGCGCGCTGCAGTCGGTGACGTTCCTCGACAAGCGCGGTTCCGGCATGTGGAGCTACTACCAGATCGTCCGCGCTGGCCAGGGCGCGAACTCGCTGGTGCTTGGCAGCGAGGCGTCCTACGTCAATCGGGCGGCTGCGCTCTATCGCTATGTGGCCGGCATCCCGACCGATCGTGAGCCGCCGATCGCGCGTTGACGCGGAAGGTAGGCGATCAGCTCTTGTTGGGCACCAACACGATGGCTCGGCCGGCGCTGTTCATGCGGCCGGCCCAGTCGGCAGCCTGCGGGCCGCTGCCGAAGAATACGTCGCCGCGGGCCGGCCCCTTGATGGCAGCGCCGGCGTCCTGGGCGATCATCAGGCGGCGATAGGGCTCGGTGGCGCCCGGTTTGCGTGCCACGGGCCGCACGGTGTCGATCCAGACCGGCGTCCCGAAGGGCGTCAGGGTGGTATCGACCGCGAGGCTGCGCTGTGCGGTGAGGGGCACGCCCTCGGCGCCGGCGGCCGTCTGGCTCTTGGTATCCCTGAAGAAGATGTAGCGTTCGTTCTTGCGCATCACGTCGCGCGCCTGCTGCGGGTTGCGCTTCAGCCAGTCGCGGATCGCCGGCCAGGTGACGTCGTCCTTCTTCATCACGCCCATCTCGACCAGCACGTTGCCGATGGCCGTGTAGGGACGGTTGTTGGAGCCGTCGAAGCCGAGGGTCATCGTGCCGCCTTCGGCGAGCTGGATCTTGCCGCTGCCCTGGACCTGGACCTCGAACAGGCCGACGGGATCCTGGACGTAGGCGATCTCCAGGCCCTTGCCCTTCAGCACGCCCTGCTCGATTTCGGCGCGGGTGTAGTAGGGCTTGTCGGTGAGATCCGGCGGGCGGCGGTAGACCGGCACCGTGAACAGGCGGGACGGCGCCTTGCTGCCACGCATGTCGGGCTCGAAATAGCCGGTGAACTTGCCCGCCGTCTGGACCACCAGCGGCCTGAAATTCCCCTCGAAGAAAGCGCGGGCCGCCCGGTTGTCGCCGGCCTTGATCGCGGCCCCGGCATCGCAGATGCGCTTCCATTCGGCCGGGGTGATCGTCCTTTCGCCGCCATCGGTGGCGATCCTGGTTTCCGGTCCGGTCGTCAGCTTGGGGCAGGAGCGGCGGAAGGTGGCGAGCGCTTCGCTGTGCTTTTCGTCGGCCCAGCCGGCCACCTCGTTGAACGAGATCGGCGCCAGGGCCACCCGCTTCTCGGGCGTGGCCGTCCCGTCACCGGCGCATGCAGAGAGAAGACCGGCGACGGCGAGCCATACCGCGCCACCGGACAGGAGAGCCCAGCGCATTCGGAAAGCCTCCCTAGCCTTCGCTTTCAGTCTTTGTCAGCAGCCAGTTGGGATCGCTGGACTTGGTATCGCGGCGGAATGTCCAGAGATCGACAACCTTCTGCACTTCATTCGGGTTGCCGTCGGCAATCTGGCCATCGGCGTTGCGCACCACGTTGATCTGCTCGCTGACGAAACGCACGGTGACCGACGCCTGGGTGCCCTGCAGCTCGGCGGCGGCGATGTCGGAGGCCTCGAAACCGATCAACGTGGTCTCGGCTTTCTCGCCGCGCTCGCCGCGGGCGCGGATCGCCGCTTCGAAGCTGGCGAAGGTCGGGCCGTCGAGCAGCGGACGGAGCGTTGCGACATCGTCCTTGGCGAAGGCCTCGACGATCGCGGTGAAGGCGGCGCGGGCGCCGCCGCAGAATCCCATCGGATCGAAGCTGGGATCGGCGGCACCGACCGCGGCGACCGCGGCGGCAGCGGTCGGCATCACCGTGGCGCGAATTCCACCCGGTCCGGTAGCCGCCAAAGATGGACGCGGCGGATTGCCGGCGGTCGGCAATGGAACGACATTGTCCGGGCGTCCGGAGGCGCCGGCCGGAGCATCTCCGGAGCGCGGCGCCTGAGGCGGCGGTGACAACGGGTCACGCGCCGGCGGGCGCTCGTTGCCCGTGCGTTTGCCGAGGACAGATCGCAGCCGCAGGATCAGGAAGACCGCGACCAGTCCGATGAGAATGATGTCGTAGTTATTACCCACGATGGCGCTCCGCCAACTCGTCTCTAGCTCGCTTCAAATTACATAGGCTCCGAATGCGGAAAGGGCAAGGCAACCGGAATGACCCGATTTTACTTCGCCAGGACCACAATATCGACCAAATCCGCGACGCCGCCAACCCGCCGGCCGCTTCGCCGTTCGCGCGCCGCGGGCGGGCGATACCCCTGCCGCTCGGCCAGGGCATAGGTCGCGTCGTCGGTGACGGCCCGGGTCTTTTCGTCCTTGTTGTGCTTCTCCAGTTTCGCCGCGAAATTGACCGCGTCGCCGATCACGGTGAACTCCAGCCGCTCGCCGTCGCCGACGGCGCCGAAGACGACGCGGCCGGACGATACCGCCAGTCCCAGTGCCAGCGGCGGCAGGCCTGCCGCCTGGCGCTCGGCGATCCAGCGGTCCGCCGCCTCGATCACCGCATCGGCGGCGCGCAGGGCGTCGGCAGCGGCCGTCGGCGAGGCCGCCACCGCGCCGAACGAGGCCAGGATGCCGTCGCCCAGGAACTTGTCGATGCCACCGCCATTGCTCGTGATCAGCGGACAGACCCGGCCCTGGTAGTCCTGCAGGACCTTCATCACCTCGCCCGGCGCCAGCTCCGTCGAGAGCCGGGTAAAGCCGCGCAGATCGACGCTCAGGATGGCGACATCGCGCAACTCGCCTTCGCCGGCCTTGATCGACATCTGGGCCGTGCGGATGCGGGCGGCGACGCCGGGGTCGAAGAAGCGCGACAGGTCGCGTGCCGCGGCGCCTTCACTGACCGAGCGCACCAGCAGATGGCGGGCCCGCGAGATGGCCAGCGCCAGCACGACGGTGGTGAGCAGGATGGCGATGATCTTGTCGACCTCGGCACCGATCAGCAGGGCGTTGGAGTTCATATACTCTATGAAATTATGCGTCCGGTTGGGCGGTCCGCCGCGCCCCGTGCTGACATAATAGGTGAGCCAGGCCCAGCCGGCGGCGGCGCAGACCCCGCTGAACATCACGAGGCGCGCCTCGAAGCGCAACGCGCGCAGCCCGATGAACAGGAACACATACAGAAGCGTCGGCACCTTCAGATAGAAGGCGGCGTTCTGGGCATATTTCAGATGGAAGCTGAAAATCAGCGCCATCAGCAGCGCCATGTCGATCACGACGGAGAGGTAGATCAGCCAGGTCGGCAGCAGGCGCATGTAGGCGAGCGCCAATCGGACAATGCAGATCGCGCCGTAGATCAGCAGGACTTCCCGCTCGATCGAGTAGTCGTCCTGCACCAGGCCTTCTGCCATGCTGGTGCCTTCGTAGACGCCGATGAGCAGGGTCACGATGATGAGCTGGATCCAGCCGATCAGGATCTCGCTCTGTTCCTGCTGGCGCCGGATGGCGTCGCGCACGCGCTCGGGAAGGTTTTCCGGCCCGCCGCGGTCGAACAACCAGCCGCCGAGGCGGGCGAACATCAGACCTTCTCCAGCCAGAGACTCGTTGCCATCGCGTCGGCCGGCTGCGGCAGCCGCGCCACCACCGAAGCGGCCAGCCGCTCGCTCATCCGCCGCGTCGCCCAGACGCTGGAGAACAGCGGCAGATAGGCGCCGGATGCCAGCAGCGGCAGCACGCCCTGCTGCTCATTGTAGTTACGCCAGCCCCAGGCCGGCGGGTAGTCGAAGGGCAGGAAGATGTCGTGGATGTGAACCAAAGTGCGCGCGGGCAAAGTCGGCAGTACGCGGTTCAGCAGAACGTCGACGTCGCTGCCGGGCATCAGGATGTGGCTGGAATCGACGAACAGCACGTCGCCAGCCCCGAGTCCGTCGAACACATCGGCGGGGGCTGCCTGAAGGGTCGAGGGCACGATGCGTACGCCGGGCAGGCCGGCGATATCGGTGCGCGGCATGGGGTCGATGGCGAGTATCTCGCCGACGCCGCATTCGGCCCGCGCCAGGATACGGGTCGAGTGGCCCGACCCGACCTCGACGATGCGCTTTGGCTTGCGCTCGCGCACCAGGGCGTAGGCCACGGCGGCATCGAGCGAGGGGAACCAGGATTGGCCGAGCAGGCTCTTCAGGCTCTCGATTCCGCCGGCATGGGCATCGACGGCATCGAGCATGGCCGCGAACGTCGCGGTGTGCCGGTCGAACAGCTGTTCGATCGCAGGGTAGGGCGGCTGCGCGCCCGGCGGCGGCAGCAGCGGCGCATAGCGGTGCGGGATGAACCAGCCGCGCGGGGCGAGGCCCAGCACGGTCGGCAGCCCCAGCGCCAGTCGCCGCCAGCGTCCGCGCAAGCTGAGTGGCCTGGTCACGGTGTGAGCGTCAGCCCTTCGTGGGCGACGATCGCGCGCGGCAGGCCGCCCGGCACGGTGCCGGGCCGGGCGATGGCCGCCTCGCGCGCCACGCCGTCCATGAAGGCGTCGTCATGGCTGGGATCGTGATGGAAGATGACAAGGGTGCCGACGCCAGCCGCGTCGGCCAGTCGCGCGCCCTCCTGCCAGGTCGAATGGCCCCAGCCGCGATAGCGCGGATACTCGGCATCGGTGTAGCTCGAATCGTAGATCATCACGTCGGCGCCGCGGCAGAGCTCGACGATGGTCTCGTCGCGCTTGCCTTCGCGATGCTCGGTGTCGGTGATGTAGCAGATCGACTTGCCGCCATGTTCGACGCGGTAGCCGGTGGCGCCGTTGGGATGGTTGAGCGGCGCCGTGCGCATGCTCACGGCCTCGCCGCAGGACAGCGTCTGTCCGCTCTTGAATTCCTGGAACGCGACGGACGCCTGGAAGACCTCCAACGACACCGGATAGAGCGGCGCCTGCATCAGGTGGCCGACCACCTTCTTCAGCGTGTAGGGCGCCTCGAGATGACCGGCCCACATGCGCACCGAATTGCGCCTTTCGAACAGCGGCTCGAAGAAGGTGAGGCCTGAAATGTGATCGAGATGGGTGTGCGTGAAGTAGATGTCGATATCGAGCGGGGCCTGGCGGGCGAGTTCGCGGCCGAGCGTCCGGATGCCCGTGCCGGCGTCGAAGATCAGCCGGCGGCCGCCGGCCGTCACTTCCAGGCACGAGGTATTGCCGCCATAGCGCGTGTACTCGGCGCCCGAGCAGGAAATGGAGCCGCGCACGCCCCAGAATCGGACTTTCAGACCATCGGCCAAGGACTCAGATACCCCTTCCTCACCGGCCGCAGAGTCCACGGGCGGGTGGCTCGCGTCAACCAAGGCCGCCCCCGGCCCTGCTTGCAGGGCGATCCAAAAGCCGGCGTCTCACGTATTGTTGCACGGGCCCGGTGAAATCGCCGGCCGGACCGCGTTGCCTGCGGCCTTGTTCGAGGTAATACTTACGTCATGGAAATCGACAATCACGCTTCCGTCCCGGCGATCGTCGAGCCGGCGCCGCGCATCGCGAAGTTCGCCATCGGACAGGTAGTGAAGCACCGGATCTATCCGTTCCGCGGCGTCATCTTCGACGTCGATCCGGTGTTCGCCAATACCGAGGAGTGGTTGGCGTCGATTCCCGCCGAAGTCCGGCCGCGCCGCGATCAGCCGTTCTATCACCTGCTGGCCGAGAACGCGCAGACGACCTATGTCGCCTACGTCTCGGAACAGAACCTGCTGCCCGACGAGACCGGCAAACCGGTGTCGCATCCGCAGGTGCCGCATTTCTTCAAGGAACTGAAGCGCGGCCTCTACGTCTCGCGCGACCGCGCGCTGCACTGACCGACCTCTAGAGCGCAACCTCACCCTGAGGAGGCTGCGAAGCAGCCGTCTCGAAGGGTTGGCAGCAACACGACTGGTTCCCATCCTTCGAGACGCACCGCTACGCGGCGCTCCTCAGGATGAGGGAGATCGATCACGACGGAGTACGCTCAGTTCATCGCGAACGGGAAGTATTTCTCGCTGATCTTCTTGTAGGTCCCGTCGCTCACCATCTCGCCCAGTGCCTTGTTGAAGGCGTCGCGTAGCTTCATGTCCTCGCGGCGCACGCCGGCAGCGACGCCGATGCCCAGCGTCTGGTTGTCCTTGATGTCCTGGCCGATCAGCTCGCAGCACTTGCCCTCGGCCTTCTGGCTCCACAGCCAGAGCTGTACCTTGTCGCCGAACACCGCGTCGAGTTCGTCGTTGGCGAGCGCCCGCAACGCTTCGGCCAGCGTGTTGTAGCGCTTGAGCTGGGCTGAGCGGCGGAAGCTCTTGTCGGCCCAGTCGGCATGCGTCGAATCCTTCTGGATGCCGATCCGCTTGTTGCGCAGCAGCGACGGCGGCCCGTCGAACGGCGCGCCCTTCTGCGCGATGAAGGCGCCGGGCGAGAGGTAGTAGCGACGCGACAGGGCCATCCGCTTGCGCCGCTCGCTGGTCACTTCCATCGACGACATGATCATGTCGAACTTCTTGTCGAGCAGGCCGGGGATCAGCTCGTCCCATTTGACGGCGGCGAATTCGCATTCGGCCTTCATGCGCTGACAGGCCTCCTGCGCCACCTCCATCTCGAAGCCGGCGGGCATGCCCTTGCGGTCGAGATAGTTGAAGGGCGGGAAGGCCCCCTCGGTGGCGACCGTGATCTTGAAGGCCGGCGGCGTGAAGGGCGACTTGGGCCCGGGCTTGGCTGCTGCCGTGGGCTTGGCCGGCGCCGCGGGAGGCTTCGCCGCCGGTTTCGGCTGCTGCTGTTGCGGCTGTTGCTGCGCGGACGCCACGCCGGCGGCGAGCAGCATGACGAGAAGCGTCAGCAGCCGCCTCATGCGATCAGCCGCTCCAGAAGTGCGTTGAGACGCTGCCGGCCGGCCGCGGTGGCGCGGAAGCGATAGGGTTCGATCTCGAGAAACCCCGCCTTCACCAGCGGTGCGAGGCGGGCTTCGTCCAGGGCGGCGACAGGATCGGCGCCGGTGACGGATGCGAACATGGCGCGGTCGATGCCGTCGGCCAGTCGCAGTCCCATCATCAACGCCTCCTCCACCATATCCTGCCCGGCAACGACCGAGCTTTCCGCCGTACCGTGGCCCGTCCGTTCGACCGCTTCGAGCCAAGCCTCCGGCCCGCTTGCCCGCCGTGTCGCCCGCTTGATACTACCCTCGGCGAACCGGCCGTGGGCCCCGGGGCCGATGCCGACGTAATCCTGATACCGCCAATAGATCAAATTATGGCGGCAGGCAGCCCCCGGACTGGCATGGTTGGATATTTCGTAGGCGGGCAGGCCTGCCGCCGCCAGACGCGCCTGGGTGGCCTCGAACATCGCCGCCGCCGCCTCTTCGTCGGGCAGGACGAAGGCGCCGCGGGCATGGTCGGTGAAGAACCGCGTGCCGCGCTCGATGGTCAGTTGATAGAGCGAGAGGTGCTGGCCCGCGAGGGCCAGCGCCCGCTCCAGCTCCTCGGCCCAGGCCTCGGGAGTCTGGCCCGGCCGGGCATAGATCAGGTCGAACGAGAAGCGGGCGAAGTGGCGGCGCGCGGTTTCAAGGGCTTCCAGCGCCTCGTCGGCCGAATGCTCGCGGCCGAGGAATTTGAGCGCCGCGGCGTCCAGCGCCTGAACGCCCAGCGACACGCGGTTGACGCCGGCCTCGGCCAGGTCCGCGAACCGGCCGGCCTCGACCGAGGTCGGGTTGGCTTCCAGGGTGATCTCGACCTCGCCGGCGTGATCCCACAGCCCCTTGGTCCGCGCGATCACGGCGGCGACGGTCTCGGGCGCCATCAGTGACGGCGTGCCGCCGCCGAAGAAGATCGTCTCGACCCGCCGGCCCGGCGCTTCGCGCGCGGCGTGCTCCAGCTCCTTCAGCAGCGCGTCGCGCCAGCGCGCCTGCTCGACGCCGTCGCGGACATGGCTGTTGAAGTCGCAGTAAGGGCACTTCGACTTGCAGAAGGGCCAATGGACGTAGACGCCCAGCGGCGGCGCACTCATCTGAAGCAGGCCTCGACCATCATCCGGAAGGCGCGGCCGCGATGGCTGATGGCGTTCTTCTCGGCATCGGACATTTGCGCCGTGGTGCGCGTGTCACCTTCAGGCTGGAAACAAGGATCGTAGCCGTGGCCGCCGCTGCCCCTCGGCGGCCAGACGATGCTGCCGTCGCACGTGCCGTGGAACAGTTCGAGATGCTCGTCGGGCCAGGCAAGCGCCAGCACGCAATGAAAGGTGGCGGCACGTGCGGTCGTTGTGTCGGGCACACCGCGCTTGGCGAGTTCGTCCTGGATGCGGCGCATGGCGACAATTGCGTCGCGGGTCGGACCCTCCCAGTCGGCGCTGTAGACGCCAGGCTGATGGTCGAGCGCGTGCACACTGAGGCCGGAATCGTCAGCCAGCGCCGGCAGGCCGCTGGCCCGGGTCGCAGCCAGCGCCTTCAGTGTGGCGTTGTCCTCGAAGGTCGTGCCGGTCTCGTCGGGTGCCGGCAGGCCGAGTTCGCCGGCCGAGACGATGTCCACGCCGAAAGGAGAAAGCATCGTGGCGATCTCGCCCGCCTTGCCGCGGTTGTGGGTGGCCACGACCAGCTTGGGCAAGGCGAAGCGGCGCGCCATTAGTTTTTTCCGCCCCTCATCGGCCAATCGCCAATCGTTGCAGGCGTGCCAGCTCGCCGACGCCCTTCTTGGCGAGCGTCATCAGTTCGAGGAATTGCGCCTCGCTGAAAGGCTTGTCTTCCGCCGTGCCCTGGACCTCGACGATGCCGCCGTCGCCGGTCAGGACGAAATTGGCGTCGGCCTGGGCTTTGGAATCCTCGGGATAGTCGAGATCGAGCACCGCCGTGCCCTCGAACAGGCCGCACGACACCGCGGCCACCTGACCGATCAACGGGTTGGCCGTGAGCTTGCCGTCCTTGATCAGGCGCTCGAAGGCGAAGTGCAGCGCCACCCAGGCGCCGGTGATGCTGGCGGTGCGGGTGCCGCCGTCGGCCTGCAGCACGTCGCAGTCGATATTTATTTGCCGCTCGCCCAGGGCGGGCAAATCGACCACGGCGCGCAACGCCCGGCCGATCAGGCGCTGGATCTCCTGGGTGCGGCCCGACTGCTTGCCGCGCGCGGCCTCACGGTCCGTGCGGGTATGGGTCGAGCGCGGCAGCATGCCGTATTCGGCGGTGACCCAGCCGCGCCCCGAATTACGCAGGAACGGCGGCACTTTCTCGTCGACCGAGGCGGTGCAAAGGACATGGGTTTCGCCGAACTTCACCAGGCACGAGCCTTCGGCATAGCGGGAGAAGCCCGGGTCGAGGGAGATCGGGCGTAGTTGGTCGGGACTGCGGCCGGAAGGGCGCATTGGCTTCTCCTGATGGGGGCGGCCGGTGTAGCGCCCGGACGGCCTTAAATCCAGCCATCCCGACGCCTTTCCGGTCCGCTTCCCAGGCCGCTTCATTGACCCGACCCCTTGCACTACCTACATTTTTTCCATGGCGATCCATCGCATTGGCTCTCCCGGAGGCGTCCTCACCGACAGCCCCTCCGGCCAACGGCAGACGGCATCGGTCGCCGAACTGAACGACCGCGCGCGCGAGGTCCTGCGCCTAGTGGTCGAAAGCTACGTCGAGACCGGCGAGCCGGTGGGCAGCAGGGCGCTCACGCGCAAGCTCAGCGAGACGCTGTCGCCCGCCACCATCCGCAACATCATGGCCGATCTGCAGGATGTCGGGCTGCTCTATGCGCCGCACACGTCGGCCGGCCGCTTGCCGACCAACGCGGGGCTGAAACTTTTCGTCAACGGCCTGCTCGAAGTCGGCAACATTTCCGAGGAAGAGCGCAGCAGCATCGAGGCGCGCTGCGCCACCGTCGGCCGCAGCGTCACCGAGGCGCTGGAGCAGGCGACCACCTTGCTGTCGGGCCTGTCGCGCTGCGCCGGCCTGGTGATGGCGCCCAAGACCGAACAGCCGCTGAAGCATATCGAGTTCGTCAACCTCGGCCCCGGCCGCGCGCTGGTCGTGACGGTGACGCAATCGGGCCATGTCGAGAACCGCGTCATCGACACGCCGCTCGGCATGCCGCCGTCGGCGCTGGTCGAGGCCACCAACTATCTCAATGCGCGCCTGATGGGCCGCACCTTCGAGGATGCACGCCGTCTTATCCTGGAAGATCTGAAGCTGCAACGCGCCGAGCTGAACGACCTCACCGCGCGGGTGATCGAGTCAGGCCTCGCGACCTGGGCCGGCGAGCCCGGCAGCGCGCTGATCGTGCGCGGCCAGGCGCGGCTCCTGGAAGACATCACCGCCATCGCCGACTTGGAGCGGGTGCGCATACTGTTCGATGCGCTCGAACGCGGCGAGGGCTTCGTGCGCCTGCTCGAACTCTCCAACACGGCAACGGGCGTGCAGATTTTCATCGGCTCCGACAATCCGCTGTTCGCCAACACCGGCTGTTCCATGGTGGTGGCGCCGTTCCGCGATTCGCAGGAGCGCATCCTGGGCGCCATCGGCGTCATCGGCCCGACCCGATTGAACTACGCGCGCATCATCCCGCTGGTCGACTACACCGCCCGTGCCATCGGACGCGTGGTTGGCTAATCACCAGTCCTTTTCGTCGAAATCTTCCAGCGCCTTCGCCTCGGCCTCAGGCGTCGTCGCGGCCTCGCTGGCAGGCAAGGTCAGGACCCTGAGCCGCGTCTCCGGGCTGATCAGTGGCACCAGCTCCAGCAGGTCGGCCTGCGAGAAGGCGACGCAGCCCTTGGTCGGCGCATAATCCTCGCGCGCGACATGGAGGAAGATGGCGCTGCCCCATTCGCCCTCGGGCGGATCGTCGTTGTAGCCGACCACGACCACGAGATCGTAGAGCCCGTCCTCGCGCCACATCTTCTCGGCGCTCCAGTCGTTGGGCACATGAACCAGCCGATTGTAGGTCGGCGACTGCGGATCGTCGCACCAGCCGTCGTGCTCGGCGATCGGCCGGGCCGGCAAGCGGACCTTGGGCAGCACCAGCCGGTCGTTGCGGAAATAGATCCGGCGCAGCGGATATTCCCCGGCCGGTGTCGCGGCATCGCCCTCGACCTTGTCCTCGCGGATGCCGCCTTCACCCACCGTGCAGCGCCACCGCCGGGGGCCCAGTGTTGCCCAGCCTCGTGAGGTTTCGGCCGAATCGGCCTGCACGATCAGGATGTTCTCGTCGGTCATTGCCCAGCACTCCGGTGCCCTTCATAAAGGCACGCTTCTGAGGGAGAAAGCGATGGCTTATGTCGTGACGCCGCCGGCCACCATCGGCGTGCCGGTCAATGGAACCGGTGATCTGTTTCCGGTCCGCCGCATCTTCTGCGTCGGCCGCAATTATGCCGCCCATGCCCGCGAGATGGGCCACGATCCCGATCGCGAGCCGCCGTTCTTCTTCACCAAGCCGGCCGATGCCATCGTCATCTGCGCCGACCCCAAGAATCCGACCAAGGTCGCCTATCCGTCGGCCACCAAGAACCTGCACCACGAGATGGAGCTGGTGGTGGCGATGAAGTCGGGCGGCACCAACATCGCCATCGACAAGGCGCTCGATCATGTCTTCGGCTACGGAGTCGGCCTCGACATGACCCGCCGCGACCTGCAGAACCAGGCCAAGGACATGGGCCGGCCGTGGGACATGGGCAAGGGCTTCGACCAGTCCGCGCCGATCGGCGAGATTTTCCCGGTGTCGAAGGTCGGCCATCCGTCGAAGGGCACCATCCAGCTCGATGTGAACGGCAAGACCCGCCAGAAGTCGGACCTCAATGCGCTGATCTGGAGCGTGCCGGAGACGATCTCGTATCTCTCCGGCCTGGTGGCGCTGGCCGCCGGCGACCTGATCTACACCGGCACGCCCGACGGCGTGGCGGCGGTGGTCAAGGGCGACACACTGGCCGGCTTCGTCGACGGCTGCGGGACCGTCACTTGCACGCTGGTCTAGCCGGCTACAATTGCTGGGCGCGGAAGGTATCGCACTTGCGATAGTCGCCGCTGTCGAGACCGATGCGGAACCAGCGGGTGCGCTGGGCGCTGCTGCCGTGCGTAAAACTGTCGGGAACGATGCGGCCCTGGGTCTGGCGCTGCAACTTGTCGTCGCCGATCGCCGTTGCCGCGGCCATCGCCTGGTCGATGTCCTTGTCGTCGATCATCTTGCCGCCGCGCTGCTGGTCGGCGCGGTTGGCCCATACGCCGGCGAAGCAATCGGCCTGCAGTTCGGTCCGCACCGACAGCGCGTTGCCGTCGCGCTTGCTCATGCTCTGGCGCATCTCCTGCACCTTGCCCGAGATGCCGAGCAGGTTCTGCACATGGTGGCCGATCTCGTGGGCTATGACATAGGCCTGCGGGAACTGGCCGGGCGCGTGGAAGCGCGCCGCCAGCTCGTCGAAGAAGCCGAGGTCGAGATAGACGCGCTGGTCAGCGGGACAATAGAACGGCCCCATCGCGGCCTGCCCGACACCGCACTCGGTCTGCGTGGCGTCGCGGAACAGCACCAGCCGGGGCTCGCGGTAGACCTTGCCCATGTCGCGGAAGATGTCGGTCCACACGGACTCGGTGCTCTTCAGCACGCGCGCCACGAACTGCGCCTCGGGATCGGCCGTCGGCCGCTGGGCGGGACGGCTGGCCGAGGAGGATGGCCCCGACGTCGAGGGCGCGGATGATTGGGTCGTGGGGCCGCCGCCGGTCATGCCGCCCAGGATCTCGCCCGGGTCGGCGCCGAACAGCAGCGCGATCACGATGAAGCCGATGACCCCCAGCCCGCCGGTGAAGACGCCGCCGCCTCCTCCGCCGCCCATCGGGATCGGGAAGCCGCCGCCACCGAAACCGCCGCCACCGCCGCTGCCGTCGCGACGGTCCTCGATGTTGCTGCTCTCGTCGCCGTCCATCTGCATGGTGGGCCTCCGCCTCCTTGGCCTATAGTGCGTATCCAATGAGCCTGACGGTCGCCACCTGGAATATCAACTCGGTCCGCCTGCGGATCGGTAACGTCGAACGGTATCTGCGGTTGCGCAAACCTGACGTCCTCTGCCTGCAGGAAACCAAGTGCCCGGACGAATTCTTCCCGCACCAGGCGTTCGAGGCACTGGGCTACGCGCATCGCCTCGTCCAGGGCATGAAGGCCTACAACGGCGTGGCCATCGTCTCGAAGGTGCCGTTCACCGCCACCACCATCCACCATCGCTGCGGCAAGGAGGATTGCCGCCACATCGAGGCGGCGCTCGACCTCGGGGGCGATCCCATCCTGCTCGACAATCTCTACATCCCGGCCGGCGGCGACATTCCCGATGTCGCGCTCAACGTGAAGTTCGCGCACAAGCTCGATTTCTACCGCGAGATGGCCAAGTGGTTCGTCGAGCGCAGGCCGCGCCCGCGCGCCCGCAAGGGCCTGCGCCGCATTGCCGTCGGTGACCTCAACGTGGCGCCGCTCGAGCACGACGTGTGGAACCACAAGCAGCTGCTCAAGATCGTGTCGCACACGCCGGTCGAGGTCGATCTGTTCGGCCAGATGCAGGCGTCGCTCGACTGGATCGACGTGCCGCGCCGCTTCGTGGCTGCCGACAAGAAGCTCTATTCGTGGTGGAGCTACCGCAACAACGACTGGCGGGCGTCCAACCGCGGCCGCCGGCTCGACCATATCCTCGCCACGCCGGCGCTGTCGGGGGCGATCAGCGGTTATCGCATCGACGACGACCTGCGCGACTGGGAGAGGGCTTCGGACCACGTGCCGGTGCTGGCGACTTTCGACGTCTGAGGGGAGAGAGCAATGAGCATTCTTGGCATTATCCTGATCGGCCTGGTGGTCGGTCTGATCGCGCGCTTCCTGACGCCCGGCCCCAACCCGCGCGGCATCATCGTCACCATCGTGATCGGCATCGTGGGCGCGGTGATCGCGACCTACGGCGGCCAGGCGCTCGGCCTCTACCAGGTTGGCCAGACCGCCGGCTTCATCGGGTCGGTGGTGGGTGCCGTCGTGTTGCTGATCCTGCTGCGGCTGTTCGGCCGCTGAAGGTCGGCCGCTAGCTCACTCGATAGAGAAAATATCGATCCTTCGGCACGCCGGCCGGTTCAGGCAGGCGCTGCCAGCGCGGGACTTCCAGCGACTGGTTGGCGAGGATGTAGCCGCCCGGTCCCGCCAGCGCATCAAGCGCCGGGCCGAGCCAGGCGGCCATCGCCATGTTGGCGGCGTGATCGCCGGTGCCGAGGTCGGTGTGGATCAGCGCCGCCGTCGCGCCCAGCGTTCCCGCGGCCCGCGGCAGCGCCTTGCGCGCTTCGCCCAGGAACAGCCGGTCATCGGGTGGAATGCAATCGGGATGGGCCGCCACCTGGCGCTCGAAGACGTAGATGTCACGGCTGGGGAAAAGGTCGCGCAGGTGATCGTAGGTGCGGCCGTTGCCGAGGCCGATCTCGAGGATCGGACCGTCCAGCCGGTCGACCGCGGGCTTCAGGAAATTCAGGCAGTCGCGCTGCGCCTGCATGCGCGCGATGAAACTGTCGAGACGGCTCATGCGGACGCGTCAGGCGGGCCGGGTAGCGGCGCGCAGCTTCTCGTTGGTGTCCTCGAGGCGATGCGCCAGCTCGCGCATGATCTCGACCGCCATCTGCGGAAATTCCGCGACCAGGCGATAGAACATGTCTTTGGTGATCTTGAGCGTGGCCAGCGGTTCTTTCGCTTTGATCGTGGCGGTACGCGGCACGTCGCACAGGATGGCGATCTCGCCGAAAAA
>CAMARK010000027.1 GCA_945860205.1 Reyranella massiliensis 521 | reverse complement strand
TGGGCGCACACCAGGCGCTACCTCAAGCTCGGCAATCTCGGCGAGACGATGCGCCGGCTGGCCGAAGGCGGTCCGCGCGAATTCTACGAAGGCAGCCTGGCGCGCGACATCGCGGCCGACTTGGCAGAAGGCGGCTCGGCGATCTCCATCGACGATCTCAAGAACTACGAAGCGCGCGTCGTCGACCCGCTGTCGTTCGAGCACAATGGCGTCCAGGTGAACGTGGCGGGCGGCCTCACCGCGGGCCCGACCCTGCGCCGCGCCATCGAACTGGCGGGTGCGGCGACCAAGGGCAAAGGCGCGCCCGATGCGGCCTTCTTCACCGCCTTCGCCGAAGGCATGCACAAGGCCTACGACGAGCGGTTAAAAACCCTGGGCGACAAGCCCACCAACACCTGCACCACGCATTTCTGCGCCGCCGATTCGGAAGGCAATATGGTGGCGCTGACGCAGACTCTGATGTCGCTGTTCGGCTCCAACGTCATGCTGCCGAGGACCGGCATCACCATGAACAACGGCATGCTGTGGTTCGATCCCGAACCCAACAAGCCAAACTCCATCGCACCCGCCAAGAAGCCGCTTTGCAACATCTGTCCCGTCGTCGTCGCCAAGGATGGCAAGGCGTGGTTCTGCATCGGCGCCTCGGGCGGCCGGCGCATCGTGCCGGCGGTGGCCCAGCTCGCGCTGATGCAAATCGACCGCGGCATGGATGTCGAGGCAGCTTTTCATCAACCCCGCATCGACGTCTCGGGCGTGGGCCCGATCCGCGTCAACCGCGACCTGCCCGACGCAATCAAGAAGGCGATCGCGGCCAAGCTGCCGATGGTCGAGGTCGACAACCCGATCTCGCCGCTGGGCTTCGCCAACCCGAGCTGCATCGTGCGCGACCCCAAGACGGGCGAGCTCACTGGCATGAACGAGGTGATGTCGCCCTGGGCCGGCGGCGCCGCGCAGTAGCCTGGGCGGCGCTGGCCGTCCTCGTCGCAGGCTCCGCCGCGGCGCAGGACCTGCGGCTGCCGGTATTCGTGCCGCTCACCGGCTTCGTGGCGCTGGAAAGCACCATGCTTCGAGACGCCACGCTTCGCGTGGCTCCTCAGCATGAGGTGAGCCTGCCGAAGCGGGATCTGCTTTATTGGGAGAGGAGCAAGACTCAGCTCACCGCCGGCGGCGCGCCTTCCAGGTAGGTGCTCTTGCCCGGTGCGAAGGGATCCAGCACCGGCCAGACGAAGAGGACGCGCGCGATGCCCGGGCCTTCCGTTCCCCAGGCGTGCGGTGTGCGCGGCGGGATGATGACGGCCTGGTCGGGGACGGCGGGCACTCTCTTGTCGCCCAGTTCGACCCAGATCCGTCCCTCCTCGACCAGCACGATCTCCTCGTATTCGTGAAAGTGTTTTGGGACGGCGACGCCCGGCTCGACGGTGTTGGAGAGCACGCTGGTCGTGGTGGCGCCATGCTCGTGGCTGGTGATCCACTTGCCGGTGATCCCGGCCCGCATGGGAAATTCCGGCATTGCCGCGTAATCGACGACTGGCATCGCGTACCTCCTAGGCTAGGATGCCGCCACAAACAGAGGGGCCGCAACATGGATTCAATCACCCAGATCGAGATCGACCAGCGCGTGTTCGATCTCTACGACGAGTATTGCCACGGCCGCATCGACCGTCGCGCTTTCCTGCAGCAGGCTGCGGTGGTGGCGGTGGGCGGCCTCTCCATGGCGCAGGCGCTGATGCCGCGCTACGCCAACGCCCAGACGATCTCCTTCACCGACGAGCGCATCAAGGGGACCTACGTCACTTATCCCTCGCCCGGCGGCACGTCGGGCCAGATGCGCGGCTATCTCGTGCAGCCCAAGGGCAACGGGCCGTTCCCCGTGGTCCTGGTGATCCACGAGAATCGCGGCCTCAACCCCTACATCGAGGATGTCGCGCGCCGCGCCGCGACCGAGGGGTTCCTCGCTTTGGCGCCGGACGGGTTGTTCCCGGTCGGCGGCTATCCCGGCAACGACGATGACGGCCGCGCGCTGCAGGCCAAGCTCGACCAGCCGAAGCTCCGCACCGACATGCTGAACAGCGCGAAGTATCTCAAGACGCACGCGCTCTCGACCGGCAAGCTCGGCGTCACGGGCTTCTGCTGGGGCGGCGGCACGACCAACTGGTTGGCCACCGCGATGGGCGCCGACATGCAGGCGGGCGTGCCGTACTATGGTGCTGCGGCCGAGACCGCGTCGGTGCCGTCGATCAAGGCGCCGCTGCTGGTGCAGCTCGCGCAGAACGACGAGCGCATCAACACGATGTACCCGGCCTACGAGGCGGCGCTGAAGAGTGCCGGCGTGCCGTACGAGGTATTCATCTATCCGGACACGCAGCACGGCTTCCACAACAACTCGACGCCGCGCTACCAGGAGGCGGCGGCCAAGCTGTCGTGGGATCGGACCATCGCCTTCTTCAAGAAAAGCCTCGCCTGAGGTAGCATCGCCTACAATATTGGTGGCAATCGCGACGAGGAGGCTGGCAATGACAGTCACCATCCGCCAGATCGGGCCCTGCTTGGCCGGCGAAGTCGACGGCATCGACATGCGCCGGCCGCTGACACCCGACGAGGTCGCCGCGATCCATGCCGGCATGGACAAATATGCCGTGCTGGTGTTTCACGACCAGAGGATCAGCGACGAGCAGCAACTCGCCTTCACCCGCAGCCTGGGCGAGATCGAGCACGCCATCGGCACCAGCCTGCGCGCAGCCAATGAGGCGCGCCTGCCCACGACCTTCGCCGATGTCTCCAACCTCGACAAAACCAACACGCCCTACGCCCGCGACGACCGCCGCCGGCTGTTCGCCATCGGCAACAGGCTGTGGCACTCCGACAGCTCGTTCAAGGCGGTGCCCGCGAAGTACTCGCTGTTGCATGCCGTCAGCATCCCGTCGAAGGGCGGCAACACGCAGTTCGCCGACATGCGGGCGGCCTATGACGCGCTCGACGACGAGACCAAGGCCGAGGTCGAGGACATGGTGTGCGAGCATTCCCAGATGTTCTCGCGCCAGCTCATCGGCTTCACCGACTTCACCGACGAGGAACGCGAGCGCTTCAGGCCGGTCCGGCAATGCATGGTCCGCACCCATCCGGTGACCAGCCGCAAGTCGCTCTACCTCGCGTCGCATGCCGGCGGCATCGTCGGCTGGCCAATGCCGGAGGCGCGCGCCTTCCTGCGCGACCTGATCGAGCACGCCACCCAGCGCGAATTCGTCTACACCCACAAATGGCGGGTCGACGACCTGGTGATGTGGGACAACCGCCAGACCATGCACCGCGCCCGCCCCTTCCCGGCCCACGAGCCGCGCGACATGCGCCGCACCACGCTGGCCGGCGACGGCCCCACTGCGGCACAAGTAGCGGCGTAATCCTCCTTGCCGAGACCGGCATGGCAACGTCCGGGCACCCGTGGACGTTGTGGTTTTGGTCCCGGGAGGAAACATGACCCGCCTAAAAGCCCGCAAGGGCATGCCCAGCACGATGCTCGACAAGGCAGAGTTCGAGCGGCGGCTGCGCCGCCGCTATTACGATCCCGCCTTCACGCCCCTCGACGACGACATCGAGAAGATTCTCGCCACCGCCTGGGAAGCCTACAAGGATGGCCGCAAGGCACCCCGCACCCGCCGCGCCGGCGCAGGCTTTGCCGATCCCGACTACGAGCTATCCGTCGAATGGCTGGCGGCGCGTGAGGCCATCCGCTCGGCCGAGCGGCAGCAGAAATCGGCGCGCGCAAAACCCCGCATCCTGCTGATCAACGGCTCGCCGCGCAGCAACCAGACCTGCCCCGGCGAGGAGTCCAAGACCTGGCGGCTCGCCAGGATCGCTGAACGGGTCTTCCAGCAGGAATCCGATTTCGCGGTCGAACTGCTCGACCTCAGCCGCATCGTCTCCGAACGCAGCCTGCATATCCATCCTTGCAAGGCCTGCGTCTCGACGGCGATGCCGCTCTGCCACTGGCCGTGCTCCTGCTATCCCAACCACGCCGCCGATCAGGTCAACGACTGGATGAACGAGATCTATCCGAAGTGGGTCGCCGCGCACGGCGTCATGATCGTGACGCCGGTGCACTGGTACCAGGCGCCGACCGTGCTGAAGGCGATGATGGATCGCCTGGTCTGCGCCGACGGCGGCAATCCCGACCCGACATCGACCTCGGGCAAGGACCCCGACAAGGCCAAGGCGATCGAGCGGCGAGGCTGGGACTTTCCGCGACACCTCGCCGGCCGCGCCTTCTCGCTGGTGGTGCACGGCGACTCGGCCGGCACGGAGACCTTGCGCCACTCGCTGTCGGACTGGCTGGGCGACATGGGCTTGATCGGCGCCGGCCATCAGGCCGAGATCGATCGTTATGTCGGCTACTACGAGAGCTATGCCGAGAACCACGTCGCGCTGGACGAGGATCGCGGCTTTCAGGAGGAGACGCGCAATGCGGCGCGCGCCCTTATCGAGGCGGTGAAGCTGATGCGGCGCGGCAAGCTCGCGCAGCCGGACCGGCGCCTCGAGGAGCCGCGCCCCAAGTAGCTAGTGCAGCCGCCGCACATGCGGCGCGCCTTCACAGGGCACGTAGCGCACACCACCCTTCATGATCATGGCGAGGCGCCTCCTGTCCTGCAGCACGCGCACGTCCTGCAGCGGGTCGCCGTCGACCAGCAGCAGGTCGGCAAGGAACCCCGGCTTGACCTGACCGAGCTCGTGGCCACGCTTCATGATCTCGCCGCCGGTGCGGGTCGCGGCCTGCAGCGCCTCACTGGCGCTGAACCCGAGGTGGGTCACGAAATGTTCGAGGTCGCGCGCGTTGGTTCCCTGCGGGTTGGCGGCGAAGCCGTAGTCGCCGCCGACCACAATGCGGATGCCGCGCTTGCGCATCTCATTATGCGTGCGGCAGGTCGCCTCGTAGAGCGGTTTTAGCCGCTCGAGCAAGCCTTGGCCTTGCCAGGAATTATCGCCGCGCAGGCTCTCCAGTCGGGCGAGCACGATTCCGATCGCGGGGCCGGTGAAGACGCGGTCCTTCTGGGCCTCCAGCATGTCGAGCGCCTCTTCGTCCGCGAAGTCGCAGTGATAGATGATGTCGACACCGTTGCGCAGCGCCCGCTTCACCGACTCGGAGGCCCGTGCATGGGCGGCAACCCGGCGGCCGATCGTGTGCGCGGCCTCGACACCGGCCGCGACTTCGGCGTCGGTCATGACCGTGGTCTCGGCCAGTGCCGACTCAGTGCCGTAGTCGCCCGAGATGTTGAGCTTGATCGTGTCGCAGCCCTCGCGCAGGCAGAGCCGCGCCATTCGACGGACCTCGTCGGGCCCGTCGACAGCGACGCCGAAACTGTCCTGGTGCAGGTGCAGGCGGCGCCCGTCGCCCAGGCCGCCGGTGACGGTGAGTTCGGGACTCGCCGTCAGCAGCCGCGGCCCGTCGGTGTGGCCGCGTTCGATGGCGTCGCGCACCGCAACGTCGAGGCGGATCTTGGCCGCCGCCGCCGAGCAGGCACTGGTGAAGCCCGCTCCCAGCAGCTTGCGGGCTGCATCCATGGTGAGGAGTGCATGATCCTCCGGCGGCAGTTCGCCCAGCGCCGTGCCGCGCGGGGTGTCGACGAAGGAGAGATGGGCGTGGCCTTCGACCAGGCCGGGCATCAGGAATTTGCCGCCGGCATCGAGCCGCTCCGCGCCCTCGGCGGCGGCCATGGCCTGGGAGGCGGGCACCACGGCCACAATGCGCTCGCCCTCGATCAACACCTGGCCGGGAAACGGCGCCGTGCCGCTGCCGTCCCAGATCGTCGCTTGCTCGATCAGCAGCCGCATCCTGGCCTCCCCTTGGCTTCTTGCCCGTGATTTCTTGGCCGCGACTATAGCAGGGCCCATTCCCTGCCATCCGGCGGAATGATAGCGTTCGTGCTGTTCCCAGGGTGCAATTCGGGAACGTCGGCTGTTTGCCGCAAACAATTGTGTCCGGGAGGAAACGATGCGCTACACGACGGCCGCTGTCGCGGCGTTACTGTCTTGCTGTCTGCTCGGCGCCAATGCGCTGGCGCAGAACAATGCCGTGAAGATCGGCGTGCTGGACGACATGTCCGGCCTCTACGCCGACAACACCGGGCCTGGCGACGTCGCCGCGGTCAAATTCGCCATCGCCGATTTCGGTGGCTCGGTGCTCGGCAAACCGATCGAGCTGGTGACCTCCGATTTCCAGAACAAGGTCGACGTCGGCGCCGGCATCGCCAAGCGCTGGTACGACGACGAGAACGTCGACATGATCATCGGCATTCCCAATTCGGCGCTGGCGCTCGCGCTCGTGAGAGTGGCGGAGGAAAAGAACCGCATCGTCATGCCGACCGCGGCGGCGACGTCGGAACTAACCGGGAAATCCTGCAGCTCGCACAGCATCCACTGGATCTACGACACCTACGGCCAGGGCAAGACGATCGTCAATGCGCTCAGCAAGATGGGTGGCGATACCTGGTTTTTCATCACGGTGGATTATGCCTTCGGCCTGGCGGTGGAAGCGGACGCCACCACCTTCATCAAGACGGCCGGCGGCAAGGTGCTGGGCTCGGTGCGCCATCCGCTGAACACCGCGGACTTCTCCTCCTATGTCCTGCAGGCACAGGCCTCCAAGGCCAAGGGGCTGATGTTCGCCAATGGCGGCGGTGACATCGTCAACGGCATCAAGCAGGCATCCGAGTTCGGCCTCATGAAGCAAGGCACGCGTGTCAGCGCACCGCTGGCGCAGTTTCCCGACATCCACGGCATCGGGCTGAAGATCGCCCAGGGCACGATGATCTCGAGCCCGTTCTACTACGACATGACTCCGGAGGCGCGCACCTTCACCGACCGCTTCACAAAGGAGCGGGGCCGCCCGCCCTCCTTCATCCAGGCCGGAACCTACGGCGCCGTGATGCACTACCTGAAGGCGGTTCAGGCCGCCGGCACCGACGAGGCCAAGGCAGTGATGGCCCAGATGAAGAAGCTGCCGATCAACGACTTCATGACCAAGAACGGCCGCGTTCGCGAGGACGGGCGCGTCATCCGCGACATGTACCTGATGCAGGCCAAGACGCCCGAGGAGTCGAAGGGCGCCTGGGATCTGGTGAAGATGGTCGCCACGGTGCCGGGCAACGAGGCTTTCCGACCGATGGATGAAGGCGGCTGTCCGCTGATCGCCAAGAAATAGAGACGCCGGCGGACTGGTCGGCGGCTAGGCCGCAGCACCCTGTCCGCCGCCTTCTCGCCGATCATGATCGAGGCGTCGGCAACCCTCAGGCCGAATCGCCCACCTCGTCACGCCATAGCGCAACTCAAAGGAACATTCGCCGGCTTCCTGCGTTGAATTAAATGTTCTCCATGCGAACCATCGAAGACAAAGCCTTCCTGCTGCTGATATTCGTGGTGACGCTGGGCTTCGCTTGGATCCTCTGGCCGTTCTACGGTGCTGTGCTCTGGGGCACCGTCACTGCCGTCCTGTTTGCGCCGCTGCATCGACGGCTGCTGAGAGCGATGGCACCGCGACGCAGCTTAGCCGCGTTCTCCACCGTGCTCATCGTCGTGGCGATCGTCATCCTGCCCCTGACGCTGATCGGCTTGTCCCTGGGGCAGGAAGCGTCAGGCGCCTATGCGAAGATCAAGTCGGGAGAACTGGATCTCATGCGGCTCTTCCAGCAGGTGCTCGACGCCCTGCCCGCGTGGGCAACCGGCCTGCTGGACAGCTTCGGCCTCGTGAGCCTCGGCGCCATTCAGGAAAGTGTGTCAGCCAGCCTCATGAAGGGCAGCCAGTTGCTGGCCGGCCACGCACTCGACATCGGTCAGGGCACGTTCGACTTCATCGCAAACCTGTTCGCGATGCTCTACCTGCTGTTCTTCCTGCTTCGCGACAGAGACACGCTCGCCGCACGCCTCAAGGGCGCGATTCCGCTGCGTGCCGAGCAGTTGGAAGCGCTCACGCTCAAGTTCGTCATCGTCATCCGGGCGACCGTCAAGGGCGACTTCCTCGTCGCCCTCCTGCAGGGCGCGCTTGGCGGCCTGATCTTTTGGTTCCTCGGGATCGGCGCCCCTCTTCTTTGGGCCGTGGTGATGGCGTTCCTCTCGCTGCTGCCCGCGATCGGCGCCGCCCTGGTATGGATGCCGGTTGCCATCTACCTCCTGGCGACAGGGGCAATGTGGCAGGGGATCGTGTTGATCCTGTATGGGATGCTCGTCATCGGCCTTGTCGACAATTTTCTGCGTCCGATCCTCGTCGGCAAGGACACCAAGATTCCCGACTACGTCGTGCTAATCTCTACGCTGGGCGGCATCGCCACGTTCGGACTAAACGGCTTCGTCATCGGGCCCGTCATTGCTGCCATGTTCATCGCCGCCTGGGACATATTTTCCGAATCGAGGCACCGGGCGGGCGCTCCTGATCCTTCAAGCTCTTCTCCTCGCAGCTCCCTCATCTAGCCTCGCCCTGTAGCGGGGGAGAGGTACGAGTCTCTAACCGGCAGCAGCGCTCTTCAGCACCATGTCCGCCGCCTTCTCGCCGATCATGATCGAGGGCGCGTTGGTGTTACCGGAGGTCAGCGTTGGCATGATCGAGGCGTCCGCGACCCTGAGGCCGTCGATACCGTGGACGCGAAGCTGGGCATCGACGACGGCCATCGCATCGGAGCCCATCTTGCAGGTACCAACCGGGTGGTAGGTGGTCTCCGCCGCGGCTTTGACCCAGTCCAGTATTTCATCATCGGTATCGCGGTCCGTGCCGGGTGCGATCTCGCTCACCTGCAGCGGAGTCATCGCGGGCGCCGTCATGATGGCGCGGGCGATGTGGATGGCGCGCACGGTGAGCGCGGCGTCGACCGGCGACGACAGGAAGTTGAAATCGATGGCCGGCGGCTTGTGCGGATCGGCCGAGACGACATGGATATGGCCCTTGCTCTCCGGTCGCATCGGATGGGCGTAGCATGTCACGCCGGATTGGCGGGCGATCCGCGGGCCTTTGGGGCCCGGCTCGGTCAGCATCGGCACCCAGCCCAGCAGCAGGTCAGGCGCAGCGAGGCCGTCGCGCGAGCGGACAAAGGCGCGCAGCGGCGCGCCCACGCTGCCGAGCAGCCCTCGTCTGGAGAAGGCGTAGCGCAGCGCCTGGCGCACAATGCCGAGCCCGCGCGCCGTGTCGTTGTAGGTGATGCCCTTGGCCGCGATGGCCCAACGTGTCCGGGGCGCATAGTGGTCGCGCAAGTTCTCGCCGACGCCGAGCAAGGCATGGCGCACGCCGATGCCCAGCGCCTGCAGGCGCTCCGGCTGGCCGATGCCCGATAGCTCCAGCAGTTGCGGCGAATTGATCGAGCCACCGCTCACGATGACTTCGCGCGCCGCCCGCGCCTCACGCCGCTCACCTCTCCCGGGGCCGCCCACCGAATAGCGCACACCCGTGCAGCGCGTTCCGTCGAACAGGAGACACTCGGCAAGCGCCCCCGTCTCGATGCGGAGATTGGGACGTTTGCGGACCGGGTCGAGATAGCATCGGGCCGTGCTCATGCGGCGGCCCGAGGCGATCGTGGCCTGGCTCATGGCGATGCCGTCCTGCCTGAGGCCGTTGTAGTCGGGATTGTGCTCGATCCCGACTTCGCCGGCCGCCTTGATCACCGCCGCGCAGAACGGATCGTTCGGGTCGGGATTGGTGACGCGGAGCGGCCCGTCACGGCCGCGGAAGCGATCGTCCCCTCCGCCCTGGTAGTTCTCCATGCGCTTGAAGAACGGCAGGACGCTGTCGTAGCCCCAGCCCGCATTGCCCATCTGCGCCCAGGTGTCGAAGTCCTGCGCCTGGCCGCGCACGAAGGCCATGCCGTTGAGCGCGCTGGACCCGCCCAGCATCCGGCCGCGCGGCACAGGAATGCGGCGACCGTTGGTGCTGGCACCGGGCTCCGAACTGTAGAGCCAGTTGAAGGCGGGATTGGTGATCATCCGGGCAGAACCGACCGGGATGCGGGTCCAGGGATGATCGGCGGGCCCCGCCTCCAGCAGCAGCACGCTGTTGCGCGGGTCCGCCGAAAGCCTGTTGGCGACGACGGCGCCAGCCGATCCGGCGCCGACAACGATAAAGTCGTAATCCATTGCCGCTATTGTCGGTCAATTAACCGTCGCTGCCAACACGCGCTGCCGCTACTGTGCCTTATCGCCATTGGCAGGCGCCTCTATTGTATGGAAATATCGACTGAATGATCTCGCGTAGAAATTTGTTGGTCGGCGCAGCCGGTTTATCCCTCCCGAGCCTTGCCGGATGCGGTGGCACACCCCCCAAGGGCGCCGGTTTTGACCATGCTGCCGCGCAACCCCGCCACTCGGTGCCGGGACTCGATGCAGTGATCGACATCAGCCACAACGTCACCGTCACCGACTTCGCCGCGGTACGCCGCAGCAACATCCTGGCCGTCATCCACAAGGTGACAGAAGGCGGCGACTGGTTCGACCCGTCGTACACGACGCGACGCCGCCAGGCCGAGGCGGCGGGATTGCTGTGGGGCGGCTACCATTTCGGCACGCGGCAGTATTCCGGCGCCGAGCAGGCTGCGGCCTTCCTGTCGGCCTGCCAGCCGGGGCCGGCGACGGTCATGGCCCTCGATCTCGAGCCGAACGAGCGCAAGCCGGCCAACACCATGCGGCTCGCCCAGGCCGAGGAATTCGTGCTGGCCGTCCAGCGCGCGACCGGCCGGCTGCCGCTCCTCTATACCCATCCGGCCTGGGCCAATGGCCAGCAGTATGGCCGCCGACGCCTCAGCCTGGGTGCGGCCGTGACGCCGGGCTCCGTCCTGGCGCGCTGCGACCTGTGGCTGGCCGACTATCGGGAGACTCCCGAAATCCCCTATGCCTGGGCGGACCGCGGCTGGCGTCTCTGGCAATACGTCGCCGACGAAACCGAGAGCCATTTCGCCCATGGCAGCGCGCCGCGTGCCGTCGCGGGCGTCGGCCATTGCGACCGCAACCTGTTCGCGGGTGACGAAGCGGCGCTTTATCGCTTCTGGAAGAGCGGCGGCCGGGTGGCGTGAGCCGCCCTAGGGTGCCGCGGCGAGCGCAGCCTCGATCGCCCGCTCGAGCTTCGGCCCCATACCACCGGCGGCCGAGAACCAGTCGATGACCCGGCCGTCCCGGCCGATCAGGATCTTGTGGAAATTCCAGCTCGGCGTGCCGAGCCTGCCGGTCTGTTCAGCCGCCCAGCGGTAGAGTGGGTGCGCATCGGGGCCGGCGACGACCTGCTTGTCGGCCAGCGGGAAGGTGACATCGAAGGTCGACTCGCAGAAGCGCTTGATCTCTTCCTTGGTACCGGGCTCCTGGCCGCCGAAATCGTTCGACGGCACACCCAGCACGATGAGGTCCCGGTCCTTGTAGTGATGCCAGAGTTCCTGCAGGCCGAGATACTGGCCGGTGAAACCGCAAAGCGACGCCGTGTTGACCAAAAGAATCACGCGGCCCTTGTAGTCCGCCGTCGGCAACGGGCCGCCGCCAATCGAGTCGAGGGAAACGGCCGACCAGTCGATCGGCTGCCGACCGGCCTGGGCCCAAGCACTGCCCACCGCCGACAGCAGGGCGCCCGCAGCAGCAAATACCAGCATGCGCACGATTTTCATGTTCAGCACGTTAAGCATCTCGCGGGGAAACCGCCAGTTCGTCCTTGCCCGCCCCGGCGAAGGCGCCGACAGCTTGTGCATGTCGGAGCCGTCTTTCCTCGCCGGGCGGTTCCTGCCCCATCGCATCCTCCCCGGATGGCTGGGCGAAAGGCAGGCGGCCCGCCTGCTGGCCTTCAGCCTGGCCGCCGAGGCACGCTTCACGCCGACCAAGCTCGCCGACCATGGCACCGGCCGTCTGGATGCGGTGGTGCGGCAATCGAGCGTCCTGAAGGACCTCGGCGCCTTCGCCGGCCCGTTGCGAAAAAAGGCATTGGCCCTGCAGGACGGCCTGGAGACGGCGTTCGACATGGCGCACACGCCCGCCAACAGCACGCAGATGGAGGTGGTGGCGCATGGCGACGGTGCCTTCTACCGGCCGCATACCGACACTTACACAGGCGATGAATACACGCCCGGCGGGCGGCGCCGCCTGACGATGGTCTACTATCTCCATCGCCAGCCGCGCCGTTTCACCGGTGGACGATTGCGGCTTTTCGACCTCAGTGGTGAGCAGTCGATCGAGATCGAACCGACACACGACAGCCTGCTCGTCTTTCCCTCGTCCGCACGGCACGAAGTGGAGGCAATCTCCTGTCCCGACGGCGCATTCGGCGATAGCCGCTTTGCGGTGAACATCTGGCTGTGCGGCTGACGCCACCGCGGCAATACGATACCGTCGCCACCACCAAATTCGATCCGGGGAAAATATGGACCTGAAGGGTAAAGTGGCTGTCGTCACCGGCGGCAATGGCGGGCTCGGCCAGCGCATATGCCATGCACTTGCAGCCGAGGGCTGTCAGATCGCCGTTGTCTACGCAAAGAGCAAGGCCGAGGCCGACGGCGTCGCGCGCGATCTCGAAAAGCACCAGGTCGCGGCCGCCACCTTTGCCTGCGACGTGACCCAGCGCGACCAGGTGCAGAGGCTGGTCGACGACGTCGTAAAACGCTTCGGACGGCTCGATATCCTGATCAACGACGCCGCCTACAACAAGTCGATCCCGTTCACGGATCTCGACGGCCTCACCTACGAGGAATGGACCAAGATCATCGACATCAACCTCACCGGTCCGATGCTGCTGACCAAGGCCGTGGGACCGGTGATGAAGCGTGGTGGCGGCGGCCGGATCGTCAACATCTCCTCGGTCGCCGGGCTCGGGCCCACGGGTTCGTCGATTGCCTATGCCGTCTCCAAGGCCGGCCTGATCCATCTCACCAAGTGCATGGCCGTGGCGCTGGCACCCGAGGTGCTGGTGAACTGCGTGGCGCCTGGCCTGCTCGAAGGCACGCGCGCCACGGCGAACTTGCGGCCGGAAGTAGTCGCTAAAGGCCGTCAGGCCTCGCTCCTCGGCGTGGCCGCCGACAAGGACGACTGCGCCAACCAGGTCGTCACCATGTGCCGCACCAACACCATGACCGGCCAGACCATCGTGATCGACGCGGGCCGCACCTTCCACTGAGGTCATCACCATGCTGACAGGCACCACTCCCGCAACGAGCCCCCAGGGCGGACTGGTCTTCACCGGCTGCGCGATGCTGAGCGCGGCCGCCGAAACGTCGAGCCACGGGCATGGCCATGCGCACGCCGGCTCGAGGCGACGCGAGGTCGTGGTCAACGGCAAGCGCGTCAAGACGGTCGACGTGCACGCCCATTGCTGCGTGCCGGCAGCGATGGCGGTGATCAAGTCGCCGCTCGAGGCGCCGGGCCTGCTGATGGACGACACCAGCACGCGTATAGCGGCAATGGACGCACAAGGCATCGACGTCGAGGCGCTCAGCATCAATCCCTACTGGTACCGCGCCGGCCGCGATGCCGCGTCGGAGCTGATCAGCATCCAGAACGAGACCCTGGTCGAGTTCTGCGCCGCCAACCCCGACCGCTTCGTGGCCTACGCCACGGCGGCACTCCAGCATCCCGACCTCGCCGCGGAACAGGTCGAGCATGCCGTGAAGAAGCTCGGCTTCCGAGGCGTCAGCGTCGGCGGCAGCGTCGACGGCGAGGAACTGGCCAACCCGAAGTTCCATCCGTTCTGGAAGAAGTGCGAGGAGCTCGATGTCCTCGTGTTCATGCATCCCACCGGCACGCGCGAGCTGGAGCCAAGCGGCCGGCTGGGCGGCAGCGGCCTGCTCACCAACACGATCGGCAATCCGCTAGAAACGACGCTCGCCCTGTCGCACCTCATCTTCGAGGGCACGCTCGACCGCTTTCCCGGACTGAAAATCTGCGCCGCGCACGGCGGCGGCTTCCTGCCGTCCTACGCCAACCGCTCCGACGCGGTGATCCGCACCTTCCCCAACCGGGTCGGCCCGCTGCCCAAGAAGAACCCGACGGCCTACCTCAAGGACGGCCAGCTGTTCTTCGACACGATCGTGTTCACGCCCGAAGCGCTTCGCCACCTGATCGCGGAAACCGGCGCCGGCCAGATCATGATCGGGACCGACTATCCGTTCCCGTGGACCAGCACGGAGGTCGATCTCGTGCTGAACACGCCAGGCCTCAGCGACGATGAGCGCATCGCCATCCTGGGCGGCACCGCGGCCCGGCTGCTCGGTATCTCCTGAGGAGGCCGAGATATGCTGGATCATGTTGTCGGTATCGATGACGTGGCAGCCGACTATCTCGATATGCGGCAGCATCCCCCGGCTCGTTCCGATCCGCAGTCGAGCTGCCTAGGCCAGATGGGTTAGGCCGATCGCGCCGGGTATAGGGCAGATGCCCAAGAGATGCAGTCGGGCCACTGGTGCACGATTGGCACCGTCCAATGGCCGGAATCGCCGAGCCGGACGCTCAATCGAAGATGGATGGGCTTTGAAGACGGGTTTTCCTCACAGGCAAAGATCATGATCAAGTTGGCGTTCATACCCATTGCATGGATTTTGGCCGGCATTGGCGCAATTCCAGGCGCTGCAATGGCCCAGGTCGCATCGTCCTCCAGCTAAACGAGCTTTGGAGTGGCCCAAGGCGCGATTGTTCAGCTTGGCTACTACGCGTCCGCGAACAACAACTGTACGCCGGCCCGTCCTCCAACGATCCGGGTCATCGAAAAACCAAGATCTGGAGTTCTGACTGTCAGGCCGGGCGAACTGACGACAGACAGGATCGCAGGTTGTCTATCGGTCAAAACGCCAGCGCAAATCGTATCCTATGAAGCGCGCTCTGACGACACCGATACCGACCACTTGATCTACGAAGTCACGAGCTTCAATGGCGAAGTTGAAATCTTTCAGGTCACAATCCATATGAAGGAAGGCCCGAAAAGGGGTGTCATACCAAGTGGCGAACACAGGACCTGACCGGGGCTCATTCCACAAGATTCAAGGAAGGCTCGATTCGGCAAAGGTGCCTGTGAACCCGGATCGAGCGACGGCCCCCGTCAAATATTCTGAAGCACGTTGTCGGTGCCGATGATGTGGCGGCCGACCATCTCGATGTGCGGCAGCATCGCCTGCAGATGCTGGCTGGCGCTCATGGCGTCGCGGAAGCGGCGCTCGAACGGCATCGAATTCAGGATCGCGGTGGTGCCGGCGGCACGATACGACGCGATCGAAACCTCGGTCGCCTCGTTCATGCCGTGGGTGGTGGCGAGTCTCAGCCGCATGCGCAGGTCGACGTCGAGCTTGCCTGCCGCGGCCGCGTCGTAGGCCTGGCAAGCCGCCTCATGCAGGAAGGCGCGGGCAGCGGAGAGCCTGGCCTCGAGCTGGCCGATCTCGCGCTGGACGGCGTTGTTGAGGGCCATCGAATTGCTCGAGGCGCGGCTGTGCTTGCCGCCGCGCGCGAGGTCGACGTAGGCCTCCAGCAACCGCCGCGCTATGCCCAAGGTCACGCCGCAGAAGCCGGTGGCATAGAGCAGCGTCGACATGATGGTGTAGATCGGCCCACTCTCCCGCCGTTCCTCCAGCGCGTCACGCGCCGGAGCCCGTTCGTCCGGCACGAAGAGGTCGGTTACCGTATAGGTGTCGCTGCCGGTACCTCTGAGGCCGAGCACATGCCAGTCGTCGGTGATCTTCGCGTCCTTGCGAAGGAACACGAAACTGCGATCGTCCGGCCGGCCGTAGCGCAGATGCGGCGTGCCATCGGGATTCTGCACCGCGCTGTGGGCGCCGAGCCACCGCGTGTGGCGGCCGCCGCTGGCGAAGCTCCAGGTGCCGCTGAGGCGATAGCCGCCCTCGACGCGCAGCGCCTTGCTCTTGCTATGCTTTGCCCCCCAGGCGAGGCCTTCGCGCGCATTGCCGAACACGGCGGCGGCGGCTTCGTGCGGCATGGCGGCGGCGGAGGTGGCCGAGGAGACATTGGACTGGTTGATGAACCAGCCGACGCTGGCATCCGCCCAGGCCAGCGCCTCGGTGGTCTTGCAGTACTCCAGGAGATGGATTTCCTGTCCGCCGAGGCTCCTCGGCAGAAGCAGGCGCAGCATGTCCTGGCCGACGAGCGCCTCGACCACCTCCGGCGTCAGCTCGCGACGGCGGTCCATTTCGGCGCCATGCTCGTCCAGCAACGGTTGCAGGGCGCGGGCCCGCTCCGAAGCGCTGCCAGTGATCGCCTGCTGAACGCGGGTATCCATGAAAACGTCCCTTCCCTAACCTGAAACCCGGGCCAACGGCAGCGCGAGCCCCGCGACGTCGACGCGCGTACGGAAGATACTGCCACAATTCTCGTGCGGACCGCCGCGCGAGCCGGTCACGACATAGAGGTCGCGCAGATCGTGGCCGGCGAAGCAGACGCTGGTGACCATCGGCAGCGGCACCGCGAGATCATGCCGGTGCGTGCCGTCGGCATTGAACACGGCAACGCGGCCGCCATGCGCGTCGGCCACCCAGACCGAACCGTCGCTCGCCACCTTGAGACCATCGGGCACGGCGCTCTGCCCGTCGCCCAGCGTCGCGAAGGTCTGCCACGGGCCGACGCCACCATCCGGCAACACGTCGTAGACCCGCACCAGGCCCGCGCGGGCGTCGCTGTGATAAAGGCGGCTGCCGTCCGGCGAGAAGCCGAGGCCGTTGGTGAGCAGGATGCCGTCCGACAGGGTACGCATGGTGCCGTCGAGATCGATGACGTGCAGGTGCCCGGGCCGGGGCGCCTCGCCGCCGAACACCTTATAGGCGAGTGAGCCGACATAGACGCGGCCCACCCTGTCGGTCGTGAGATCGTTGAAGCCAGTGGCGCCGGGGATGGCGTCGAGCGCCAGCAGGGTACGCGAGGTGCCGTCGGCCAGCGACACGCAGGCGATGTCGCGGCCGCCCACCACCAGCCCACCACGCTCATGCAGCGCCATTCCGCCGATGCCGCGCCGCTTGGGAATCGTCGGCCTAATCTTGCCGTCGAGGTCCAGCAGATCGACACCGCCGTTGATGACGTCGCTGAAGTAGAGACCGCGGGCCGGATCCCAGACAGGGCCTTCGATCAGGCCGTAGCCGGTGGCGACTTGTTGCATGAAAGACCCTCTTTCAATCGATCTACTCCAGCATCGCACGGCCTGTCGACAGACGCGCGCCCGTGATGCGAAACGCTTAATTGTCGTACGTCCACGCTTGGGCAATTGCCAAGTACCGCAATCGGTGGGCTCAATTGACCCCTAATCGGCCGGCAGTGCCGCGGAGGAAATGCGCCCGTGATCACCAAATTCGACAGCTCCTATGTCGGCTCGGTCGACCTGGAGAACCCCGGCTATGGCGGCACGCCGATCAACGAACGCCACTACCCGAACGAGGAACTGGCCGGCGTCCTGCACAAGGCGGTGGCCTACGCCAAGAAGATGGACGGCCTCGGCTACAACACCTTCTGGATGGCGGAGCATCATTTCCAGCCCGAGGGCACTGAGTGCATCCCGAACCTCCTGATGATGGCGCTGCACCTCACGAACGTGACCAAGAACCTTAGGATCGGTTGCGGCTTCAACGTGGTGCCGATGTGGCACCCACTGCGCCTGGCCGAGGACTATGCGATGGCCGACGTGCTGAGCGGCGGACGGGTCATCTTCGGCGTCGCGCGCGGCTATCACACGCGCGAGGTCGAGAGCTTCGGCGCGCCACTCACCGACCAGACGGCCAACCGCGAGATGTTCGAGGAAGGCTGCGACGTCATGTTCAAGGCCTTCAACGAGGAAAAATTCTCGCACAAGGGCACCTACTACACGATCCCGCCTGAAGTGCCCTATCGCGGCTATACGCTGAAGGACATCACGCTGGTGCCGCGGCCGCTACGTCTGCCGGTGGAATGCTGGCAGCCGATCCAGTCCGGCTCCGACCGCGCCTTCGACTTCATGGCCAAGCACGGCATCTCCGGCGTGATCGGCGGCGGCTCGGCCGAGGGCGGTGCCGTGGACAAGCACATGACCGCCTTCCAGGCGGCCTACGCCCGCCGCGGCATCAAGCTCGAGATCGGCGAGCGCCTGTCGCTGGGCTTCCAGTTCTTCATCGGCGAGAGCCGCGAGGCCGCCATGCGGGCAGCGGGCAAATACTACGAAGAGAACATGAAGATGTTCGGCGAGCTGCGCCTCGTGCGCGCGCTCTCCGACGAGCAGATCGCGGCGATGCGCGATCCGCGACTGGCCGCCACCACCAAGCTGCCCCGGATCGAGGATGCCGTGAAGGCCGGCGGGTTCCTGGCCGGTACGCCGGCCGACATCATCGAACAACTGAAGGCAGTGGAGAAGCGCTATCCGGGGCTCGATCGTGTCAGCTGCGGCATGGCGCTCGGCACGCCGCTCGCCGTCGCGCTGGAACAATTGGACCGCTTCGCCAAGGAAGTGATGCCGGCCTTCCGGACGGCACGCGCCGTGGCCGCCGACTGACATCAAGGGAGCAGAACATGCCGATCGCCACCAAATACCTGTTCATCGTCAGCATGGACGTGACGAAGGAAAAGGAAGCGCTGTTCAACGAAGTCTACGACACCGAGCATGTGCCCCTGCTCCTGGCCTTGCCGGGCGTCCGGGCGGTCACCCGCTGGAAGACCGAACCCGCCGCCTTCGTGATCGGCGGCGAGTTGAAGCAGATCGATGGCGGCACCGCGGCGCACTACGTGGCGATCTACGAAATCGACAGCCCGGACATTCTGGTGAGCAAGGCCTGGAACGAGGCGGCTGAAAAGGGACGCTGGGCGAGTGAGGTGCGGCCGTTCACGTCGAACCGCAGCCACATCGTACGCAAAGCGGTCTGAGCCGAGCTGATGCAGATCGGCTTCAACCTGCCGAATTCCGGCCCGCTGTCGTCCGTCGCCGCCATGACGCGGATCGCCACCGAAGGCGAGGCGATGGGCTTCGACTATCTCACGATGACCGACCATGTCGTGCTGCCCGACACCAAGGTTCCCGGCTATCCCTATTCGGAGAGCGGCGAATTCTACGAGCAGGCGCCGACCGAGCGGCACGAACAGTTGATCGGCATGGCTTTCATCGCGGCCAAGACCTCGCGCATCCGCCTGGTGGCTGCCGTGCTGGTGGTCCCGCATCGCCCCGCAGTTCTGGCGGCCAAGATGCTGGCCACGCTCGATGTGCTTTCCGAGGGCCGGCTGGTCGTGGGTGTTGGCGCCGGCTGGCTGAAAACCGAGTTCGATGCGGTCGTCATGACGCCGTTTCCCGAGCGCGGGGCCGTCACCAACGAGTATATCGACGCTTTTCGCGTGCTGTGGACCGAGAGCGCGCCCAAATTCGCCGGCCGCTACACGAGCTTCGACGGCATCGTGCTGGAACCCAAGCCGGTGCAGCGTCCATATCCGCCGATCTGGATCGGCGGCGAGAGCGGCCCCTCCGTGCGCCGCGCCGCGCGCGTGGGCGATCTCTGGTATCCGATCGGCAGCAACAACAAGCACCTGCTCGATACGTTGCCGCGGCTGCGCGCCGGCATTGCCCGGCTGCGCCAGGCCACCATCGATGCCGGCCGCGATCCCGCATCGGTCGGCACCGGCTATCGCGTCAAGCGCTATGGTGCGGCGGTGCCGCCTATGGCCTCCGATGGCGAGCGCCGGCTGTTCTCCGGCAGCGAGGCCAATATCATTGGCGATCTCTGCGCCTTGCGGGACATCGGCGTCACCGCCATCGACATCGATTTCGGCCGCCCGGACGCCGCCGCCATGATCACCGAGATGCGCCGGTTCAAGGCTGCGGTGATCGAGAAAATCTGAGCGTCACCTTCGCTTCATCTCAGGCCTAAATCATGGGCCTTGATCTGCAAGGCAAGGTACTTCGAATACATGCGGCACTGCGCGAAGGAACCGCCGGTGAACCAGAGCCCGGCCTGGGTGGTCGGCACCCACATATTGTTGAGCTCCTGCGTGCGCGCATCGAAGCCCCAGACCGGACCGACCTTCCGGGCAATCTCCTTGCCGAACAGATCTCCGACCAGATGGTCCTGGCCCTTGTAGCCGGTGGCCAGCACGATCAGGTCGACGGGCCGGTCGCTGCCGTCCTTCATCTTCATGCCGGTCTCGGTGAACTCAGCAATGTCGGCATACTGGATCAGGCCGATTTCCCGCTTGACGATTAGGTCCGAGGCACCGACGTTGAAATAGTAGCCGCCGCCGCGCGACCGGTACTTTAGCGGCCAGCCGGTGCCGTCCTCGCCGAACTCCAGCTTGAAGCCCACCTTCTCCAACCCCTGCAGCAGGGGCGCGTCGAGTTCGCGCGCCTTGTCGGTCAGGATCTTGTGCGCGACCTTCATCACACGCAGCGGCACCGAGACGTTGATCAGGTCACGGTCCTCGTAGGTCGGACCCTTGCCGTAGTAGATGCCGTCATAGAGCTGGGCACTGGGTTCGACGTTGACGATCAGCGTCGGGCTGCGCTGGACGATGGTGGTGTGTGCACCGTTGCCATGCAGGTCCTGGGCGATATCGTGGGCGCTGGTGCCGGTGCCGAAGACGTAGACGTTGCGCCCCTTCCACTCCGCACCGTTGGCGAACTTGCTCGAATGGACGACCTGCCCCTTGAAGCGGTCGAGCGTCGGGATCTCGGGGATGTTGGGTGTGCCGCTGACGCTGGTCGCCATGATGATATGGCGCGGGTGCAACGTCCGTCCGGCACCGTCGGCGACGTCGAGCGCGAGGTTCGCCGTCCAACGCTTCGTCTTGTCATCCCAGATCGCGCCCTTGAAGGTCGTGCGCGTCCAGAAGTCGATCTCGAGCGTCTCGACATAGGATTCGAGCCAGTTGGCGATCTTGTCCTTCGGTATGTATTTCGGCCAGGTCTTGGGGAAGGGCAGATAGGGGAAATGGTTGCTGTGCTTCTGGTTGTGCAGCTTCAACCCGTGATAGCGCTTGCGCCAGTTGTCGCCGATCCGCTCCATCCGGTCGACCACCAGCGCCTCGATGCCAAGCCCCTTCAGCCGCGCCGCCGCCGTGATGCCGGCGTGGCCGCCGCCGACGATCAGCACATCGGGATCGCGATCCTCATAGCGCGACGCCTGCCGCCGCCGGTCGAGCCAGTTGGGGCCGTGGAAGTCGCGCTCGAAGGCGGGCTCCTCGGCGCTCTCCAGGATTGTCTCTTCCTCGTAGCCCTTCAGTTCGTCCAGAGTCGTGAGCAGCGTCCAGGCCACCGCCGCGCCGACACGGCAATCGCTGCGTTTCAGGCGCACGATGCCGGCCCCTCGCCCGACCTTGGTCTCGAACCTCAGGATGGCCTCGATGCACTCCTCGCCGGCGCGCTCGACATCGCGCGGCGGATGACGCTCGGGGTCGACAGCGAAGGCGCGCGCGCCGGTGGCAGCCGCCGCCTCGAGCAGCCGTCGCGCGACAGGCTCGCGGTCGCTCACCGTCTCGATGGTCCAGGTCAGCGCCACGATATCGCGCCAGTCGCAGTCGGGCCGGAAAAGCGCCCCAAGCTGGCGCGTGTCGTTTGCCTGTAGCGCTGCATTCAGGCCCGAGAGCCAGTCGCCGACAATCTGTTTCGCATCACGGTTCAATTCGACATCCATGAGGCGAGCCTGTCGAATAGACTAGCCAAACACAAGGGAGGAACGATGAGCAGGCTCGATGGAAAAGTGGCGTTCGTCACCGGTGCCAGCCGCGGCCTGGGTGCCGCCGTGGCGCTGGCGATGGCGGACCAGGGCGCGGCGGTCATGCTGGTGGCACGCGACGGGGCGGCGGCCGCTGCCGTCGCGCGCGAGATCGTGGCTGCGGGCGGCCGCGCCGAGGCATTGGCCTGCGATGTCGCCGACTATGGTGCAGTCGCTGGCGCTGTCGCGACAACGCGTGAGCGGCTGGGCGGTCTCGACATGCTGGTCAACAACGCCGGCATCATCGAGCCGATCGCCGACTTGGCGACGTCCGATCCCGCCATCTGGGCGAACAACATCCAGATCAATCTCGTGGGCGCCTACAACGTCGTGCGGGCGGTGCTCAACGGCATGCTGACGGGCGGCGGCGGCACCATCGTCAACGTGTCCTCCGGCGCCGCCCACCGGCCGCTCGAAGGCTGGAGTGCCTACTGCGCCGGCAAGGCCGGCCTGGCCATGGTGACCCGCGCCATCGCGCTCGAAACGACGGGCCGCGGCATCCGCATCTTCGGCTTCTCGCCCGGCACGATCGACACCGACATGCAGGTGAAGATCCGCGCCTCGGGCATGAACCAGGTGAGCCGCATCCCGCGCGCCGACCTCTCGCCGGTCGCGCACGCCGTGCGCGGCCTGCTCTATCTCTGCGACAGCGCCAGCGACGACCTGATCGGCCAGGACGTCTCGATGCGCGACGAGGCCTTCCGCCCAAGAATCGGACTCACCTAGGAGACGGCACATGGCACTCTACGAACTCAGAACCTACACGCTCTACGTCGGCAAGATGGCCGAAGCGGTGAAGCTCTATCAGGAGCTGGGCTTTCCCGCGCTCCAGAAGGGCGGCCACGACAGGAACCTCGTCGGCTACTTCCAGGGCGACACCGGCATGATCAACCAGATCGTCCATCTCTGGAAATTCGACGATGACGCCGGGCGCCGCGCCCATTGGACGGCCGTGTTCGCGAACAGGGATTTCACCGAGGGCTTCGCCTCGAAGTTCCGGCCGCTGGTGATGAGCCAGGAGGTCAAATTGCTCCACGCCGCGCCTTGGGGACCGCATCCCTAGGGGAAGCAGCACGCCTGCCAAAGTCTTGAAGGATGGTCAAACCGGGGCGTTGTAAAGCGCATCCGGGCTACCGACTCTGACGACACAGCGGAACCCGACGTGGCTGGTGGACGTGTCGACCGCTTCGGCATGGCGTGCCGCTGGACGATAACGCCGGCAGTAGCTCGGCGCGCACAGGTGCGATCCGCCCTTCAACACCTTGCGCGGAATGCGCACGGCCGGCTGGGTCGGATCGTAGCTCGCCTCTATCGTTACGCCGCGCGGATTCTCCGGCACACAGCAGGCCTTGGGCGCAGCGGCGGTATGCTGAGTTGAATACCAGTCGGCGGTCCATTCCCAGACATTGCCGATCATGTCGTGCACGCCGTAGCCATTGGCCGGAAAGGCGCGCACCGGCGAGGTTCGGGCATAGCCGTCGGTCTTGAGATTCTCGAGCGGGAAGTTTCCCTGCCAGGTGTTGGCCATATGCCGGCCGCCGGGCGTCATCTCGTCGCCCCACGCGAACTCCGTGTCATCGAGGCTGCCGCGCGCGGCGAACTCCCATTCCGCCTCGGTCGGAATCTCCTTGCCCGCCCATTTTGCGTAGGCCTCGGCATCGCGATAGGCGATCTGCACCACGGGATGATCGTCGAGGCCGCCGATGTGGCTCCCCTTGCCATAAGGCCGGCGCCAGTTGGCGCCGAAGGTGAAGCTCCACCATTGGCTCCAATCGCGCAGGTCAACGGGACGCGACGGCGGCGTAAAAACAAGACCGCCGGCCTTCAGCATATGCGGCAGCGCGCCGGGATAGTCCTTGGCGTCCGGCGCGATCTCGGCCCAGGTGACGTAGCCCGTCGCCTGGATGAAAGCGCGGAACTGGGCGTTGGTGACCGGCGTCGGATCGATCCAGAAACCATAGACGGCAACCGTCTGGGCGGGAGCCTCCTCGGCATAGTGGCGATCCGAGCCCATGCGGAACGTACCGCTGGGAATCCCGATCATACCTGCATACGGCGGCAAGCCGGGCGGGTGAGCTTCTGCCATGTGCGTATTTATCCCCGCTTCTTGGCGAAGTGCCAAGCACCGTCCTCTGTCCGCGCGCCTCTATACAGGATGGCCGCGCGCCTCGATGCGCATTGCGCGAAGGCGCGTCCGAGTGACGCCGATATGGGCGTTCAGCGCGAAGAAGAGGTCCGAGTGCCTCATCGGAAGGGCAGTCGATGCCCGGTCGATTCTCTCGAGGTCGCCCTCAAGGGCGATCACTTGTGGCTCCAGCAGTCCGGACTGCAGCCCATGTTCGACGACCCGGAGTTCGCGATAAAGTTGGATGATGCGCCGGCGCAGGAACCAAAGGTACAGCTTGGGCGCGTAACTGAAGATCGGGACGACGATCGCGATGGCCGTCACCAAAATAGCGAGTGTCCTCCGAGCATAGTTGGAGACCCAGAACGGCAGATAGCGCTGCAGGAACGATGGCCCGTTCTTGTAAAAATCATGGGCGCTCTCGGCCATCGGATATTCCGGGTCGGTCTGGGTGGGGAATTCGCCGAACTGCTGGAAGACGCCGGGCTCGCTGTTCACCTCGACCAATGCCCGTGCCAGGAGGCCGATGATTTCCGGATGAACGTCACCGCGCACCAGCACCGAGCTGGTGGTTCCGATCAGCGTCACGTCGGCGCCCGGAATGTTCCGTTCGAAGTCGACCACGCCGCTCGGCAATTCCAAGCGCGTGAGGAAGGGAAATTTCCGGGTCAGCGCTTTTACGCGCGGCAGGCTTATCAGCCGAACCCCGGGATCGCGCAGCAGGTTCTGGATGAGCGGCGCTTCGAGGACGTTGCCCATGATCAGTACGTCGGCTTTCCCTGCATCCAGGGCGTCGACTGCCGCCCGCCCGCCCAGAGGCAAGAACGTCGCGTTCTGTGGCGTGATGCCGTTGCTCCGGAGGATCTTCGTCACCACCATGTTGGTGCCGCTCGATTCCGGTCCCACGGCGATGCGCTTGCCCTTGAGTTGAGTGAGGTCGGCGAACGAGTCGGTGGCGCGGCAGAAAATGAAGAACGCCAGGTAGTTGATGCGGCCCAGCGACTCGAGGCCCGGCGCCTGGGTGCTGTTGGAGACGCCTCCCTGCACGAAGCCGACGCTGACGCCGGATTTCGGATCCTGGAGAAGTTTCAGATTCTCGACTGTGCCCTCGGTCGAGCGGATATCGAGCGTCACGTGGTTGCGGGCAAGTATGTCGCGATACTTGCGGGCGTAGAATTCGTACGCCCCGCCCTTCGAGCCAGCCGCGACCGTGATCTTCTTCGGCGGCGCCGGGACGAAATGGTCGAGCGCGATCCAGGCTAGGCCCGCGATGCAGAGGATCGCGGCCAATCCGGCAAGCAGGTGATTACGGTTCACTCCCAACATGGCCGTCCCGGCCTACGGTGCTACGGCGTTCCAGTGGCAACCGCGCGATGCTTCTGTCACCTCCAGGGTCCTCGGCGACTTCGAAGCGTCGGCGACGACATCGAGGTTCACGCCGCCCAGGCCGAACCTGGTCTTGTAGACCATGGGCGCCGTCTGTTTCAGCGTGTCGTTGATACCTCCGGACGACTTGAGCATGGCCTTGTCGCCCGCGAGGGTGATCGTGTGCACGCGAGACAGCGAGGCATCAAGGCTGACGCAGCCTGACGGATTGCCCTTGGCGGCGACGACGCGAAACTCGATAGGCGCGTTCTGGGCATTTGCTCCCACGGCGGCAGCCGTTGCCAGGATGCCGATCAGGGACGCCGTGACAGTCTTGGCTTTCATGTCGTTCCTCCCGGGACGGTTCGCAGCTTCCTAGTTCACGCCCTGCGGCGGTGACATCAGCTTGTCGAGCACGCCCTGCAGGTTGAACGAGCCCGGCTTCTGGCGCGGCGGGAACTCGGCCAGGGTCTGGAGGAAGCGGCCGACGAAGGCCTGCGCCGGCACCAGCAGAAACACGCGATCGATGCGCCAACGGCCGTAGCCCATGCCTTCCTTGTCGGCGCGTTCGAACGGATCGGCCTTGAGGTCGAACAGCTTGGGCACGCGCAAGGTCACCATCGGGTCCTGCCAGACGTCGAAGCCGTGGCTACGCTGTTCCATGAAGGCGAGTTTCCACTTGTCGTAGCGCAGTCCCGCCAGGCCGCCGTCGTCGGTCCAGTAGAAGAACTCCTTGCGCGCGCTGCCCGTGCCGTTCTTCAGCAGCTCGCGCTGATCGTAGCCGTCGAGATGGACCTTGAAGCTCTTGGCGCCGAAGCTGGCGCCGCGCATCAGCTTGGCCTTGAGATCGGTCTCGCCGACGGCGGCCAGCAGGGTCTGCATCCAGTCTTCGGACGAGAACACCTCGTTGATCTCGGTGCCGGGCTTCACCAGGCCCGGCCAGCGCACCATGGCGGGGACGCGATAGCCGCCCTCCCAGTTGGTGTTCTTCTCGCCGCGGAACGGCGTGGTGCCGCCGTCGGGCCAGCTCATGACCTCGGCGCCGTTGTCGGTGGTGTAGATCACGATGGTGTTGTCGGCGATCTTGAGGTCGTCGAGCTTCTTCAGGAGCTGGCCGACCATGCCGTCGTGCTCGACCATGCCGTCGGCGTAGACGCCGAGGCCGGTCTTGCCCTCGGAGGCGGGCTTCAGGCGTGTCCAGATGTGCATGCGGCTGGAATTGGCCCAGACGAAGAACGGCTTCCTGTCGCGGTTGGCGCGGTCGATGAAGTCGAGCGACGCATTGATGAACTCCTCGTCCACCGTTTCCATGCGCTTCTTGGTGAGCGGGCCGGTGTCCTCGCACTTCTGTTTGCCCCACTTGCCGAAGCGCGGATCCTCGCCCGGCGTCTCGGTCGCCGTGGCGACGCACTTCATGACGCCACGCGGGCCGTACTGGGCCTTGAAGGTCGGATCCTTGGGATAATCGACGTTCTCGGGCTCTTCCTCGGCGTTGAGGTGGTAGAGATTGCCGAAGAACTCGTCGAAGCCGTGCACGGTCGGCAGGAAATCGTTGCGGTCGCCGAGATGGTTCTTGCCGAACTGGCCGGTCACGTAACCCTGCGGCTTCAGAAGATCGGCGATGGTCGGGTCCTTATCCGACAGGCCTTCCGGCGCGCCGGGGAGGCCGACTTTCAGGAGACCGGTACGGATCGGCGACTGGCCGGTGATGAAGGCCGCGCGTCCCGCCGTGCAGGACTGCTGGCCGTAGTAGTCGGTGAAGATCGCGCCTTCGCGGGCGATCCGGTCGATGTTGGGCGTGCGATAGCCCATCATGCCGCGGTTGTAGGCGCTGATGTTCCAGAGCCCGATGTCGTCGCCGAAAATGACGAGGATGTTGAGTTTGGCCGGCGTCTGCGCGCTTGCCGGCATGACGCCGCCCGACATGCCGACGAGGAGTGCCGCTGCCGACAGCAGACGGCCGAATTTGCCCTTGGTCATCGGTTTGCTCCTAAATCTCACGAAATGGGGCTGAAACTCGTCCAGACGGCGATGCAAAACAATGGGCCGGACGATACAGTTCGCGTATGGAAATCGACCTCAAGCTGCTGCAATACGCCGTCGTCCTGGCCAAGCACCGTCACTTCGGCCGGGCGGCGGCAGCGTTGCATATTAGCCAGCCGACGCTCAGCCGTAACATCGCGACCCTCGAAAAGCAGCTCGGGTTGCGTGTCTTCGAGCGGTCGCGCCGCGATGTCATGGCGACGCCGGCGGGCGACGACGTGCTCAAGATGGCCGACGAGCTCGTTTCACGGGCCGCGGCGATCTCCAACAGCCTGCAGATGGTGCGCGACGGGCGGGGCGGACGCCTGCGCGTCGCGGCGGGCGTCTATGTCCACGACATCGCAGTCCGGCCGGCGGCGATCGAGATGATCAAGGCCAACCCCTCGGTTCGTCTGGAGCTGCTTGAGCGCGAATGGACAGCGGCGCTCTCGATGCTGATGACGGATCGGGTCGATTTCGCGGTCCTCGACATCGCAGCCTTGCGCGGCGTGCCGTCGCTCCGCGTCGAGCCGCTCGGCAAGCTGGAAGGGGTCTACTACTGCCGGGCCGGCCACCCGCTCCTGAAGAAGGCGTCTCTGCGTCCAGGAGACGTTCGGCTCTATCCCTTCGTCTTCTCCAGCATGTCGCGGGAGAAAGTCGCGCTGGTCGAGGATATCGATCCCGGCTTCACGGTAGATCCGGCGACGGGCGACATCCTGCCGTCGATCGCCGTCTCGTCGTTCCGCCTGGGTCTGGAGATCGTGTCCGGTACCGACGCCGTCAGCCTCGGCCATCTGAGCCAGATCGAGGACGGCATCGCCGCCAACCGTCTGGCTATTCTCGATCTGCCGTGGCGGAGCAGGCGGCCGGTCGCCGAGATGGGCGTCGCCTACAAGCGCGAGCGCACGCTGCCGCCTGCGGCGCGCGCGTTCATTGGCCTCATCCGCAAGCGCATGCGGGCAATCGAGCGTTCCTGAATAGGCTCGACGTTCATTTCAGCTCGAACGGATAGATGATCTTCCAGTCGTTCTTCATATCGACAATGGCCCATTTACGGCGGACCGCTTCGTCCCACGCCTTGTCCAGCTTGCCGATATGGGATTGCCGGTCGTAGGCGTATTCGCGCACCGCGTCGGTATGATGAACGAGGCCCATGAAGCGCGCGCCCGTCCCGGCTGCGGTCCATTCCAGCATCTGCTGGTCGCCGTCGGAATTGCCGAAGGCCAAGACCGGCCGCCGCCCGATGAAATGGTTGATGCCGACCGGCTTGCCCGGCCCGTCGTCGACGAACTCGACCTTGGGCTCCTTCATCAGCACCGGCACGCCGTCGGGCTGCAGGACGAATTTGGTGACACCGGAGGAGCCCACCACCTGTTCCGGCGGGATGCCGTAGATCTGCTCCGTCCACGGCCGCATGAATTCGATGCCGCCGCCGGAGACGATGAAGGTCTTGAACTGGTTGCCGCGCAGGTAACCCAACAGTTCGAGCATCGGCTGGTAGACAAGATCGGTGTAGGGACGATTGAAGCGCGGATGACGCGCCGTCGCGATCCAGTCATTGACCGCCTTGGTGAACTCCGCGGTCGTGAGGCCGGTATGGGTCGCCGCCATGATCTCGAGCAAGCCCTTCTCGCCCATGGCGGCAAGCGCTGCCCTATCGTCCGCCAGGACCGACTTGAAGGGCTCCAGCGTCTTCCATTCCGGACGCTGCGGCGCCAGCTTCTTCACCTGATCGAAGGCAAAGGCGACCTGGAAATAGACCGGCTGCTCGGTCCACAGCGTGCCGTCGTTGTCGAACGTGGCGATGCGCTCGGGGACCGGCACGAAATCGCGACCGCCTGAAGTGGTGGTGCGGGCGACGAAATCGAGGATCGCCCTCTTTGTCGGTCCATCGTTCCACGAGGGCAGCGGATCCGCCTGGCCGAAGGACGGTGACGCGGTGGAAAAGACGACGGCCGCGGCGGCAAGGCCCGTGACGATTATTCTGCGGCGCATGACAATCCCCTGATGCCGGACATTACCGCACGAGGCCGGCGTCGTGCATCATTTGCGATTGAACGGGCAGATATGCATGGCCACAGTGCCATGCATGACAGCAACGCCCTCTGCCGGGCCGGACGATGCCACCAAGCGACTCCTGCCGTGGCTCGTGGCGGTGGCGTTCTTCATGCAGTCGCTCGACACGACGATCTTGAATACCGCCGTGCCGGCCATCGCCAAGGCCATGGACGTGACGCCCCTCAGCGTGAAGTCGGTGCTGGCGAGCTATACGCTGAGCCTGGCCGTCTTCATTCCCATCAGCGGCTGGATGGCCGACCGGTTCGGCACGCGCGCGGTCTTCGCCACCGCCATCGGCCTGTTTACGGTGGGCTCCGTGCTCTGCGGCCTGTCGACCAGCATCGACATGCTGGTCGCCTGCCGCGTCCTGCAGGGCGCGGGCGGCGCCATGATGATGCCGGTTGGCCGCATGACGCTCGCGCGCACCTACGACAAGGCCGACCTCGTCCGCGCCATGAGCTTCGTCGCCATCCCCAGCCTGGTCGGGCCCATGGTCGGCCCCATCGCGGGCGGTCTCATCATCACCTACCTGCACTGGAGCGTGGTGTTCTTCGTCAACATCCCCGTCGGACTGCTCGGCCTCTACTTTGTCCGGCGCCATCTGCCGGATTTTCGCGAACAGAAAACCCATCCACTCGACGTCGCCGGCCTGGTGATGTTCGGTGGCGGCATCGCCCTGCTGTCCTATGTCCTCGAAGTCTTCGGCGAAAACACGCTGAGCGGGCCCGAGATGCTCGGCCTGCTCGCCCTCGCTGCGGCCCTGCTCGCAAGCTATGGCATCCGCGCGACCTTGACGGCCTTCCCGCTGCTCAACCTCGGCCTGTTCCGGCTCCGGACCTTCCGGGCATCGGTGTCCGGTGGCTTCTTCACCCGCCTTGGCCTGGGCGGCATCCCGTTCTTGTTCCCGCTGCTCTACCAGATCGGTCTCGGCCTCTCGCCGATCCAGTCGGGCCTGCTGGTGTTGCCGCAAGCGGTGGCCTCGATCGGCCTGAAAACCTTCATGCCGGCGATCCTGGCGCGCCTGGGCTACCGCAACGTGCTGGTCGGCAACACGATCATCGTCGGCCTCATGATCATGTCCTTCGCGACCGTCGGCAGCGAGACGCCGATCTGGCGGATCGTCGTCCAGGCTTTCATCCTCGGCTTCTTCACGTCGATGCAATACACCAGCATGAACACGCTGGTGTATGCCGACGTCTCAAGCGCGCAGACCAGCGGCGCCAGCACGATCGCCGCTACCGGCCAGCAGCTGGCGATCAGCTTCGGCGTCGCCGGCGCGTCGCTGATCGCCGCCCTTTTCGTTCCCTACGGCGCCCATTCCAATCCGTCGGCGATGATCCACGGCGTGCAGCAGGCTTTCCTCATCCTGGGGGCGATGACGATCCTGTCGTCGGTCGTCTTCATGGAACTGCGGAAGGACGACGGCGACTCCATCAGCCAACACGCGCCCATCAGCCGCGACACGCACGACGGCGAGACCTAGCGAGCGGATTCAGAAATAGTTGACATTTCAGCAGGTTTTTGGCTATATTTCTGGCATGCTGGCGAGGATTGCGCCGGCCTTTTTTTGTTTCCGGCACGACCGGCCCGCGGCCGCCCGCGGGTTTGTGCAACTCAAGCGCTCGGTGCAGCCGCCCCAGGTCCTGACCTGGGGAGAGACACAGTCCAAATCAGCCCAAAGGGTTTCGTGCTGAGGGCTTCGTGCTGGCAGTGCCGGCACCAACAGGCAAAGAGCCACGCCGCGAACCGTGGACAGACAGGATGCGCCGGGTCGGGAGACAGATCCGGGCACAGTTCGGGGCCCAACACACTGGCGTTTCAGGTGGGCCCGATGAGGCGGGGAAAATCCCGGATCTATTGGCTTTCCGGCGTGCGGAGAGCCAAATTTCTGTGTGTCGAGTTGGGCCAAAATCGAAAAGTTGGGCCCGCCGCGGCGAGAGGTTAATTCAGGCGCCAGATTGCTATGTTGAGAATTGTCGCGAAGCCGACCCACGCCACGTAGGGCACGAGGAGCCACGCCGCGATCCTGTCGATGGGACGGAATGCCAGCGCCGTCGCCACCACGGCCAGTTCGAGCACCAGGATGACCGCGACCGACGGGCCGATCCGCTGCAGGCCGAAGAAGGCCACGCTCCAGCCGAGATTTAGCGCAAGCTGGAGCGCAAACAGCGTCAACGGCCCCCGCGCGGTTTCGCGATCGGCGCTGCGCCATACCCGCCAGGCAGCGATCGCCATCAGGACGTAAAGCGCGGTCCACACCGGGCCGAACACGGCATTGGGTGGATTGAAGGAAGGCTTGGCGAGCTCCGCATACCAGGTCTTGACGCTGGTTGCGGTGACGGCGGCGCCGAGCGCCCCGATGCCGAGGCAGAGGCCCACGAACAGGGCGAGACCGACGAGCTCGACGGTGCGACTGCGCTTCACGAAGGACTCAGGACAACAGGCTGGCGCCGACGTTGATCGTCAGCGCGAGGATGGCGGTGTTGAAGGTGAAGGCCACGATGCCGTGCACGAGGCTGAGGTAACGCATGGCGACGGAGGTCGTGGCGACGTCGCCGGTCTGCGCCGCGCAGCCGATGACGAAGGAATAGTAGAGGAAGTCGCGATAGTCCGGCTCGCGATCGCCGGGAAACTCGAGGCCACCCGGCGCGTCGTCGCCTTCCCGGTAATAGACGTTGGCGTAGTGCAACGTGAAGACCGTGTGGGTAAAGGTCCACGAAAGTGCCACCGTCGCACCCGTGATGATGAGGGCCACGGTCACCGAATGCTCCGGCTGCTTGAGCCCCGGCAGTTCGGCGAAGATGGCAACGAAGCTCGCACCTGCGCTGGCGATCACCAGCAACAGGATGATCCAGTCGCCTTCGTCGTAGAGCGCCGCGCGACTGCGACACGTGTCGACCGTGGAATGCACGAACATCCACAAGGTCGCCGCGATGTAGATCACCGCCGTCAAATCCCAGGCCAAGATCAGGCGGGTCGGCGGCCGGATCCACCCGGGAAGAAGCGAAAACAGCACCAGCCCGGCGGCAAACGACAGCAACAGACGCCGTCGGCCGGTGACGAAGCGGTAGATCCGCCAATCTCGAAAAGAACGCTGGGCCATTCTTACTCCCCCGGCCGCACTCTGCCATCTCGGCAGGCAACGGCAATCCATGTATTGTCGATGCGATGCTGTTCGACGCGATGGACCTCGCCGCCACGTTCGTGTTCGCCATCAGCGGCGCCACCCGCGGTGTTCGTCGTCGGCTCGACCTGTTCGGCGTGCTGGTGGTCGCCTGGGTGGCGGCCGTCGCGGGCGGCATCGCCCGCGACCTGCTGATCGGCGCCGTGCCGCCGGCCGCCATCGCCGACTGGCGCTATCTGGCAGCCGCCGTTGCAGCCGGACTGCTGGGCTTCTTCGCCTCGGACACGATTGCCCGCCTCAAAACCCCGGTCCTGCTGTTCGATGCGGCGGGCCTCTGCCTCTTCGCCGTGACCGGCACCGAGAAGGCACTGGCCTACGGCCTTACCCCCATGATGGCGGCGATGATGGGTATGATCACCTGCATCGGTGGTGGCGTGGCTCGTGACCTGCTCACCCTGCAGGTTCCGACGGTTCTCCGCTCGGAACTCTATGCGGTGGCCGCCCTGGCCGGCTCCGGCTCGATTACCCTGGGCTTCTGGATGGGCCTGCCCACCCTCCCGACGGCTCTTTTCGGGGCGGCCCTGTGCCTATTTCTGCGTCTCATGTCGATCTATCGGGGCTGGCGGCTGCCCATCGCCGGCCTAAATCATCAGTCTTATAAAGAGACTGACTAGATTCGAGTCCCCAGGACCGCTGATTCACTGCCGCCGCTCTTGCCGGTCCTGTGGATGAACGCTAAACACACGGCCGTCATTTTGTCGCAAGCGGCGGGGGGAAAAAGCAGCATGGCGACGAAGAAGAAAGCCAAATCGTCGGGTTCCTCGCCTGTGGAAAAACCGGCCAACAAGTTGAACGGCAAGGGTATTTCGGCCAAGGCCAGCGGTACGCCGGAAGCGCGTGATACTGCACGTCTACTGCTGGAAATCGAGGCGATCCACTGCCGCCCCGACAATCCGTACATCTTCACGTCGGGCCGGGCGAGCCCGGTCTATATCGACTGCCGGAAGATCATCTCCTTCCCGGAAGCGCGCGCCAAGATCATGCAGCACGCATTCAAGATGATCGACAAGACCATCGGCTGGAACAAGATCGACGTGGTCGCGGGCGGCGAGACCGCCGGCATCCCGTTTGCCGCCTTCCTGGCGGCATTGGCCAAGAAGTCGATGATCTACGTGCGCAAGCAGCCCAAGGGCTTCGGCCGGATGGCCCAGATCGAGGGCGACCTCAAGCCTGGCAAGCGCGTGCTCCTGGTCGAGGATCTCGCCACCGACGGCGGCAGCAAGCTGGTCTTCATCGAGGCCCTGAAGAAGGCCGAAGCCAAGGTCACCGACTGCTTCGTGATCTTCCACTATGGCATTTTCCCCCAGAGCATCGAGATGCTGGCGGCGGGCGGCGTGAAGCTGCACGCGCTCGCGACCTGGTGGGACGCCCTGGAAGCGGCGCAGAAGCACAAGTACTTTGACGAGCGCGGCCTCACCGAGACGCGGGCCTTCCTCGAGGCGCCCGAGCAATGGTCGGCCAATCACGGCGGCCGTCCGCCGGCACCGCGGTCGATGCTGGGCCGCTAGCCCGCTCTTTGCTACGGTGCGGCGGACATGATCCGCCGCATTTTCTCTGCCCTCCTGACAATCTGCGCCCTCGCCTCGCTCGCCGGTAATCGAGCCTGGGCAAAGGACGAGCTGGTGCTCGCCATGACCCAGACGCCGGGCACCTGGAATCCGCTGATCAGCTCGATGCTGGCCAAGTCGCTGATCGCCAACATGACCGCGAGGCCGCTCACCGCCTACGACGCGGACTGGAAGCTGGTTTGCCTCGCCTGCACCGAACTGCCGACCCTGCAAAACGGCAAGGCGCGGGTGATCGACCTGCCGGATGACGGCAAGGACGGCGGCAAGAAGGGCATGGAGGTCGACGTCGAGCTGCGCGACCTGCGCTGGGGCGACGGCACACCGGTTTCGTCGAAGGACGTCGCCTTCACCCTCGAGGTGGGCAAGCACCCGTTGTCGGGCGTCGCCTCATCCGAGGGTTATAAGCGCGTGATCAAGCTCGACGTGAAGGACGACCGTCGCTTCACCATGACGATCGACCGCGTCACCTTCGACTACAACAGCATCGGCTTCCTGCTGCTGCCGGCGCACATCGAGAAGCCGATCTTCGACGCCAACCCGGCCGAGTACCGAAACAGGACGGCCTACGATACCAATTCGACCAACCCCGGCCTCGCGTTCGGCCCCTACCGCATCGTCGAGATCGTGCCGGGCAGCCGCATCGTTCTCGAACAGAACCCGACGTGGGCCGGCCAGAAGCCGGGCTTCAAACGCATCGTCGTCAAGATCATCGAGAACACGGCAGCCCTCGAGGCCAACCTTCTGTCGGGCAGTGTCGACTATGTGCTGGGGGAGCTCGGCCTCTCGCTCGATCAGGCCATCGCCTTCGAGAAGCGCCACGGCGCCAAGTACAGTGTCGTCTACAAGCCGGCACTGATCTACGAGCACATCGACGTCAATCTCGACAACAGGCTGCTCGTCGACCGGCGCGTACGCCAGGCGATGCTGCTCGCCATCGACCGCAAGGCGATCTCGGAGAAGCTCTTCGAAGGCAAGCAGCCGATCGCCCACGGCGGCATCAGCGTCCTTGATCCGATGTTCAGCCCGGTCGCGCGCCAATACGGTTACGATCCGGCGGCAGCCCGCAAGCTGCTCGACGAGGCGGGCTTCGCCACGCTGAAGAATGGCGTGCGCCACAACGCAGCCGACGAACGGCTGTCGATCGAACTCGGTACCACGGCGGGCAACCGCGTGCGCGAACTGGTGGCGCAGGTGATGCAGAGCCAGCTCCGTCAGGTCGGCATCGAAGTCCGCATCAAGGCCGAGCCGCCGCGCATCTTCTTCGAGGCGATGGGCCGCCGGACTTATAGCAGTCTCGGCATGTATGCCTGGGTGCAGCGCCCCGAGGGCGTGCCGCGCTCGTCGCTGCATTCCAAGGAAATTCCATCGGCCGCGAACGCCTGGAGCGGCCAGAACTATCCCGGCTACGCCAATCCCGAGATGGACAAGGCGCTCGACGCCGCCGAGCGCGAGCTCGATGTCGACAAGCGGCGCACCCTGTTCGCCGAGATCCAGCGTCTCGCCGCCGACGACCTGCCCTCGCTGCCCTTGTTCTTTCGGGTCGATCCGTTTGTGATCCCCAAGGCACTCAAGGGCGTGACGCCCACCGGCACCCTCAACAGCTCGACCCTGTGGGTCGAGCAGTGGCGCTGGGAGAACTAGGTCGCGGCATGACGGCATGAGCCGCTATCTGGCCGCGCGCGCCGTCCAGACGGCCATCACCCTGGCGCTGATGAGCCTGGTGGTCTTCGTGCTGATCGGCCTGATGCCGGGCGATCCCATCGACATGATGATCTCCGGCGACCCGCAGATGACGAGCGAGGACGCGGCACGCCTGCGCGCCATGTACGGCCTCGACAAGCCGCTGCTCGAACGCTACCTCGCCTGGGCCGGACAGGCGCTGCAGGGCAATTTCGGCTATTCGCGCTCGTTCAGCCAGCCGGTGCTGACTGTTCTGTGGCCGCGACTGCTGAACACGCTGCTGCTCGCCGGCACCGCCTTCGTGCTGGCGACGGCAATCGCCCTGCCGCTCGGTATCTGGGCTGCCCAGCGGCCGCGCAGCCGCGCCGACTACCTGATCAACCTGCTGTGCTTCGCCGGCATCTCGGCACCGCCGTTCTGGCTGGCGCTGCTGCTCATCACCCTGTTCGCGGTGTTCCTCGGCTGGCTGCCGGCAGGCGGCATGGCCGACGTCCGGCCTGGAACACCTTGGGCGACGGCGCTAATCGACCAGCTCCGGCATCTAGCGTTGCCCGTGGTCACTCTGACCCTCGTCCAACTCGGCGCCTACACGCGCTTCATGCGCGGCGCCATGATCGAGATACTGCGCCAGGACTATATCCGCACCGCCCGGGCCAAGGGCGCGTCCGAGACCACCGTGCTGTGGCGCCACGCCTTCGCCAATGCGCTGGCACCGGTGCTCACCGTGCTGGCGCTCTCGTTCGGCGGCCTGGTTTCCGGGGCGCTGATCACCGAGACGATGTTCGCCTGGCCCGGCATGGGCAAGGCGATCTACCAGGCGATCCTCGACAACGACTACAATCTGGCCCTCGTCGGATTGCTGATGGCGACGCTGGCCACCATCGCCGGCAACCTGGCGGCGGACCTCGCCTATGTCTGGGTCGATCCACGCGTGTCGATCGCGGGAGACGCGGCGTGACCGCGGAAAGCCCGCGCCATCGCGCCTGGGTCCAGCTCACGCGCCATCGCCTCGCACGGGCTTCGCTGATCTTCCTCGCCCTTCTCCTGGTGCTGTCGCTCTCGGCACCACTGATCGCGGACCTGCGCGGCATCGATCCGACCGCTACCGATCTCTTCCGCCGCTTCGAGCCGCCTTCGGCCGAGCACTGGCTGGGCACCGACGATCTCGGGCGCGACCTCTTCCAGCGGCTGCTGGATGGCGGGCGCGTGTCGCTGCTGGTCGGTCTCTCCGGGGCCGTGCTGTCGGCCTTCCTGGGTGCCCTGATCGGCGTCCTGGCGGGCTATCTCGGCGGCAGACTCGATGGCTTCCTGATGCGTCTCACCGACGGCGTCATCTCGCTGCCGCTGCTGCCGCTGCTGATCGTCCTGGCCGCCATCGATCCGCGCAAGATCGGCATACCGGCCGAGATCGCCCAGTCCGAGACCTTTTCGCTCTATCGCATCGTCGTCATCGTGGCGCTGACCGGCTGGACGACGGTGGCGCGGCTGGTGCGGGCCGAGACGCTGTCGCTCAAGGCACGCGATTTCACCCGCGCCGCCCGCGCGCTGGGCGCCCGGCCGGGCCGCATCATGTTCCGCCATATCCTGCCTAACGCCGCCGGTTCGCTGGTGGTCGCCACCACCATGTCGGTCGGCGCCCTCATCCTGTTCGAATCGACCCTGTCGTTTCTCGGGCTCGGCACCCAACCCCCGGCGGCAAGCTGGGGCAACATGCTGACCGGCGCACAGGAACTCCTGCAACAGGCGCCCATGCTTGCCCTGTGGCCCGGCCTGCTGATCTTCCTCACGGTGATCGCCTTCAACTTCGTCGGCGACGGCCTGCAGGATGCACTCGATCCCCGTAGCGAGAGGCGCTAGGGTCCCGCAGGGGGGAGCGTTCACCAGCGTATGACGTACAGTTTCCAGTTCCGCGACGTTTTCGCCGCATGGGAATTCCTGCTCGAAGGCCTCGTCCTGACGCTCGAACTGTCGCTGGTTACGATGGCGATCGGCTTGGTCATTGGCCTCGCCGGTGCCGCGGCGCGTGTCTACGGCGCGCCCTGGCTCAAGCGCACGGTGGCCGTCTATGTCGAGACCATACGCAACACACCGCTGATCGTTCAGCTGTTCCTTATCTTCTTCGGCCTGCCCAGCGCCGGGCTAAAGTTCGACGCCAACACCGCCGCCATGATCGCACTGTCGATCAATCTCGGCGCCTATTCCATCGAGATCATCCGCGCCGGTCTGGAGGCTATCCCGCAGTCCCAGATAGAGGCCGGGCAGTCGCTCGGTCTCTCGCCGGTCCAGATCTATCGCTACGTCATCATCTTCCCGGCGCTCAGAATGATGTTCCCAGCGCTGTCCAGCCAGTTCGTGCTGCTGATGCTGGCGACCAGCGTCGTGTCGCAGATCTCGGCACAGGACCTGTTCCATATGGCCTCGATCATCCAGTCGCGCACGTTCCGCGACTTCGAGGTCTATATCCTCGTGGCGGCGGCTTATCTCGTGCTTGCCCTGCTCTTTCGCCTGGCGTTCGCCGGCATCTATCACTTCGTGTTTGCCCGCCGATGATGCGCGAGCTGTCCTTCATCGATGTGCTCTACCTGATCGCGGCCACGCGCTGGACGCTGGCGCTGACGGCCATCGCCTTCCTAGGCGGCGGCCTCGTCGGGCTCGCCATCGCGCTGCTGCGCGTGTCGTCATTCACGCCGCTGCGCTGGCTGGGAGCGGTGTACGTCCACACCGTGCAGGGCACGCCCCTGCTCGCCTGGCTGTTCGTATTCTTCTTCGGCCTGTCGATCTTCGGCTTCACCGTATCGCCATGGCTCGCCGCCGCGGCCGCCTATTCGATCTATGCCGGCGCCTTCCTGGGCGAGATCTGGCGCGGCTGTCTGCAGGCGATTCCGCGCACGCAATGGGAGGCCGGCGCGTCGTTGGGTCTCGGCTTCACCCAGCAGCTGCGCTACATCATCATACCCCAGGCGCTGCGGCTGGCGATCCCGCCGACGGTCGGCTTCCTGGTCCAGCTCATCAAGAATACCTCGCTCGCCGCCGTGATCGGCTTCATCGAACTCACGCGCGAGGGCCAGCTCACCACCGCCACCACGTTCCGCCCCTTCACCGTCTATCTCATCGTTGCCGCCATCTACTTCGCGCTCTGCTTCCCGCTGACGCAGTGGAGCCGGCGGCTCGAGCGGAGGCTCCATGTCGCTCGTTGAACTCAAGAACGTCGTCAAACGCTACGGCCAGAACACGGTGCTTAATGGCGTGTCGCTTACGGTCGAGAAAGGCGAGATCATCGCTATCATCGGCCGCTCGGGTTCGGGCAAGAGCACCATGCTGCGTTGCGTCAACGGCCTTGAGCCGATCCAGGCCGGCACCGTGGCCTTCGACGGCACGGTGGTGAACGATCCCGCCACCGACCTGCGCAAGCTGCGCCAGCACGTCGGCATCGTGTTCCAGAGCTTCAATCTCTTCCCCCATCTCTCGGTCGAGAAGAACATCACGCTCGCCCCCCGGGTGGTGAAAAGCGTGCCGCCCGCCGAGGCCCACAGGTTGGCAGAGGCCGTGCTGCGCAAAGTCGGGCTGGCCGAGAAGATCGCCGCCTATCCCGACCAGCTGTCGGGCGGCCAGCAGCAGCGCGTGGCGATCGCGCGTTCGCTCGCCATGTCGCCGCAACTGATGCTGTTCGACGAGATCACCTCGGCGCTCGATCCCGAGCTGGTGGGCGAAGTGCTAAAAGTCCTCGAGGAGGTAGCGCGCGAGGGCATGACCATGATGCTGGTCACGCACGAAATCGGCTTCGCCCGCAAGGTCGCGAATCGTGTCGTTTTCATGCATGAGGGCAAGATCTGGGAGGAAGGCCCGGCCGCCGAGACGCTGGGCAGGCCGCGTACGCCCGAACTTGAGACCTTCCTGAGCGCTGTTTTGCATTGATTTAGCAGCAGGTCACCCGCTTCGGCCAGTGCCGCCGGCAACTCGTCAGGTAGATTGCCGGCGATGGATCCGGCGAGCCGCACCGTCGCCTCGAAAGCGGCGCCGGACTAAGGCCTCGCAATTCCGAAATCGGTGCTCATTTGCGTTCCTCTGCCTACTGCGGTGTGGACGACCTTGCGCATAGTAATTCAAGATCAGTGCTACTTCGGGGAAAAAAGGGAGAACCGACATGAAGCGCATGATCACGGGCCTGCTGGCGCTGACACTTGTTGCATTCAGCGGCCAAGCCGCCAAGGCAGACAGGTTCGAGGACATCCTAAAGAAGGGCGTTGTCCGCATCGCCGTGCCGCTCGACGTGCCGCCTTTCGGTTCGCAGAACCAGGCACGCGAGGCCGAGGGCTTTGACGTCGAACTGGCCGGCATGGTCGCCAAGGCGCTCGGCGTGAAGCTCGAGCTGCAGCAGGTCACCGGCGCCAACCGCATTCCCTTTCTGCTGACCGATAAGGTCGATATCGTGATCTCGGTAATGGGACTCACGCCCGAGCGAGCCAAGCAGATCATGTTCACCGCGCCCTATGCCGACACCAAGCTGGCGGTGTTCGGGCCCAAGAGCGCCAACGTGACGTCAGCCGACAAGATCGGCAGCCTCAAGGTTGCCGCCGCCAAGGGCACGACCCAGGAGCTGGCGCTCACCGCCATGAACCCCAAGGCGACGATCATGCGCACCGAGGATGACGCCACGGCCGCCGCCGCCTATCTCTCGGGCCAGGCCGAGCTGTTCGCCACCAACACCCTGATCATCCCGGATCTGCAGAAGCGCAATCCGGCCAAGGAGTTCGAGCTCAAGTTCACCATTCGTCGCAGCCCTGCCCACATGGGCGTCCGCATGGGCGAGCACAATCTGGCGCGCTGGCTCGACAGCTTCATCTTCTTCAACATGATGAACGGCGAGCTCGACCGCATGCACCAGAAGTATCTGGGCATCCCGCTCGCGCCGCTGCCGTCGCTCTAGGCTCATGTCGGAGATCGAATGGTCGAGGCTGAAAGCCTCGGAGATCAAGACGCTGGCGGCGCGCAACGCCATCGTCATCGTGCCGATCGGCGCTACCGAGCAGCACGGGCCTCATCTGCCTAGCATGGTCGACTGGCGTTGCGTGCACGAGGTGTCGCATCGGGCCGCCCGCATCATGGAAAAGTCGACGCCCACGGTGGTGGCGCCGACCATTCCCTACGGCATGTCGGAACATCACATGTCGCTCAGCGGCACGATCACGCTCGACTACGCCACGATGTACGCCGTCATCCGCTGCGTCGTCACTTCGGCGGTGCGCCACGGCTTCAAGCGCATCTTCGTGCTGAACGGCCATGGCGGGAACACCACGGCGCTGCAAAACATGATCGGCGAGCTGACGGTCGAGTACAAACTACCGTTCGCCACGGGGACCTACTGGGACATCGCCGCCAAGTCGATCGCGGGGCTGCTCGAGAAGCAGGAGGCACTGCTGCATGCCTGCGAGGCCGAGACCTCGATGATCATGGCGATGACGCCCGAGCTGGTGAACCCGGACGAGCTGTCGCAGATGCATGGACCCTACATCCCGGGTCTTTCGGCCATCCCGACCGTGAACGAAGGCGTCTACCGCTGGCGGCAGCTTTCTAGCCGCTCGCCGATCGGCGTGATCGGCGATGCCGGGACAGCCAGCGCCGCCAAAGGTGAGAAGCTGCTCGCCGCGATCTCGGCCGACGTCGCCGAAGCCCTCATCAACGACCGCTTGTGGAGTGAACCGATTTGAGCACTACCAAGCCCACCGACTTCACGGCCATGAGCCGGCTGTCGGCCGACATCGACCTCACCGCCGAGGGCAAAGCCACCGGCTTCGTCCGCGTGCCGCATTCGGTGCACCGCTCGGCCTATGGCTGGATTCCGATCCCGATCGTGCGCATAAAGAACGGCGATGGTCCCAGCGTCCTGATGCAGGCCGGCAACCATGGCGACGAATGGGAGGGCCAGATCGGGCTCGGCAACCTGATCCGCAGCCTCGAACCCAAGGACATAAAAGGCCGGCTCGTGATCCTGCCGTCGGCAAATTTTCCCGCCGCGATGGCCGGACAGCGGACATCGCCGATCGACGACGGCAATCTCAATCGCTCCTTTCCCGGTGACGCCGACGGCACGATCACCCCGCAGATCGCCTACTGGATCGAGCACGCCCTGCTGCCGGGCTTCGACTACAGCTTCGACTTCCACTCCGGCGGCAGTTCCCTCACCTACATCCCGAGCGCGCTGGCGCCGCGCCATGACGATCCCGAGCGCATGACCAAGGTCGTGGGCCTCCTGAAAGCCTTCGGCGCGCCGGTGAGCTACATCTCGGGGGCACCGCAAGGCGGCGGCCGCACCTTCACGTCGGCCTCGTACCGCCAGGGCGTGGTGTCGATGGGCACCGAGCTGGGCGGCGGCGGGTTGGTGACACCCGCCTCGCTGAAGGTGGCGCAGGATGGCATGCGGCGCGTGCTCGCCCATGTCGGCCTGCTGCAGGGCCCCGTGCCGGCGAGCACACCGACACGGCTCACCGAGATCGGCGGCGACGACTACTACGTCTACGCCTCCGACAGCGGCCTGTTCGAACCGCTGGTCGACCTCGGCACCGAGGTCAAGGCGGGGCAACCGGCCGCGCGCATCCACTTCCACCACACACCCTGGCGCGAGCCCGATCTCCTGGCCTTCAAGCGCGACGGCCTGGTCCTCTGCAAGCGCGTGCCCGCACGCTGCGAGCGCGGCGACTGCCTGTTCCATCTGGCAACGGATATCGCGGGCTGACCCGGAGGCAATTCATTTTACCGCCTGCCCCGACTGTGCGAGGCTGAGGTCCCATCAATTTCGAAAGGAGGTGATTACGTGAAGTCCACCATTACGACACCGACGACCTTCACCGTAACCGCCACCGGGATCGTTCCTGTTCTGGTGAATTGCGGCCCGTAAGATCGACAGGAGTCGGCGCAAAGCCGCCTACGGGCGGCTTTGTTGTTTTCAGGGCGCATCTTCATGACGAAAGCGCTGCCCCCAGCTGCGGCTGCCGGCTAGGCGCCCCGGCAGGCCACGCAGGAGAGCTTCGCGGCGGTCCTGCGACCGTCCTTGCGCGGACGCGCGACGGCATGGCCGCAGGCGGCGCAGCCATCAATCTCGAAATCGATCCAGTGCGTCGGCCCGCTGCAATCCTCGCAGGGCAGGCCGCGCCGGGAGTCGATGTGGCCAAACCCGGGGGCGCTGCAGACCGGGCAGAGACAGTGCAATCTCCTGGCGAGCTTCCAGGACAGCGCGCGCAGCACCTTCATCCGCATCGGATTGCGGTGCGCCCGCATGTCGGCGATCACGATCGCAAGCCCGTCGTCAGAGCGGTTCGCCTCCTGGTCGACTGCCGATACCACGTCGTCCAGTCGCGCGAGGTCCTTGACCGGCCGGCTGGCATCGCTGCTGGCGATCACGAAGACGCCGCTCCCGGGAAAGCCCAGCGCCGTCACCGCCGCCGCGGCTTCAGGATCGCCGGCCTTGAAGCGCAGCAGGCGCCAGTTGGTTCGGTGGGTGGCCAGGGTCTCGATGATCTTGATCCCGCGACGGCGGTCGATGAAGGCCATCACCTCCACGCCGGCGGGCTTCAGCGGCACCCGATCGATCGGACCATAGCTGCCTTCGCTGGCGATCGCGCAGTCGACATCGAGGGTCCGGAAGGCAAGCTCGGCCTTGATCATACAGGTCTCGACGATGGGGCCCGGTCGGGCCACCTCGCCGGAGAACGTGCCCAAGGTGTCGGTATCGAGATCGGGAGCGACCACGATCTCGGCTCCCAGCAGGCGGCGAAACGGCGGCGCGATCGCCAGCTCCTTGCCGTGGATCGTCGCCAGACCTACCCGTTCATGCTCGTAGGGATGCCCCATCACAGACGACGGCCGCAAGCCGTTGCCCGATCGACGCCTATTCCGCCGCCTGCGGCACGGCGCGACGGGCCAGTTGCTGCTCGACGAGTGTCGCCCAGTACGAGGCACCGATCGGCAGGATCTCATCGTTGAAGTCGTAGCCCGGGTTGTGGACCATGCAACTGCCTTCACCGTCGCCATTGCCGATCCAGATGTAGCAGCCGGGCCTCTTGAGCAGCATCCAGGCGAAGTCCTCGCTGCCCATGGCAGGCGTCGGGTTGCGGTTGACGTTGTCGAGGCCGACCAGCGCCGACGCGGCGTGGGCGGCGAACTCGGTCTCCTGCACGCTGTTCACGGTCGCCGGATAACGCCGCTCGTAGCGCCACTTGATCACTTCGGCGCCGAAGCCGGCCGCGACATTGCGCGAGATCTTCTCGATGTTCTTCTCGATCATGTCCTGCACCGGCTTCTTGAAGGTGCGGACCGTGCCGCGCAGCACGCATTCCTGGGGAATGACGTTCCAGGCGTCGCCGGCGTGGATCTGCGTGGTAGAGACCACGGCGGTATCCATCGGATCGATGTTGCGCGCCACGATCGACTGCAGTGCCGTCACGATGTGGGCGCCCACGACCACCGGATCGATCGTGTGATGCGGCATGGCGCCGTGCCCGCCGACGCCCTTGAGGACGACCTCGAAGATGTCATAGGCGGCCATCATCGGGCCGGGACGGACGGCGAACTTGCCGACCGGGATGCCCGGAATGTTGTGCATGCCGTAGACACCCTCGACCGGGAACTTTTCGAACAGCCCCTCTTCCACCATGACGCGACCGCCGCCCTCGTTCTCCTCGGCCGGCTGGAAGATGAAGTAGACGGTGCCGTCGAAATTCTTGGTCTCGGACAGGTACTTGGCCGCGCCCAGCAGCATCACCGTGTGGCCGTCATGGCCGCAGGCGTGCATCTTGCCCGGGATCGTCGACTTGTGATCGAACTGATTGGTCTCGAGGACGTCAAGCGCGTCCATGTCGGCGCGCAGCCCGATCGCCCGCTTCGACGTGCCCGAGCGCAACACGCCCACCACGCCGGTCTTGGCGAGGCCACGGTGAACTTCGAGGCCGAACGACTTCAATTTCTCGGCGACCACGTCGGCCGTCCGCACTTCCTCGAAGGCCGTCTCAGGATGACTATGGATGTCGTGGCGCCAGGCGGTCATGTCCTTGTGAAACGACGCTATGCGGTTAATGACCGGCATCCATGCTCTCCGACAGATAAGGTCGCAGATGGTACGGCACCCTCATGACGGGTCAAGCGCACTCGACATGCACCCATGCACATCACGGCCCATGCAAGAAGATTGCAGTGTGTTAGCTGTTCGCGACGTAGACCCGATCTTCGATCGGCAGGCGGCCTTCCTCGATCGCGTGGCAGGTCACCGTCCCGCCCTCGATGGCGAGCGGCGCCGGCCGCTCCGCCTTGCAGCGATCGTTGGCGAAGGGGCAGCGCGGATGGAACGTGCATCCCGACGGCGGGTTGATCGGGCTCGGAACTTCGCCGGCAACGGGCGTACGCTGGCGACCGGTCATGTCGAGGTCGGGGATCGTATCCAGCAGCATCCGCGTGTAGGGATGCTTCGGTCGCGTGAAGAGCGTTTCGGTCGGCGCTACTTCGACCAAGCGGCCGAGGTACATCACGCCGACGCGCGTCGAGATGTGATAGACGACCGCCAGATTGTGCGAGATGAACAGGTAGGTGAGGCCGAAGCGGCGCTGCAGGTCGACCATCAGGTTCAGGATCTGGGCCTGCACCGAGACGTCGAGCGCCGAGGTCGGCTCGTCGCACACCAGGAATTCCGGCTGGCTGGCAAGCGCCCGGGCAATCGAGATGCGCTGGCGCTGGCCGCCCGAGAATTCATGCGGGAACTTGCGGCCGTCGACTGGTGCCAGGCGCACCTGGCGCAGGAGATCTCCCACCCGCTTCTCGAGGTCGGCCTTGTCCTTGGACAGTCCGAAGGCGCGGATCGGCTCGGCGATGATGTCGAACACGCGCCAGCGCGGATTGAGGCTGGCGAACGGGTCCTGGAAAATCATCTGCATGCGCCGGCGCAGCGCCGCCATGTCGGCCCGGCTATGCCGGGCGGCCATGTCGTTGCCGTCGAATTCGATCGAGCCAGCGGTCGGCGGATAGAGCCCGACCACCAGGCGCGCCACCGTCGACTTGCCGCAGCCCGACTCGCCCACCAGCGAGAAGGTCTCGCCCTTGGCGATCTCGATGTCGATGCCGTCGACGGCCTGGACGATCTGGCGCGGCCGGCCCTCGATGGTGCGCACCAGCCACGGCGCCGAGACGTCGAAATAGCGCTTCAAGCCCGCGATGCGGACAAACGCGGTGCCGGCGCCGTCAGGCATCGACCGTCTCCTTAGCGATCGGTGTGCCGACGCCGCCGCGGTCGTGCAGCCAGCAGGCCGCACGGCTGGTGCCGGCGGCCATCAGGTTGGGCCGTTCGACCAGGCAGCGCGCACCGCGCTCAGTGCAGCGCGGATTGAAGGCACAGCCGTCGGGAATCTCCGTGAGCCGAGGCATGGCGCCATCGATTTGTGTCAGCCGCTCAGTACGGACGCCGAGGCTCGGGATCGAGCCCATCAGGCCCTTGGTGTAGGGATGCTTGGCGTGCTTGACCACGTCGCGCACCGGCCCGATCTCGGCAATACGCCCGGCATACATCACCGCGACGCGATCGGCGGTCTCGGCAATCACGCCCATGTCGTGGGTCACCAGCATCACGGCCGTGCCGTGCTCGCGGCAGAGCCGCTTCAGGAGCGCGATGATCTGTGCCTGGATCGACACGTCGAGCGCCGTCGTGGGTTCGTCGGCCACGATCAGGCGCGGCCCGGCGCACAGCGCCAGCGCGATCACCACCCTCTGGCGCATGCCACCCGAAAACTGGTGCGGATAATGGTCGATACGGGTCTCGGCCCCCGGGATGCCGACCTCCTTCAGGAGATCGAGCGCCCGCGTCCGCGCCGCGGCGGCCGACAGAGGCAGATGGGTCTGGATGGTCTCGATCAGTTGGCGGCCGACCGAATAAAGCGGATTGAGGCTGGTGAGCGGGTCCTGGAAAATAGCGCCGATGCGGGCGCCGCGGACCTTGCGCATTTCCTCGTAGGGCAGATTGTCGATACGCCGCCCTTCCAGGCGGATCTCGCCGCCGGCGATGCGCCCCGGCGGCTCCAGCAGGCCGATGATGGCATTGCCGGTCAGCGACTTGCCCGCGCCCGACTCGCCCACCACACCCAACACTTCACCCGGTGCGATATCGAACGAGACATCGTCGACCGCGAGCAACGTGCCGCGCCGGGTCGGGAACTCGACCCGGAGGTTCTTGACCTCCAGCAGCGGCGGATTGTTGGACGGAGTTGCCATCATCGCAGCTTGGGATTGAGTGCGTCGCGTAGCCAGTCGCCCAGCAGGTTCACGGCCAGCACGAGTGCTGCCAGCGTGGCGCCCGGGAAGACCGTGATCCACCAGTCGCCGGACTGCAGCACCTCGTTGCCGAGGCGGATGAGCGTGCCCAGCGACGGTTCGGTCGACGGCAGGCCGACGCCGAGGAAAGACAGCGTCGCCTCGGTGATGATGGCCAGGCCAAGATTGATGGTGGCGATGACCAGAACCGGCCCGGTGACGTTGGGCAGCACGTGGCGGACCATGATCAGCAGCGGCGACAGGCCGATGACCCGCGCCGCCTGGACGTATTCCTTGTTCTTCTCGACCAGCACCGAGCCGCGCACCGTGCGCGCGTACTGCACCCAGAACGACAGGCCGATGGCGCCGACGATGACGTAGATCGCGATCTCGTCGTGGCGCTTCACCGAGATGATGCCGCGCACGACGCCGTCGATCAGCAGCGCCACCAGGATGGCCGGAAAGGTGAGCTGGACGTCGGCGATGCGCATGATGAGCGCATCGACCGCGCCGCCAATGTAGCCGCTCACCAGGCCGAGCGTGATGCCGAGTGCCATGGCGACGACGACGGAGGCCAACCCGACGACCAGCGACAGCCGCGTGCCGTACATGATGGACGACAGGATATCCCTGCCCTGGTCGTCGGTCCCGAGCGGAAACGTCCAGTCGCCGTCGGCCGACAGCATCGCCGGCGGCTTCAGCCCATCGCTGAGGCTGAGCGTCGCCGGGTCGAATGGCGTATGAGGCGCCAGGATCGGCGACAGGAACGCGATCGCCACGATCAGGAAGGTAACGGTGGCCGCGCTCACGGTAAGCGGTGAGGACTTGAAGCTCCACCAGACGTCGCTATCGGCTGCGCGATGCAGCCATCCGGACAGAGCCGAGCCCTTCACCATCTCAGTGCCCCGCCACGCGCGCCGAGCCACCCTGGCTACGCAGGCGCGGATCGACGACGAAATAGAGCAGATCGACCGTGAGGTTGATCAGCACGAATAGCAGACCGATGAGCAGCAGGTAGGCCGCCATCACGGGAATGTCGGAGAACTGCACCGACTGGATGAAGAGCTGGCCGACGCCCGGCCAGGCGAACACCGTTTCCGTGACGATGGCGAAGGCGATCAGGGCGCCGAGCTGGAGGCCGGTGACGGTGATCACCGGCACCAGCGTGTTCTTGAGCGCATGGCCGAAATTGATGGCGCGGTTGGTCAAGCCGCGGGCGCGGGCGAACTTGATGTAGTCGGTGCGCATGACCTCGAGCATTTCCGAACGCACCAGCCGCATCAGCAGCGTGAGCTGGAACAAGCCGAGCGTGATCGAGGGCAGGATCAGTGCCTTCAGCCCCGACCAAGTCAGGAAATTGGTGGTCCACCAGCCGATCTGGACGGTCTCGCCGCGCCCGAAGGACGGCAGCAGCCGGAGCCACACGGCGAATACCAGGATCAGCAGGATGCCGATCAGGAAGGTGGGCAACGATATGCCGATCAGCGACACCGCCTGGAATAGCCGGCTCGTCCAGTGTTTGGGATAGAGGCCGGTGTAGACGCCCATCGGCACCCCGACGAACAGCGCGAACACGGCAGCGCACAGCGACAGTTCGAGCGTCGCCGGCATCCTTTCTAAGATCAGCCGACCGACCGGCTCCGACGTCCGGTACGAGAGTCCGAATTTGCCCTGGATGGCATTGCCGATGAAGTGGAGGAACTGGATCGGCGCCGGGTCGTTCAGGCCCAGCTTGGTGCGCAACTCGGCACGTTCCTCCATCGTCGTGTCCTGGCCGACCATGGCGTTGATCGGATCGCCGACGTAGCGGAACAGCGAGAACGCAACCACGCCGACCGTCAACAACACGGCGATCGATTGCAGGAGTCTTCTCAGGATAAAGGCAAGCATCGGATGATTGTTGAGCCTGGCCGCAGGCCTAGCAGGATTGGCGCCAAAACGGAACCGGCCCCGGCCACATTAGCAATGCGACCGGGGCCGACCTCCAAAGTCCTCAGGTCAGCTACTTCACCTGAACGAAGCGCAGCGGGAAGCTGTTGTCGGCGAGCTGGACCAGGTCGATGTTCTTGCGCGCCGCCCACACGACCGCCTGCTGATGCAGGGGGATGTAAGCGAAGTCGTCGACATAGAGCTTGGTCGCGTCCTTGATCATGGCGTCGCGCTTGGCCTTGTCGGTTTCCTGCTCCATCGAGTCGGCGAGCTTGTCGAGCGCCGGGTTCGAGTAGCCGCCGGCGTTGAACTGTCCCTTCTTGGTGGCGCCGTTCGGAGTCTGGATCAGCGCCTCGAAGACGTTGTGGACGTCGTAGGTCTGGGCCGGCGACCAGCCAAGCATGTAGAAGCTGGTCTCGCCCGGCTTGAGGTCAGCTTTGCGCAGGATCTTGGCAAAGTAGAGATTGCGGGTCTGTGCCCGCAGATTCACCTTCACGCCGATCTTGGCCAGCATCGCCACGACGGCCTGACAGATCTTCTCGTCATTGACGTAGCGGTCGTTCGGGCAATCCATGCCGGTCTCGAAGCCGTTGGGATAGCCGGCGTCGGCCAGCATCTTCTTGGCCTCTTCCGGCTTGAGCAGCGCCGGACGCTTGTCGAGGTCCTTCATGTAGCCGTTGATACCCGGCGCCACCATCAGGTTGGTCGGGAAGGACTGGCCGCGCATCACGGTGCGCTTGATCGCATCGACGTCGATCGAGCGATGGATGGCTTCGCGGACCTTCTTGTCCTTGAACGGGTTCTTGCCCTTGACGTTCGACTCGAGCAGCTCGGGACGCTCCTGGTCGAAGCCGAGGAAGACGACGCGGGTCTCGGGGCCTTCGAGCACCTTGACGTTGGCGTCCTTCTTCAGCGTCTCGGTGTCAGCCGGCGGGACCTCGTAGGTCATGTCGATGTCGCCCGCCTTGAGCGCGGCGATGCGGGTCGCGGGGTTGGCCACCGGCGTGAAGATCACCTCGGTGATGTTATGAACCGGCTTGTCCCACCAGTTGGGATTGTTGACGAGGATCGTCTTCTCGCCGGCCTTGCGTTCCTTGAGCATGAACGGGCCGGTGCCCATGGCGTTGCGGGTGGCGAAGTTCTCCTCATTCTTGGTCATGTCCGCGGAATTGACCGCGTTGTTCTTCTCGGCCCACG
>CAMARK010000026.1 GCA_945860205.1 Reyranella massiliensis 521 | reverse complement strand
AAGGCGGCGCGTGGCGTCCTGGTCTGCGGCACCGGCATCGGCATTTCGATAGCTGCCAACCGCCATCACAAGGTGCGGGCCGCCCTCGTGCACGACGTCACCTCGGCCAAGCTGTCGCGCGAACACAATGACGCCAATGTCGTGGCTTTCGGTGCGCGCCTGATCGGGACGGAGACCGCGCGCGAGGCGCTGAAGGTTTTTCTGGATACTGAATGGGCCGGCGGCCGTCATGCCGGCCGCGTTGCCAAGCTTTCGAAGGGCTGAAGAAATATGAGCCAAGCTGCTGCCAAGATGTACGACTCGCCATTGCCAATGTTCACCAGGAGCCTGGCTGAAGCCGATCCTGCGATCGACGCGGTGGTGAAGGGCGAACTGCATCGCCAACGCGAGCAGATCGAGTTGATCGCGTCGGAGAACATCGTGTCGCGCGCGGTGCTCGAGGCGGCCGGCTCGGTGCTTACCAACAAGTATGCCGAGGGCTATCCCCGCCGACGCTACTACGGCGGCTGCGAGGAGGTCGACAAGGCCGAGGACCTCGCCATCGAGCGCGCCTGCAAGCTGTTCAACTGCACCTTCGCCAACGTCCAGCCGCACTCCGGCGCGCAGGCCAACCAGGCCGTGTTCATGGCGCTGCTCAAGCCCGGCGACACTTTCATGGGCATGGCGCTCGATCAGGGCGGCCATCTCACGCACGGCTCGCCGGCCAACCAGTCGGGCAAGTGGTTCAAGGTCGTGTCCTACGGCGTGAAGCCCGACACCCACCTGATCGACTACGAGCAGATGGAAGAGGTGGCGCGTCGCGAGAAGCCGAAGCTGATCGTGGCCGGCGCCTCGGCCTACTCGCGCCACATAGACTGGGCGCGCTTCCGCAAGGTGGCGGACGAGATCGGCGCCTTCTTCATGGTCGACATGGCGCACTATGCCGGCCTGGTCGCGGCCGGCGTCTATCCCACCCCGCTGCCGCACGCCCATGTCGTGACCACGACGACACACAAGACGCTGCGTGGCCCACGCGGCGGCATGATCCTTTCGAACGACGCCGAGATCGGCAAGAAGATCAACTCGGCGGTGTTTCCGGGCCTGCAGGGCGGCCCACTTATGCACATCATCGCCGGCAAGGCGGTGGCATTCGGCGAAGCGCTGCGGCCCGACTTCAAGATCTATGCCCAGAACGTCATCGACAATGCCCGTGCGCTCGCCGCCGCGCTGACCGAACGAGGCCTAAAAATCGTCTCGGGCGGCACCGACAGCCACGTCATGCTGGTCGATCTGCGTCCGAAGAAGGCGACCGGCGTTTCGGCCGAGAAGGTCCTCGACCGCGCCGGCATTACCACCAACAAGAACAGCATTCCGGGCGACCCGGAGAAGTACACGATCACGTCGGGCGTGCGCCTGGGATCGCCGGCCGGCACGACGCGAGGTTTCGGCGTTGCCGAGTTCCGCCAGATCGGCCACCTGATCGCCGACGTGCTCGACGGCATCGCCAAGAACGGCCCGGACGGCGACGCCCAGGTCGAACAGGAAGTACGGGGCAAGGTCCACGCGCTTTGCGCCCGCTTTCCGATCTACCGCGACTGACAACGCGCAAAGACAGAAAATAACAGGGGGACTAAATGCGCTGTCCATTCTGCGGTCACGAGGACACTCAGGTTAAGGACTCGAGACCGACTGACGACAATTCCGCAATCCGCCGCCGGCGCTACTGCCCGTCGTGCGGCTCGCGCTTCACCACCTTCGAGCGCGTGCAGCTGCGCGAACTCACGGTCGTGAAGAAGAACGGCCAGCGCGTGCAGTTCGATCGCGACAAGCTCGCGCGTTCGATCTCGGTGGCCTGCCGCAAGCGGCCGGTCGATCCCGAGCGCGTGGAGCGCGTGGTCAACGGCATCGTGCGGCGCCTCGAAAGCTCCGGCGAGAGCGAGATTCCCTCGACCCAGATCGGCGAACTGGTGATGGACGCGCTGCGCGCGCTCGATCCGGTGGCCTATGTGCGGTTCGCCTCGGTCTATCGCAATTTTCGCGAGGCCCGGGACTTCGAGGAGTTCATCTCCGATCTCGCCGAGACGGCCAGCCTCAAGGACTGACGCGATGATGCGCGCGGCGCTCGCGCTGGCGCGCCGTTCGCTCGGGCGCACCTGGCCTAATCCGGCCGTGGGCTGCGTGATCGTGCGCGACGGGCGCGTGATCGCGCGCGGTCGCACTCGGGATGGTGGCCGCCCGCATGCCGAAGCCGATGCGATCGCCAACGCGCAGGAGTCCCTGAAAGGCACGACGGTCTATGTGACGCTCGAGCCGTGCGCGCATCACGGCAAAACGCCGCCGTGTGCCGACGCCTTGATCGCGGCCGGCGTCGGCCGTGTCGTGTCGGCGCTGGAAGATCCCGATCCGCGTGTCAAAGGTCAGGGGCATGCGCGCCTGGTGGCGGCGGGTATCAAGGTTGAGGTCGGCGAGGGCGCGGCGGCAGCGGCCGAGATCAACGCCGGCTTCTTCCTGCGCGTGAAGGAGGGCAGGCCGCTCTTTCATCTCAAGATCGCAAGCTCGCTCGACGGCCGGATCGCCACGGCCTCGGGCGAGAGCCGTTGGATCACCGGTGAGGCGGCGCGGGCCGACGGTCATCGGCTGCGCAGCCTTCATGACGCGATCCTGGTCGGGTCCGGCACCGTCGCTGCAGACGATCCCGAGCTTACCTGCCGCCTGCCGGGCCTCGGCGCCTACTCGCCGGACCGCATCGTGCTCGATTCGGCGGCGGGCATGTTGGCTCAATCCAAACTTGCGGTTACCGCGCGCGCGACGCCGGTGCTCCTGTTCCACGCCGGCGCGCCAGCTTCGCAGGCGGCGCGGTTGCGCGAGAAGGGGATCGAGGTCATTGAGGTACCGGCGGACGGCGAGGGCCGGGTCGACGTTGCGGCGGTGGCCAATGCGCTCGGCGGTCTCGGATATTCGAGCGTGCTGATCGAGGGCGGCGGCCGGATTGCGGCGGCCTTCCTGAACGCGGGCCTCGTCGACCGGATCAGCAGTTATCGCGCGGGGATTGTCCTGGGGGAGGACAGCCGCTCTGCGGTCGGACCCCTGGCGTTCGACCGCCTCGATTTCGCGCCCCGGTTCAGGCTGGTTTCCAGTCGGACCGTAGGCACCGACACACTGGAAACCTGGTACAGGCGGACTTAAATACAACCATGTTCACGGGCATCGTCACGGATATCGGCGAGATCGTCACGGTGGCGCCGGGCGGACAGGCGGGCGCCAAGGCCGGTGATCGCCGGTTCGTGGTCCGCACCAAACACGACATGAAGCCGATCGCCATCGGCGCGTCAATCGCCTGCTCCGGCTGCTGCCTCACTGTGGTCGAGAAGGGGATCGAAAAGGGCGGCGATTGGTTTGCCGTCGAAGTCTCGGGCGAGAGCCTGGCCAAGACGCATCTTGGCGACTGGGCGGTCGGCAGCCGGATCAACCTGGAACTGTCTCTGAAGCTCGGCGACGAGCTGGGCGGGCACCTCGTCTACGGTCACGTCGATGGCGTCGGTAAAGTCGTTTCCATGACGCGCGAGGGCGGCAGCGTGCGCTTTGTGTTCGAAGCCCCTGCGGACATCGCGCGCTTCATTGCCGCCAAGGGCTCGGTGGCCATCGACGGTATTTCCCTCACGATCAACGAAGTCGACGGCAACCGCTTCGGAGTGAACGTGATTTCCCACACCCAGATTGCTACGACCCTGGGACAGGCCAAAATCGGCCAGCGGGTCAACCTTGAGGTCGATATGCTCGCGCGTTACGTTGCGCGATTGTTGGAGCATGGAAAATCATGAGCGCGCTCGAAAAGGACGCCTGGCGGATCACCTTCGGCGAAGTGAAGGCCGCCGCCGAGGACATCATCGAGGAGGCCCGCAAGGGCCGGATGTTCATCCTTGTCGATGACGAGGACCGCGAGAACGAGGGCGATCTCGTGATCCCGGCTCAATGGGCGACGCCTGAAGCCATCAACTTCATGGCCAAGCATGCCCGTGGCCTGATTTGCCTCGCCATGACCCGCGAGCGCGTCGAGCAACTCGGCCTGCCGCTGATGGCGCAGAACAACGGGACCCGGCACCAGACCGCCTTCACCGTCTCGATCGAGGCGCGCGAGGGCGTGACCACCGGCATCTCCGCCGCCGACCGTGCGCGCACCGTCGCGGTCGCGATCGACCCGTCGTGCGGCCCGCAGGATATCGTGACGCCGGGCCACGTCTTCCCGCTGGTCGCCCGCGATGGCGGCGTCCTCGAGCGCACCGGCCACACCGAATCGGCCGTCGACCTCGCGCGCCTGGCGGGCCTCACCCCGGCCGGCGTGATCTGCGAGATCATGAACGACGACGGCACGATGGCCCGTCGCAACGATCTCATCACCTTCGCCCAGCGCCACGGGCTCAAGATCGGCACCATCGCCGACCTGATCGCCTACCGTCGCCGCTACGACTCGATCGTGAAGCGCATCAGCGAGACCGCGCTCGACAGCACCTACGGTGGCGACTTCCGCTGCGTGGTGTACGTGAACAAGGTGACGATGGCGCAGCACGTGGCGCTGGTGAAGGGCGATCCCGCTACGGGCGGCCCGATCATGGTGCGCATGCACGCCGTCAATCTCTTCACCGATACGCTGGGCCAGCGCAGCGGCGGCCGCGGCGGCGAGATCGAGGCCTCGATGCGCGAGATCTCCAAGGAAGGCCGCGGCATCATCGTGCTGATCCGCGAGCCGCTCACCGTCGTGCTGGCCGAACAGCGCCGCCGCGCCGGCGAGCCGATCGCGCCGGCCGGCCAGGAACTGCGCGACTACGGCGTCGGCGCCCAAATCCTGATCGATCTCGGCGTCAAGGAAATGGTGCTGCTGACCAACAGCAAGAAGAGCGTGGTCGGCCTCGAAGGCTTCGGCCTCAAGATCACCGGCCAGAAGCCCGTACCCGGCCGCCCGTCGCAGAAATCCCCGCCGCAGAATTCATAGCGCGCTGAACATGTCGACACGGACGGAAACCCCGACGGCCCGACCGGCGGTCGACGGCGTCAAGGGCGCGCGCATCCTGATCGTCGAGTCGCGCTACTACACCGACATCGCCGATGCGCTGATCACCGGGGCCGAGCGCGAGATCAAGAAGAACGGCGCCACGTCCGAGCGCATCGTGGTGCCCGGTGCTTTCGAGATTCCGGGCGCCATCGCGCTGGCGGCAGGCCACTACGATGGCTTCGTGGCTTTGGGTTGCGTCATCCGCGGCGAGACCACGCACTACGATTACGTCTGCGGCGAGAGCGCCCGCGGCCTGATGGACCTCTCCGTGCGCGACCGGCTGGCGATCGGCTATGGCATCGTCACGGTCAACAATGCCGACCAAGCCTGGGCGCGCGCCGCCATCGACCGCGGCGATAAGGGCGGCGACGCTGCTCACGCCTGCCTCGCCATGGTGGCGCTCGGCCGCCGTTGGCGGAAAACGTGAGCGACCAACCGACGCCCAGTCGCAGTCCGAGCCGTCGCCAGGCGGCGCGACTGGCTGCCGTTCAGGCGCTGTACCAGTGGCAGGAAGGCCAGCACGGGCCGGCGGAGATCATCGAGCAGTTTCTGGGCGTACGGACCGGCGAAACAGGTGAGGGCGGCATGCGCCGTGATGCCGATCGGCCGCTGTTCAAGGACGTGGTCGAAGGCGCCGCGCAGCACAAGGACGAGCTCGAGCAGATCGTATCCGCGGCGCTGGCTCAGGACTGGACCTGGGCGCGCATCGACCGTCTGGTGCGGGCGATCCTGCTGGCCGGCGCCTATGAGCTGGTTCACCGCGGCGACGTGCCGCCGCGTGTGGTCATCAACGAGTATGTCGAGATCGCGCACGCCTTCTACGACCAGGGCGAACCCAGCTTCATCAATTCCGTGCTCGACCGCGTGGCGCGCCAGGTGCGACCGGCCGAACTCGTGAAGTGACCGGAATGGCGTCCCGCCGCCGAGTGGGTGAGTTCGAGCTGATTGCCCGCCATTTCGCGCCACTTGCCCGGAGTTTCGCCGGCGCCGGCAGTCTCGAAAGCGACAATGCCTTCCTCGCCTCGGACCGACGCCACGACACCGCGGTGAAAACCGACACTGTGGTCTCTGGCGTCCATTTCCTCGACGATGAAGCGCCGGAACGCGTGGCGGCAAAGGCGCTCCGGGTGTGTCTGTCGGATCTCGCGGCCGGCGGCGCCGCGCCGCTCGCCTATCAATTATCTCTGGCGCTGCCCAAGGGCTGGCAGGAGCGGTGGGTCCAGAGTTTTGCTCGCGGGTTGGCGGCGGATCAGCGCCGCTACGGCATCGTGCTCTGCGGCGGCGACACCGTCGTGACGCCGGGCCCGCTCACCATCACCATCACGGCCTTCGGCACGGTGCCGCGCGGCAAGGGCCTGGGACGCACGGGCGCCCGCATCGGCGACGAACTTTGGGCGAGCGGCACGATCGGCGATGGGGCGCTGGGCCTGCTGGCTGCGCGTGGCGGGCTGAAGTGGCTGGGCGTGCGCGACCGCAAGATGCTGGAGGACCGCTACCGCCTGCCGCGGCCACGCACTGCGCTGGGAAAGCGCCTGATCGGCATCGCGCGCGCCGCAGCCGATGTTTCCGACGGATTGCTGGCCGATGCCGGCCACGTCGCCGCGGCGTCGCGGCTCGCCGTGCACATCGAACGTGAGCAGCTGCCGTTGTCCGGTGCCGCCCGGCGGGCGCTCGACCTCGCTCCGGCGTTGTGGGCGAACGTGCTGGGCGGGGGCGACGATTATGAGCTTGTGATCGCCGTGCCACCGCGCAAGCGGGTGGCGTTGCTGGCGGCGGCACGCCTCGCCGGCGTGCCGGTGACGCCGATCGGCCGCTTTGAGCGGGGCAGCGGCGCGCGGCTGACGGTCGGCGGCAAGACCATGAAGGTGCCGCGCGCGGGTTACGTTCACTTTTGATGAATACGCGGCCGCGCATTTCATAGCTGGACTGCACCCGGCGCGCAGCAATCACGGCTATTTGCTTGGGACGCCAAGGGCACCGGACTAGAGTGCGCGCCCAATGGACGGTTCGACCAATCTTCAGGAAACGCCCGCGGCGCCTACGCGGATACCGCCGCGATCGCTGCGCAACATCGCGCTTCTGGCGATGTGTCAGGCCCTGACCCAGAGCAGCAACACGCTGATGTTCGCCTCGTCGGCGCTGGCGGTGCTCACCATCGTCTCGCCCGAGATGCGCATGTGGGCGAACCTGCCGATCACCATGCAGCATCTCGGCGTCATGCTGACGGTGTTTCCAGCGTCGATGCTGATGATGCGGCGTGGCCGCAAGTTCGGTTTCCGCACCGGCTCGGTCATGGGCATGGTGGGCGCGTCTCTGGCCGCACTGGGGCTCGGCCTCGCCAGTTTCCCGCTGATGTGCCTGGGCGGCATTTTCCTCGGCAATGCCATCGCCAACATGCAGCTCTATCGCTTTGCCGCCGTCGAGCTGGCCCCCGGCGCGTTTCGCGCCCAGGCCATCTCCTACGTGACGGCGGGCGGCGTGATCGCCGGTATCGTCGGGCCCAGCCTGGCACGTTTCACGCCGGACCTCTGGATCCCGCTGTTTCAGGCGAGCTTCGTGGCCGTCGTCTTTGTCCACATCCTCGTCTTCATCATTCTGGGCTTCATCGAGTTTCCCGCCGTGAAGCCGGAGGACACCGCCGGGCCGCAACGCCCGCTGTTCGAGATCGTGAAGCAGCCGGCCTACATGGTGGCCTGCGGCGGCGCCATCATCGCCTTTGGCGTTATGTCGTTCGTCATGGCGGCCTCACCGCTGGCCATCGTCCAGTGCGGCTTGAGCCGGACCGAGGCGCCGATCACTATCTTCGTGCACGTCATGGGCATGTTCGTGCCGTCGTTCTTCACCGGCCACCTGATCGCCCGCTTCGGCATCTTCAATGTCATGACCGCCGGCGTGGCGATCCTGGTCGCCGGCGTGGCGGTGGCCCTGATGGGGGTGACCGAATGGCACTTCCGGATCACCATGACCCTGAATGGCCTGGGCTGGAATTTCCTGTTCGTCGGCGCCACCACGCTGCTCACCACCACCTACCGGCCGTCCGAGCGCGGAAAGGCCCAGGCTTTCAACGATTTCATGGTCTTCGGCGTGACCACCGTGGCGAGCCTGATGGCCAGCGTGGTCCTGGAACTCGAAGGCTGGGCCGTCCTCAACTATGTGGCGCTGACCCTGGTTCTCGTTGCCCTGGCCTTCATCACCGTCTTCCGGCTGCGGCATCCTTCCCGCGTTTGACGCCAAGTCTTTGAGGCAATGGGATTATTCCCACTGCCTCAGTTGCGCGGACGGGGCCGTTCTGTCATTTTCCGCCCGCCTCGCGCCGGGGGGAGTTTATGACTTCGGCGAGCGCAGGGCTGAAAATGCCGAAAAAACAATAGGTTAGAAACGATGTCTTCTGTTCTTATGGCCGTCATCGGCTGCGGCGTGATCGCCGTGCTGTATGGCGTCGTTACCGCGTCGCGGGTCATGGCCGCCGATGCGGGCACTCCGCGCATGCAAGAGATCGCTCAGGCCATCCAGGAAGGTGCGGGCGCCTATCTGCGGCGCCAGTACACGACGATCGCGATCGTGGGCGTCGTCGTCCTCGTCATCCTCGCTGCCCTGCTCGGCAAATACTCGGCCGTCGGCTTCCTGATCGGCGCCGTGCTGTCGGGTGCCACCGGCTTCATCGGCATGAACGTGTCGGTGCGCGCCAATGTGCGTACCGCCGTGGCGGCCCAGAAGAGCCTGGCCCAGGGCCTCGACCTTGCCTTCAAGGCAGGTGCGGTGACCGGCATGCTGGTCGCGGGCCTCGCCCTGATCGGCGTCGGCGGCTACTACGCCATCCTGCTCAAGATGGGTGTCCCCGGCGGCAGCCGCGACATGATTGACGCGCTGGTCTCGCTGGGCTTCGGCGCCTCGCTGATCTCGATCTTCGCCCGTCTCGGCGGCGGCATCTTTACTAAGGGTGCGGATGTCGGCGGCGACATGGTCGGCAAGGTAGAGGCGGGAATTCCCGAAGATGACCCGCGCAACCCGGCCACCATCGCCGACAACGTCGGCGACAACGTCGGTGATTGCGCCGGCATGGCCGCCGATCTGTTCGAGACCTACGCGGTGACGGTCGTCGCCACGATGGTCCTTGCGTCGATCTTCTTCGCCGCAGACCCAATGCTGGTCTCCAAGCTGATGGCCTATCCGCTGGCGATCGGTGGCGCCTGCATCATCACCTCGATCATCGGCACCTACTTCGTCCGCCTCGGCACGAACGGCAACATCATGTGGGCGATGTACAAGGGCGTGATCGTGGCAGCGGTGCTGTCGATCCCGGCCATCTACCTCGTCACCGACTACCTGGTCGGCATGGGCTCCGTGCTGAAGGTGGGGGACAAGTCGTTCACCGGCATGTCGCTGTTCTACTGCTCGCTGGTGGGCCTCGCCATCACCGGCATCATCGTCTGGATCACCGAGTACTACACCGGCACCGACTACCGTCCGGTCAAGGCCGTCGCCAAGGCGTCGGTCACCGGTCACGGCACCAACGTCATCGCGGGTCTCGCGATGTCGATGGAAGCCACGGCCGGACCTGCGCTGTTGATCTGCGCCGGCATCGTGATCTGCTACGTGCTGGCCGGCCTGTTCGGCATCGCCATCGCCACGACCGCCATGCTGGCGCTCGCCGGCATGGTGGTGGCGCTCGACGCCTACGGCCCGGTCACCGACAACGCCGGTGGCATCGCCGAAATGGCAGGCCTGCCGAAGGAAGTGCGCAAGAACACCGACGCGCTCGACGCCGTCGGCAACACCACCAAGGCCGTTACCAAAGGCTACGCCATTGCCTCGGCCGGCCTCGGTGCACTGGTGCTGTTCGCGGCTTACACGTCGGACCTCGACTACTTCATCGCGCAGGGCAAGCTCGGCATCACGGCGGTCGATTTCTCGCTCAAGAACCCGTACGTCGTGGTCGGTCTGCTGATCGGCGGCGGCCTGCCGTACCTGTTCGGCGGCATGTCGATGCTGGCCGTCGGGCGCGCCGCCCAATCGGTGGTCGAGGAGGTGCGTCGCCAGTTCAAGGAGAAGCCCGGCATCATGGCGGGCACGGATCGGCCGGACTACGGCCGCGCCGTCGACATGCTCACCAAGTCGGCGATCAAGGAGATGATGATCCCGTCGCTGCTGCCGGTGCTGTCGCCGATCGTGCTGTTCTTCGTGATCGCGGCAATTGCCGGTCGGTCCGATGCCTTTGCGGCCGTCGGCGCCATGCTGCTCGGCGTCATCGTCACGGGTATCTTCGTCGCCATCTCGATGACGGCGGGCGGCGGTGCCTGGGACAATGCCAAGAAGTACATCGAGGAAGGCCATTTCGGCGGCAAGGGATCCGAGGCTCACAAGGCCGCGGTGACCGGCGACACCGTCGGCGACCCGTACAAGGACACGGCCGGCCCGGCCGTGAACCCGATGATCAAGATCACGAACATCGTGGCCCTGCTGCTGCTCGCCGTCCTCGCACACTAAGACAGCGACCCCGAACGCTACGGAAAAGCCCCGGTCCATGGACCGGGGCTTTTTCTATGCTCCGTCGATGCGCGAGGCCTCTGCGCGTAGCCTCAGATCCCACCGCCGCTGGTCGATGCACCCTGGTTGGTCGGGTTCTTGCCGGCCGGATTGAACTTGCCGACGTTGCCCAGGATCTGTTCCAGCGCCGTCAGTTCCTTGCCCGAGGTCGGCGTAATGCGCTGGACCATGGCGATGCTCTCGGCATCCTTCAGATCGTAGTTCTTGATGCCCTGGATGCGTCCGGAGTCGTTGAACGTGACCTGGATCACCTTCTGTTCGCTGATCACGGGCTTCAGGAAGGCGAACGATTCCTGGGTTTCGCTGATGTAGTACCAAATGTTCGGATTGAAGGTGGAGACCGCCGAGGGCGAGCCGACGAGCCGGATGACGTCCTCGCGGCTCTGGGTGCCCACTTCGAGTTTCTCAACCGAACCAGGCGTCGGGGCGAAGCCCCGTTGATTGAAGCTGGGGTCGCAGCCGGGCAGCGCCACCAGGAGGGGAGCGAGCAGGGCGCCGGCGAGGGCGAAGGAGGCAATGCGGCGCATGGGCATGTCTTGCGTAGGGCTTGGGTTCCGGGGAAAGACGGTGCACAACATGTCGTGATGGTCGTTCCGGGTCAACTTGGGCCCGTGGCCACAGGGAGCTGGGTCGTGTTCCGCCGCAAGAGTGCCGAAGACAAATTTGCTGCTTCTTTCTATACGCGGACCGCGGAGCACGCGCGCCTGCCGGAATTGTTCGATGCCTGCGGCATTCCCGACACACTCGACGGCCGCTTCGATGCGCTGGCTTTGCACGCAGCGCTCGCCATCGACCGACTGCGTCGCGAGCCGGACGGCGAGCGGCTGGCGCAGGCCTTCTTCGATGCCATGTTTCGCCACCTCGATATCACCTTGCGTGAACTCGGCGTCCAGGACTTGGGCGTGGGGCGGCGGATCAAGATCATGGCTGAGGGGCTGCACGGCCGGGCCCTCGCCTACCGTGAAGCCCTGGCCGGCGCCCCGACACCGCTGGCCGAGGTCTTGCGGCGCAACGCCTATGGCGGTAGGCCGCCTGTTGATGACGCCGTGGTGGGCCGGCTCGAAGTCCATGTCCGCGCCTATGCCGAAAAGCTTGCCGATACGCCTCGCAATGATCTGATAAAGTAGATTAATAAAATGTCAGAACATATTGAAATAAATAGTAAATCAGAGATTGAACGTATCATCGACCTCGATCGCTTGGGCAGATCCGGCTCAGCCGTGGAGATTGTCGCCAGCGAGAGCGAATGCGCGGCCCTGGCGAAGCGGTTCGGCTTTCTCGCTCTTCAGGGATTCGCGGCCCGTGTGACGGTCGATCTGCAGCCGGGCGATCAGGTCGTCGTCGAGGGTCGGTTGCGGGGAAAGATCGTGCAGGCCTGCGTTTTGAGCCTGGAGCCGGTGACGCAGGAACTCGACGATGCCTTCCGTATCGTCTTCCAGAAGGATCTGGCCGAGGAGCACGATCCGGAAAGCGGCGAGGCCGTGCTGAACGCCCAGGCCGACGCGCCGGAGCCTCTGGCCGGAAATATGCTCGATGTCGGCGAAATCGTCGCCGAACAGCTCTCGCTGGCCGCCGAACCTTATCCGCGCCGGCCCGGTGTGAAACTGGCGGATGTCCTGCCCAAGCCCAGGGGCGGGCCCCGGCGCGGCGCGCCCGGTCAGCAGCGTCATCCTTTCGCCGGTCTGGCTGCCCTCAGAGACAAGCCTCGCCGCGACCGCTAAACTGTTGCAGTGGTGGAACGATTTAGCTAGAGAAGGCCGCCCGCCGCGCCGCTAGAGCGCGGCTCAGCTTTTTGGGGCCTGCGTTGGCGCGGCCCTGTCGTGGAGATCGTTATGGCCGTTCCCAAGAAAAAGATTTCGAAATCCCGCCGCAACATGCGCCGGTCCCACCACGCTGTGCCGATCATGGCATTCATCGAATGCAAGAATTGCGGTGAGCACAAGCGGCCGCACATGGTCTGCTCGCACTGTGGGTACTACCGCGAGGACATGCCGGTCCTGACCGACGCGACGTCGGCCGAGAAGTAGGCCGCAGCGCGCCGCCGGCAATGCGCTGGCAAACGATAGGCAGAGCATCCCCGTGAGCGTGGGCAAGGTCGTTCTGGCACTCGACGGAATGGGCGGCGACAATGCGCCCGAAGTCGTCGTGAACGGAGCCGATATCGCCCGTGAACGCTATCCCGGCTCGTCGTTCCTGCTGTTTGGAGATCCGGCCCGGCTGAAGCCGCTGGTCGACCGGCGCAAGGGTCTGGCGCAGGCCCTCGAGATCGTGCCTGCCGAAGATGTGGTCAGCGCCGACGACAAGCCGTCCTTCGCGCTTCGCCGACGCCGCCAATCGAGCATGTGGCTGGCCGTCGACGCCGCCGCCCAGGGGCGTGCCGACACGGTGGTGTCGGCCGGCAACACTGGCGCCCTGCTGGCCATTTCCATGGTTGCCATGCGTATGCTCGAAGGCGCGCACCGGCCGGCACTGGCCTCATTCATGCCGACCAGCCGGGGCGAGACAGTCATGCTGGACCTCGGCGCCAACCTCGAGTGCGATGCCGACAATCTTGCCCAGTTCGCCGTCATGGGCAGCGTATTCGCCCGGGTCCTGCTGGGCATCAGCGAGCCGACGGTGGGCCTGCTGAATGTCGGCTCCGAGGAATTGAAGGGACACGAGGAACTGCGGCAGGCGGCCATGATGCTGCGCCGCGAAGGCTCGCCGGTCTCCTTCCATGGCTTTGTCGAGGGCAACGACATTGGTGCCGGCAAAGTGGACGTCGTCGTCACCGACGGCTTCACCGGCAACGTCGCGCTGAAAACCATCGAAGGCACGGCAAAGCTTTATACGAGTTACGTGCGCGAAGCGTTCCGGACGTCGACCTTCGCCAAAATCGGCGCTCTCTTCGCCTCAGGCGCCTTGGTTAAAATGGTCAAGCGTGTCGACCCAAGACGCTACAATGGCGGCGTTTTCGTGGGCCTCGATGGGGTTTGCGTGAAGAGCCACGGCGGGACCGATGCGCTGGGTTTCGCCTACGCCATCGGGATGGCGATCGACATGGTGCGCTACGACTACAAGAGCAAGCTCGTCGAAGGGTTGGCCAGGTTGCACGCAATGCCGTCGACGGCTGAAGCGCCAGTGCTGCAGGCGGGCGGAGGAGGCACGTGATTCGATCCGTCGTCCAGGGATGCGGCTCCTATCTGCCGGAGCGGGTTGTTACCAACGCCGATCTTGCCAAGAAGATGGATACCTCCGACGAGTGGATCCAGCAGCGTACCGGCATTCGTCAGCGCCACATCGCGGCCGATGGCGAGATGACGTCGCATCTGGCGCTCAAGGCCTCCGAGCGGGCGCTCGAGCATGCCGGCCTGAAGGCGTCCGACCTCGATCTCATCGTGCTGGCGACGGCTACGCCGGACGAGACGTTTCCCGCCACCGCGACCCGCGTGCAGGCAGCCCTCGGCATGACCAAGGGTGCCGCTTTCGATGTCCAGGCGGTCTGTGCCGGCTTCGTCTACGGCCTTTCGGTGGCCGACAGCATGATCAAGAATGGGCTGGCGTCGACGGCGCTGGTGATCGGCGCTGAGACCTTCTCCCGCATCCTCGACTGGGACGATCGCGGCACCTGCGTGCTGTTCGGCGACGGCGCCGGCGCGGTCGTGCTGCGGGCCGAAGAGGGCACCGGGACGTCGGCCGATCGTGGCGTGCTCGCCAATGCCCTTCATTCCGACGGCCGCCAGCACGACATCCTCTATGTCGACGGCGGTCCTTCCTCGACGCGGACCACCGGCTTCCTGCGCATGGAAGGCAAGGAGGTCTTCAAGCACGCGGTCGTCAACATGGCGGCGGTCGTCGGCGAGGTTCTGGCCAAGGCCGGCTTCGAGACCAAGGACATCGACTGGCTGGTGCCGCACCAGGCGAACAAGCGCATCATCGACGGCACCGGCCGCAAGCTTGGCCTGCCGCCCGAGCGGGTGGTCATCACTGTCGACCGCCATGCCAACACGTCGGCGGCCTCCATTCCGCTCGCCCTCGATGCCGCGGTGAAGGATGGCCGCATCAAAAAGGGCGATCTGCTGCTGCTGGAAGGCATCGGCGGCGGCCTTGCCTGGGGCGCTTCTTTGGTTCGCTGGTAGAATTTTCTCGGTCCAAGCAGCGATTGACACAAATCTGTCTGCAACGGAACGAGAACAGACGGCGATTCAAGTCCAGCCGCTATCCTCCTGATATTGACCGCTTTCCCACCTTAGAGTAAGGATTAAGTGGGGGAAGGAAGGGTACCGGAGTGGAAGGCCGGACTATCACACGTGCAGATCTGAGCGAGTCCGTGTTCCAGGAAGTGGGACTGTCTCGCAATGAATCCAGCGATCTCGTAGAGACGATTCTCTCCGAAGTCGTGGAAGCCTTGGCGCGTGGCGAGTCGGTGAAGATCTCGTCTTTCGGGAGCTTCACGGTTCGCGACAAAGGGCAGCGCGTGGGCCGCAATCCGAAGACGGGGCAGGAAGTACCGATCCTGCCGCGACGCGTACTCGTCTTTCGAGCGTCGAATGTCCTTAAATCTCTGATCAATGGGGCACCCGGCGAGAGCTAGAGCTAAGGGGTAGTTGGGGAAACGTGGGGGTTTGTCATGGCCGTTTCGGCTCAGACCGTCGAAAGGCGGGTTGAAAAGTCGGCGCAGGCTTTTCGCACGATCAGCGAAGTCGCGACCGAACTGGATGTGCCGCAGCACGTGCTGCGGTTCTGGGAAAGCAAGTTCAGCCAGGTTCGTCCGCTCAAGCGGGGCGGCGGCCGGCGTTACTATCGGCCGGAGGACATCGACCTCCTTCGCCGCATTCGCACGCTGCTCTACGACGACGGCTACACCATCAAGGGCGTGCAGCGCCTTCTGAAGGAGAGCCGTGGCCGTCTGCCACAGCCGCAGCGCCTCGATCTGGCGGCGGAAAGCGCGCTCGAAAGCCTGCGCATCGTGTCGGCGCGTGCCGAAGCGATGACCGGCGGCGCTTCGCGTCAGCCGCTGCCGCGTACCGGGCCGCAACCGTCGACCACGACGCCGCGGGCCGCCATGCTGGATCTGCACAAGCGCCGGGAAATCGAAACGGTGCTGGAAGACCTCGAACAGGCGCTGACGCAGCTGCGCAGCACGCTGAAGGCTCAGAACTAGGTCGAGACCTGGGATCGCTGCCGGGGGGCAGAGGTTCGAGGGCTTGAACCGCCAAGTCGGGTAGGCGTCTCCGGAAACGGTGGCATCCACCTGATTTGTTTAGCTTTTTCGGCATCGTCAGAGGGGGACGTCGCCGTGTTGTCCAGCCATGCTCTCGCGCATCAACCGGCGCGATCATTCGATTCTTTATCCTTTAACGACAATGAGTTGGAAGGCGATCTCCCAGCATTTGCCGAGATGCTTTACCTGCGCCGGGGCCTCGCGCAGGCGGGCGGCAAGCTGCCGCTGTTCGACCTCGACGGCCAGGACGTCGATGCCACCGTCGTCCGCCGCTGCGTCGAGCGCGGCTGGGCAGAGCCTTGGTTCAACAATCCGCTGAAGCCGGACTGGCTGGTGTGCAAGCTCACAGAGGCGGGTCGCCGGGCGGCGACGGCGCCGTAGCGATCCAGCTCACGACGGCGGCTGCGGCCATCAAGGCCGCGGCCAGCAGGAACGGCGCGCCGGGCAGAGAGCCCAGCAGCCAGGCGAACGTCACGGTGAACAATCCCGGGGCGAACAGGCCGGCCAGGCTGCGGACCGAGCTGTTGGCGCCCTGCAGCTGGCCCTGCTCCGACTCGCTCACCCGCCGGCTCATCATGTCCATGGCGGCCGGGCCCGCGATGCCCCACAGGGCCATGATCGGGACACCGACCAGGAACCACGCCCCCGTGGGCGCCAGCCCGTAGACCGCCATGCCGACGCCGCCGATCAGGAGGCCAGCGAACAGGGCGCGGCGCGGGCCAAACCGCGCGACGACCGGCCCGACCAGAAGACCCTGGACGATGGCGCTGCAGATCCCGACGAACGCCAGGGTGAAGCCGACGGCCGTCTCGCCCCAGCCGTAACGGTAGGCGGCGTAGAGCACGAACACCGACGGCAGGGCGTAGTGGGCGACGTTGGCGAGGAAATCCACCACCGCCAGCCCGATCAGCTGCCGATGCCGGCCCAGCAACCTGAGCGAGCCCAGTGGATTGGCGCGCTTCCAGGCGAAGGCCATGCGCTTTTCCGGCGGCAGCGATTCCGGCAATACGAACCAGCCGAAGGCGGCATTGATCAGGCAGGCCGCGGCCGAACGAGGTGCTGATGGTGGCCGCCGTGATGCCCGAGATCACGCGGCCGATGAACAGCAGCATGAGCGATGGGGCCAGCGCCATGAAGATGTAGTCGAGGCCGAGGCCGAGGCAGGAAATCAGGATCACCGGCCGGCGGCCGAAGCGATCCGAGAGGGCGCCGAGCAGGGGCGAGGACAGAAGCTGCATCAGCCCCCAGACCGTGGCGAACAGGCCGAAGACCTCGGCAGCCCCGGCGGTATCGCCATCCATGAAGGCCAGCACGATGCCGGGCAGCACCGGGATCATCAGGCCCACCGCCAGCATGTCGAGCGTCACGGTGCAGAATATGAAGGCGAGCGCGCGCCGGCTGTTCATCGGTACGAAGATGATGGCAGGGGAAGGAAATTGGTCGGGACGACAGGATTTGAACCTGCGACCCCCTGTCCCCCAGACAGGTGCGCTACCAGGCTGCGCTACGCCCCGACCGGTGCCGCAGCAACCGCCGCGGCAGGGGGCTTTAGCGCGAATGGCAGCGTTGCCGCAAGCCGGCTTGCGGCGCAGATCGGCCGGGCTGATACAAGAAGCCATGAGTTCTCCCGACCCCGGCCAGCGCGTCCTGCTGTTTTCCTCGATCGGCCATGCGCTGATGCACCTGATGACGGCATTTTATGCCGTGATCGTGCTGACACTCGCCATTGCCTGGAAGCTGCCGCCCGAGGACCTGCTCCGCCTCTATGCCCCCGCGACAATCCTGCTGGGCGTCATGTCGCTGCCGGCGGGCTGGGCCTCGGACCGCTTCGGGGCACCGGCCATGATGGTGGTGATGTTCGCGGGCCTCGGCCTGTCGTCGATCGCCTGCGGCCTGGTGCCGGCCGGCGACACCTTCGCCCTGTCGCTGGCGCTCTGCGGCATCGGCGCGTTCGGCGCCATCTATCATTCCGTCGGCATCGGCTGGGTGATCCGCACGGCCAAGGAGCAGGGCCACGCCATGGGCGTGAACGGCCTGTGGGGCAGCGCGGGACTGGCGCTCTATGGCATCGTGCCCGGCGTGCTGATCACGCTCTATTCCTGGCGTGCGGCCTTCATCGTGCCGGGCATCGTCTGCCTCGTCGTGGGCGCGGTGCTGCTGTTCGAAATCCGGCGTGGCCGCATCGGCGACCGGCCGATGCCGCAGACGCCCGGTGTAGAAGTCGGCCGCCGCAACTTCTGGCGGGTCTTCTCCGTGCTCTCGGTGACCATGGCGCTCGAGGGCGTCACCTGGGCCGCGGTGATGTACGGCGCCGCACTGGTGTTCCAGTCGCGCCTCGGCGACCAGATCGCCTGGGTACGCGACAGCCTTGCCTCCTGGGGTGTCGTCACGCAGGCCGTGTTGTGGGTCGGGCTCGCGACCTCAATGATCTACATCGTCTCCGGCATCGCGCAATACGCCATGGGCCGGCGCATCATCGATCGCTATCCGCTGAAGACGACCTATGTCGTGGCTTCGGCGCTGCAGGTCGGCGCCATGCTGGCGCTGGCCATGGGCAATGGCTACGTGGCGCTTGCCGGTGCCATCGCCTCGGCGGTTCTGAGCTCAGCCGCGGGCCCGGTCGAGAACATCTTGATCGCGCGCTACACGCCCAGCCGCTATCACGGCCTGGGCTTCGGCGCGAAATTCGTCGTGGCACTGGGAGCCAGCCCCGTTGCCATCCTGGCCATCGCCTGGGTGCGCGAGAGCACGGGCAATCTGGAACTGTTGTTCCTGGGTCTCGCCGCCACCTCCGTGGTGATCACGCTGGTGGCGCTGCTGCTGCCGGGCAGCGAACGCGGCCAGGAGGCTAGAACACCGGTACCGCGGGCGGCACCGGCGGAATAGCTGCTATTTGGTCGAGCGCGCCGCCTTGTAGGCCGGCCGCGCGAGGCAGCGATCGAGCCACGCACCGACATTGGGGAAGGGCGCAAAGTCGAACTTGATCGGCTTGGCCCAGCTCATGATCGAGGCGAGGTTGAGATCGGCCACGGTGAAGGTCGATCCGAGAAGATAGTCGCGGCCCTGCAGTGCGCTATTCAGTACGCCGAACGGCTTGGGCAGCGCCTTCTGCGCGTCGGCCACGGCGTCGGGCTTGCGCTTATCGGGGGCGGTCATGAACATGTCGATCAGGATCGTGAGAAGGGACTTCTCGACCTCGGTCATGCCCCAGAAGCTCCACTGGTGGCAGACCGCCTGGTCCTCGAGGCTGGCCGGCATGAAGCCGTTCTTGTTGTGCTTGGCGGCGAGATAGAGATTGATCGCCATCGACTCGAACAGCTTGAAATCGCCGTCGACCAGTGTCGGCACCTTGCCGTTGGGATTGACCTTGAGATAGTCGGCGGTCTTGAGGTCTTTCATCTCGAGCGCGACATGCTCGAACGGAATATCGAGTTCGTGCACGATCCACAGCGCGCGTGCGGCGCGCGAAGCGGCGGGACCGTAAATCTTGATCGTCACTGTGCTTTCTCCCCAGAAGGCGTTGGGCGGACGATAATGCAGCCCGCCGGTCCGGTCTAACTATTCCCCTTCTATTCCACGAGCCCGTGCTCGTGGCCGACATAGCCGTGCGGATGGCCGAAGCGCTCGGTCATCACCGTCGCGAGATCCTTCTCAGGAGCGGCGATCCATCCGCCCGCCCGAACCGCGTAACTTTGCGCCCGTGCAGCGGCCCGCGGTGCATCGCCCTTCCGCAGGGCGCGGGCGGCGGCCATCACCAGCTTGCGGAACTCGACGATGCCGACGTCGGTCGGGCCGAGATGCTCCCGGGTGCGGTCCTGGATCGGGCCCTGGCTGTCCTGAATCGCGGCGTCCTGGTCGGACACGCCGCTGATGCCGGTGAAGCTCAGCGTCTTCTGCAGCTCGCGGTCGATCAAGTAGTCGTTGCCAATGTTGCGCTTGGGCACATAGTCCTCGCCGATCTCGGCATGCAGGCTGAGCCCTGTCGCGTACTTGGCGCGCTCGGCGTTGGTCAGCGGACGGTCGGGGACCCAGCTGTAAGTGTAGACCCAGCATGTCGTGTCATCGACCGGCACCCAGGTCTGGCCGTGATAGACCTCGCCGGGGAAGGCGACCGGCACCAGCGCGTGGTTGGGCGCGAGGTACTGCGCGATGCGCCAGTAGAGATCGGTCGAGTCGGTCTTGCGGCCGGCCGCGATCACCAGGCCCGCGTCGTGGCTCTGGATCCTGAACTTCGGCCGGGGATCGTCGGTCACCCAGCGCATGCGATCGGCCAAACCGCTTTCCTGGCCGATCGCCGACGTCTTGCGCAGGATGTCGAGCTTGACCGCCTCGTCCTTGGTCGGGATGGCATGCAGGAAAGAGAAATGGGCGGTGTCGATGGCGCCCTCGAGGCTCTGCACCCAGTTGCAGTCCTGCCGCTTCTTGGAGACGTAGCGATGCCCGGCTGGAACGAGGCCAAGCTCGAGCTGTGGCAGCTCCGGCATATGCTCGCGCGGGCCCATGTAGACCCAGATCATGTCGGCCCATTCGCGGACGGGATAGGCCAGCAGCTTGATCGTGTCCTTGTACGAGGATTCCGGCGGCGAGGTCGGCAGGTCAACGCAGTTGCCGTCGATGTCGAATTTCCAGCCGTGGAAGGCGCAGCGGATACCGCACTCCTCGTTGCGCCCGAAATAGAGGTTGGCGCCGCGGTGGGGGCAATGCTGCTCGACGATACCGACGCGGCCGTCGGTCTGGCGGAAGGCCAGCAGCTCCTCGCCCAGAATCTTGATCTTCTTCGGCGGCCCGTCGCGCTCCGACAGTTCCTCGGAGAGGAGGGCGGGCATCCAGAAGCGGCGCAGCAGGTCGCCCATCGGCGTGCCGGGACCGCTCAGCGTGAGGAGCGCGTTGTCGGTTTGGCTCAGCATCAGTCACCTAATCCATATTGGTTGCCGATGTAGCCGCGGTCGTGACCGAAGCGCTCGGTCATCACCGCGGCGAGATCCTTCTCCGGCGCCGCGAGCCAGCCTCCGGAGCGCACCGCATAGCGCGCGGAGAGAGCCGGCTGCTTCGGGGCCTCGCCGGCGGCAAGCTTGCGTGCCGCGCCCATCATCAGCTTGCGGAACTCCACGATGCCGATGTCGGTCGGCCCGAGGTGTTCCTTGGTGCGATCCTGGATCGGCCCCTGGCTATCTTGAATCGCGGCGTCCTGCTCGCTGACGCCGGTGATGCCGGTGAAGTTCTCCTTCAGCTGCACGTTGCGGTCGCGCAGGTAGTCATTGTCCCGGTTGCGCAGCGGCTTGTAGTCGGCGTCCACCTCGGAGTGGACGTTGAAGCCGCCGCGATACTTGGCGCGCTCCGAGTTGCTGAACGGCCGCTCCGGTTGCCAGCAGTAGGAATAGATCCAGCAGTTCACGTCGTCGACCGGTACCCAGGATTGGCCGTAGTAGATCTCGCCGGGGAAGGCGGCGGGCGTGTAGGCGTGATTGGGCATCAGAAACTGGGCGATGCGCCAGTAGAGATCGCGACTGTCGGTCTTGCGTCCGCCGCCGATCACCAGCCCGGTCTCATGGCCCAAAACCTGGAAGCGCGGCCGCGGATCGTTCTGCACCCAGCGCACGCGATCGTCGGGCTTGGACTGGTCGCCAAGTGCTGCGTTGGCCATCGCCTTGCGCGCGGCGTCCTCGTCGGTCGCCAGCACCTTGTGCAGGAACGAGAAGTGCGACGTGTCGATGGCGCCCTCAAGGCTCTGGACCCAGTTGCAGTCCTGCCATTTCTTGGTGACGAAGCGCGAGGCCGCCGGCACCAGCGCCATCTCGAGTTGCGGCAGTTCCGGCATCAGCTCGCGCGGGCCCATGTAGACCCAGATCATGTCGCCCCATTCGCGGGTCGGATAGGCCAGCAGCTTGATCGTGTCCTTGTAGGCCGACTCCGGCGGCGAGGTCGGGAGATCGACGCAGTTGCCGTCGAGATCGAACTTCCAGCCGTGGAACGAACACCTGAGGCCGCACGCCTCGTTGCGGCCGTAGTAGAGGTTGGCGCCGCGGTGCGGGCAGTGCGGCTCGACAATGCCGACCCTTCCGTCGGTCTGGCGGAAGGCCAGCAGGTCCTCGCCGATGATGCGGATTTTCTTCTGCGGCCCATCGCGTTCAGGCAACTCGTCCGACAGCAGCGCCGGCATCCAGAAACGGCGCAGCAGCTCGCCCGTCGGCGTGCCCTTGCCGGCCTGCGTCAGGAACGCGTTGTCGGCCTGGCTCAACACTATGCGGTCGCCTTGGCGAGGGCCTGGTCAAGATCGGCGATGATGTCGTCCACCGTCTCGATGCCGATCGAGAGCCTGAGCACGTCGGGTCCGGCGCCGGCCGACACGCGCTGCTCGTCGGAGAGCTGGCGATGCGTGGTCGAGGCGGGGTGGATGATCAGGCTCTTGGCGTCGCCGATGTTGGCCAGGTGCGAGAAGAGCTCGACGCCGTCCACCACCTTCACGCCGACGTCGTAGCCGCCCTTGACGCCGAAGGTGAAGACCGAGCCGGCGCCCTTGGGCAGGTATTTCTTGGCGAGCTTGTTGTACTTGTTCGAGGCGAGGCCCGCGTAGTTCACCCAGGCAACGGCTGGGTGCTTCTCGAGATGCTGCGCCACCTTGGCCGCATTGGCGCAGTGCCGTTCCATGCGCAGCCCCAGCGTTTCTATGCCGAGCATGGTGAGCCAGGCATTGAACGGGGCCTGTGAAGGGCCGAGGTCGCGCAGGCCGACGGCATGGCTGTGGAAGGTGTAGGCCATGTCGCCGAATGTCTCGTAGAAGTTGAGGCCGTGATAGGCGGGCTCGGGGCCGGCGAGGCTCGGGAACTTCGCCCCGCGCGACCAGTCGAACTTGCCCGAGTCGACGACCGCACCGCCCATCGACGTGCCGGTGCCGCTCAGGAATTTGGTGGTTGAGTGCACGATCAGGGTCGCGCCGTAGTCGATCGGCTTGCAGAGGTAGGGCGTGGCCAGCGTGTTATCGACCAGCAGCGGCACGCCCGAAGCCTCGGCGATGCGGGCGATCGCCTCGATGTCGCTCACCACGCCGCCGGGATTGGCCAGGCTCTCGATGAAGAAGGCCTTGGTGTTTTCCGTGACGGCGCGCTTGAAGTTCTCCGGCTCGTCGGCGTCGACGATTGCAGCCGCCCAGCCGAACTTGGGATAGGTATTCTTCATCTGCTGCAGCGAGCCGCCATAGAGACGCGAGGAGGCGACGATCTCGGCGCCCGGGCCCATCAGCGGAAACAAGGCGAGCACCTGGGCGGCATGGCCGGAGGAGGCCACCGTGCAGCCACGGCCGCCTTCCAGGGTGGCGAGGCGCGATTCAAGGGCCGCATTGGTCGGATTGGTGAGGCGCGAATAGATGAAGCCCACGGTTTGCAGGTTGAACAGCGCCGCGGCGTGGTCGGCATCCTCGAAGACATAGGCTGTGGTCTGGTAGATCGGCAGCGCCCGCGCGCCGGTGGCGGGATCGGGCGCGGCACCGGCATGGACCGACAGGGTCTCGAAACCGAATGTCTTGTCGCTCATGGAATTCTCCGAAATGTCCGGCGCTGTACGGAAAAACTGAAAACTGACTTTACCTCCCGAAGGATGGCATCAAATTGCCGCCAAGTCGTTGAACCTGCGCACGATTTCGCAGGCAGGAAGGAGGCCGAATGTCCGCCAAAAGCGGACATCTTGGAAACCGACTTTCGTCATCCTGCGAGCGTGTCGTTGCATGCGTAACGCGGGCGCAAGAGGGATCGGCAGGAAGTCATAGGTATTTTCCTACCTCAATCGGCAGAACGCGTCAATGTTCGAACATCTACGCGGATAGCGAAACGCAGCCGTCAGCTTGATGTAAGTCTCGGAGCCTAAGGGAGGGCGGTGCGCTTCGCGGTCAACAGCCAGGCAGCATGCAGGTGGGGAAGCGAGGCGGTTTGTACCGATTTTTGACCAAGGACTTCTTGTCCGGGGCGATGTTCATCGCTTTCGGGCTTTTGGCGCTCTACTACGGCCAGAACCTGGCGGTTGGGACCCCTGTTCGCATGGGGCCGGGCTATGTGCCGCGCATGCTGGCGCTGATCATGATGGGACTGGGCGTCCTCATCTGCATCATCGGACTGGTGGCGGGCAGCGAGCCGGTCGAGAAGCCAAAATGGAAGCCGATCGTCATGGTCACCATCGGCATTGTCTGCTTTGCGCTGCTGTTCGAGCGCGCCGGCCTGCTGCCGGCCCTGATCGTGCTGATCGGGATCTCCTCGCTGGGCGGCGAGGAATTCAAGCTGACGGAAGTGATCGGCAACATGGTGGTGCTCGCGATCATCTGCACCATCGTCTTCAAGGTCGGCCTCGGGATGAATATCTCCATCGTGCGCGGAGTGTGGTGAGATGGAAATCTTCGACAACCTGGTCCTCGGCTTCGGCGTCGCTTTCACCTTCCAGAACCTGCTCTACGCATTGGTCGGCTGCATGGTCGGCACGCTGATCGGCGTGCTTCCGGGCATCGGTCCCGTGGCGACCATCGCCATGCTGCTGCCCATCACCTTCCACCTGCCGCCGACCGCCTCGCTGATCATGCTGGCCGGCATCTACTACGGTGCGCAGTACGGTGGCTCGACAACCTCGATCCTGGTCAACCTGCCGGGTGAAGCCTCGTCGGTCGTGACCTGTCTCGACGGCTACCAGATGGCGCGCAGGGGACGCGCCGGTGCGGCACTCTCGATCTCCGCGGTCGGCTCGTTCTTTGCCGGCACCATCGGCACCATCATCATCGTGATCTTCGCAGAGCCGCTGACGCGCATGGCGCAGAAGTTCGGTCCCGCCGACTATTGCGCGCTGATGGCGTTGGGCCTGGTGGCCGCCGTCGTGTTGGCCAGCGGCTCGGTGACCAAGGCGATCGCGATGGTGTTCCTGGGGCTGCTGTTCGGCCTGGTCGGCACCGACGTGAACACCGGTGCGCAGCGCTTCACGTTCGACATTCCGGAACTCAGCGACGGCATCGACTTCGCGCCGATCGCGATGGGCCTGTTTGGCATCGCCGAGATTGTCGTCAATCTCGAGAAGCATCTTGAGAGAGGCGGGGCCATCAAGGTGGGCTCCCTGTGGCCGACGCGCGAGGAGATCCGCCGATCCATCCCGGCCATCCTGCGTGGTACGACCTTGGGCTCGCTGCTTGGAGTTCTGCCCGGCGGCGGACCGACGCTGGGTGCCTTCTCGGCCTATACGCTCGAGAAGAAACTCTCCAAGAATCCCGGCGAGTTCGGCAAGGGCGCGGTCGAGGGTGTCGCGGCACCCGAGGCGGCGAACAATGCCGCGGCCCAGACCTCGTTCATTCCCATGCTGACGCTCGGCATTCCGTCCAATGCCGTCATGGCGCTGATGGTCGGCGCCATGATCATCCAGGGCATCCAGCCCGGGCCCGAGGTCATGACCAAGAAGCCGGACCTCTTCTGGGGCATGATCGCCTCGATGTGGATCGGCAATGCCATGCTGGTGATCATCAACCTGCCGATGATCGGTATGTGGGTGAAGCTGCTGACGGTGCCCTACCGCTTCCTCGCCCCGGCCATCCTGCTGTTCTGCTGCATCGGCGCCTACAGCCTGCAGAACAGCACCTTCCACGTCCTGCAGGTCGCAGGCTTCGGCGTGCTGGGCTACATCTTCTCACGCTTGGGCTGCGAGGGTGCACCGTTCCTTCTGGGCCTCGTGCTCGGGCCGCAGATGGAGGAGTACTTCCGCCGCGCCATGCTGCTGTCGCGCGGCGATGCGATGGTGTTCCTCGAGCGGCCGATCAGCCTCGGCCTCCTCATCACCACCAGCCTGCTGCTGATCCTGATGGCCCTGCCGAGCATCAAGAAAGCGCGTAAGGAGGCCTTCCAGGAAGAAGGCTGAGGCCGCCGGTCCCGGCGACTAATGCGAAAATACGATACAGGCCGGGCTGCCGACCTTCACCTTGACCGGGCTCGGCGCCAGCCGGCCGTCGCGGCCGACGCGATAGGTGACGATCGAGTGGCCGTCCTGATTGGCGACGTACAGATGCTTCTCGGCCGGATCGAAGGCGAAGAAGCGTGGGGTCTTGCCGTGCGTCGGCACCCACTGCTTCGGCACCAGCGTGCCCTTGGTGGCATCCACGGCGAACACGCCGATGCTGTCGTGGCCACGGTTTGAGACATAGACGTGGCGGCCGCGGCGATCGAGCCAGATTTCCGCGCCGGTGCTGTAGCCGGTAAAATCTGAGGGGGTCGCGGGAACGGTCTGCAGCGGCGTGAGCTTGCCGCTGCGGCGATCCTGGCGGTAGCTCGTGATCGTCGAATCGAGCTCGTTGAGGACGTAGGCCAGCGCCTTCGTTGGATGGAAGTCGATGTGGCGTGGCGCGGCGCTGGGCCGGGCAGTCACGCGGGCGGCCTCGACCAGCACGCGGCGTCTTTCATCGAGCCGATAGGCCACGACGCAGTCCGACCCCTTGCATGGCACATAGAAGAAGCGGCCCTGGCGATCGAGCGGGATATGGTGCGGCGCCATGTTGCGCTGCTGCACGCGGTGCGGTCCCAGTGTCCCGGTGACCGGCGTGAGGGTGGTGTAGGGGGCGAGGCCACCATCCTTCTGTACCGGCAGAACGGCCAGCGAATCGGAGCCGTAGTTCACCACCGCCAGGAACGAGCCGCTGGAGTCGAGCGCGAGATGCACCGGATTGTAGCCGCCGGTCGACTGGCGGTTGATCAGGCTCAAGTGGCCGGTGCGCTGATCGATGGAGAAGGCCGTCGCTTCGCTGCGATCGCCGTGCACTGAATAGAGGAAACTCCCCGACCGATCGATTGCCAGGAACGAGGGATTCTCAAGGCCGCCCAGATGCTGGACGTGCGCGAAGGCCCCGCTGCGGCGGTCGACGCGATAGACGTTGATGCCATTGCCGTGCCCGTTGCGCTCCGGCGTGGTGTAGCTGCCGACATAGGCGAAGAGTTCTTTCATCCCCGGACAATGCCTTCAACGCGAAGTCGCGAAAATGATCCCGACGCCCAGCACGACCAGCGCAATGCCGGCGAGCTCGCGCCGGCTGATCGCTTCGCGGAAGATGCGCAGGGATACGAAATAGGTGAACAGCACCTCGACCAGGATGAGCGTTCGGACGTTTGAAGCGGATTCGAGCGCCAGCGCCGTCACGTTGGCGAGCGAGGCCGATGCGCCGGCGAGACCGGCAAACAGCGACATCCGCCATTCGCGCAACGCACCCAGCACGACCTGGGGCGTGCGCAGCGCGAGCCAGGCGCCGAGCAGCACGGTCTGGGTGAGCTGACTCCAGAACAGGGTTCCGGCGGCGCCGAGGAAGGGTGAGCCGGCGTCGAGCGCCAGTGCGGCGCCACGGTAGCCGACCACCGAGATGGCGAAGGCCGAGCCCGAGGCCAGGCCGAACAGGGCGGCAGGATCGGCCCAGCTGCGCGCGAGCACTGTCCCCTGGGCGCGCGGCGACAGCAGCACGACACCGAATGTCGCCAGCACGATCGCGAGCGCCGTCGCCAGCGACAGGCTCTCGCCCAGGAAGATCACCGAGAAGAGGGCGACCTGGATGACTTCGCTCTTGGAATAGACGAGGCCGATGGCGAAGCTGCGGGCCGCCATGGCGCGCAGCAACAGCGCCGTGCCGGCCATCTGACTGAGTGCCGCCACCAGCACCCAGGCGGCGAAGCCCGTCGTCAGGGGTGGCATCGCCTGGCCGCCCAGGGCGATCACGAGGCCGAGCCACAGGGCGAGGAGCGGCATGCCGTAGAGGAAGCGGACAAGGGTGGCGCCCAGCGTGCCGAGGTCGTCGACCAGCCGCCGCTGCGCGGTGTTGCGGACGGTCTGGGCCAGGGCAGCGAAGATCGTAAGAGGGATCCAGAGCCAAGGAGCAATTGTCATCCTGAGCGCAGCGAAGGATCCTTCGCTCCGCTCAGGATGACAGAGAGGCCCGGCTTGCGATCTTCCAGCCGCACGGTCAGCCCGTGCAGGCCGGCGATCGCCTTGACCAGCGCGAGGCCGAGGCCGCTGCCGGCGGTCGAGCGGCTGCGATCGAGGCGGTAAAAGCGGTCGAACACCTTGGCATGCTCGTCTGTGGGGATGCCGGGCCCATCGTCGGCGACTTCGGCCTCGAAGCCGGCGTCGCGCTTGCGCAGGCCGAGCGAGACCGTGGTGCCTTCCGGCGTGTGATTGAGCGCGTTCTCGACCAGGTTGGAGATCATCTGGGCGAGGAGCTGGCGGTCGCCGGTGAGCATGACGCCGTCCTCGACCCGGATCAGGAGCTTGTGCCGCGAATCCTCGGCGGCCGGCTGATAGGCCTCGCCGATGCTGCGCACGAGCGCGGAGAAGTCGAGTTCGGCGAAAGCGCTCTTCTGCGCGCCGGCCTCGACCTGGGCAATGCGCAGCAGGGCCGAGAAGGTCTCGAGGAGGGCGTCCGCCTCCTCGATGGCAGCGTCGGTCGCCTGATCGTAGTCGGCGGTGGTCTTGGCCCGGTCGCGCGCATCCTCGAGGTGCTGGCGCAGTCGGCCGAGCGGGGTGCGCAAATCGTGGGCGATGTCGCTGGAGACCTGGCGCAATCCGTCCATCAGCTGCTGGATGCGGCCCAGCATGGCGTTGAGGCTGGTGACGAGCTGGTCGAGCTCGTCGTGCGTGCCGCGCACGGGAATGCGCGCCGAAAGGTCGCCTTCCATGATGGCGTTGCTGGTGCGGGTGATGGCGTCGATGCGGCGCAGGAACGTATTTCCGAGCCAGGCGCCGCCGGCGATCGCCAGCAGGAGCGTGAGGCCGCCGGCCCAGGCGAAGGCGCGGACGATGGCGTTCTGCATATCGGTGAGGCGATTGGCGTCCTGGGCCACCAGCAGGAACGAACCGTCGGACAAGGTGAGGCCGTAGCCGGTGAGCTTGGGCGGCTGCTCCGCCTCGGCTTCGGCTGCCTCGGGCTTCGGCACGAAATCGATGACGCCATTGACCGGCGGCATGCCGGGCAGGTTGCCGACCACGACGCGGCGGTTGGGCGCCTGCAGGAGATAGAAGATCGGCCCTTTGGTCCGGAAGTTCATGCGCCGGGTGATCTGATCGGCGAGGCCGGCAAGGCCGCTGCGCCGGTGGATCTCGGTGAGCTGCAGCGCCTCGGTGCGGAGCACGGCGGCCATGTCCGCCTGCATCGCCGCCGTCGCCGTATAGTAGACCGTGGCGAGCAGCGCGCCGGCCGAGACCATGAACATCACGGCATAGATCAGCGGCAGGCGGAAGCTGGCGGAACGCAGGATCCGCGCGAGCGTCCTAGCCGGGCGCGCGGATGACATAGCCAGCCCCCCTGACGGTGTGGAGCAGGGGCTTGTCGAAGCCCTTGTCGATCTTCGAGCGCAGGCGGCTGATGTGCGTCTCGACGATGTTGGTCTTGGGATCGAAGTGGAAGTCCCAGACCTTCTCCAGCAGCATGGTGCGGGTCACGACCTCGCCGGCGTGGCGCAGCAGGTATTCGAGAATCTTGAATTCCTGGGCGAGCAGGTCGAGACGCTTGCCGGCGCGGGTCACGGTGCGGGCCAGCAGATCCATCTCGAGGTCGCCCACGGCGAGCGACGTCGCCGCCATGATGGGCGGCCGGCGGGCGAGCGCACTGACGCGGGCCAGCAGCTCGGCGAAGGCGAACGGCTTTACGAGGTAATCGTCGCCGCCCGCCTCGAGACCGGCGACGCGGTCGTCGACGCCGCCCATGGTGGTGAGGAACAGGACCGGCGTCTTCACGCCCGAGGTCCGCGCCGCCTTGACCAGCGACAGCCCGTCCATGGCCGGCAACATGCGGTCGACGATCAGCACCTCGTAGTATTTTTCGCCGGTCGCGAGATAGAGGCCGTCGCGGCCGTTGTCGGCATGATCGACCACGTGGCCATGCTCGCGCAGACCCTTGGCGATGTAGTCGGCGGTTTGCTTGTCGTCTTCAACCAGGAGGATTTTCACGGCGCCCGTCTATCTGGCGCCGACCACCGGCGCAACGTTCCCCAACTATACAAACATTCAATCGGACGGCCATCCGGGCGCCACCGGCCTCCCCCCATATTCCTTTCCGAGGCCCCCAAAGGAGGTTGTTCATGACAAAGACCAAGAGCCGTATTCTAACTGCCCTGGCGCTGACCACAGCGCTTACTGCCCCCGCCCTTATCGCCCCGATGTTCAGCGCGCCCGCAGCGATTGCCGCTCCGCAGGTCGTGCAGGACTTCTCCGATCTCGCCGCCAAGGTGACCCCGGCGGTCGTCAACGTCGCCGTGACCATGAAGGCTGGCAGCGACGACAGTGACGACGTCCGCATGTCCGGTCCGCAGGACAAGCAGATGGAAGAGTTCATGAAGCGCTTCGCCGAGCGCTTCGGCCAGCCGGCCCAGCCCGGCAAGCCGCAAGGCAAGCAGCGCCCGGCCGACAAGGGCCAGGCCGTCGGCACCGGCTTCATCGTCGACGCCAAGGGCACGATCGTGACGAACTTCCACGTCGTGTCGAAGGCCGACTCGATCACCGTGACGATGGCGGATGGCACCAAGCTGCCGGCCAAGATGCTGGGCGGCGATGAGAAGACCGACCTCGCCGTGCTCAAGGTCGAGAGCGACAAGGCCCTGCCGTTCGTCACCTTCGGCGACGCCTCCAAGGTGCGCGTCGGCCAGGCCGTTATGGCGGTCGGCAATCCGTTCGGCCTCGGTGGCACCGTGACCACGGGCATCGTGTCGGCGCGCGGCCGCGACATCCAGTCGGGCCCGTTCGACGACTACATCCAGACCGACGCGGCCATCAACCGCGGCAACTCCGGTGGCCCGCTGTTCGACATGGATGGCAAGGTTATCGGCATCAACACGGCGATCTACTCGCCGACCGGCGGCAATATCGGGCTTGGCTTCGCCATCCCGTCGAGCCAGGCCGAGCCGGTGGTATCGCAGCTTCAGGCCAAGGGCCGGGTCGAGCGCGGCTTGCTCGGCGTGCAGATCCAGCCGGTGACCAAGGAGATCGCCGAGAGCCTGTCGCTCAAGGCCGACAAGGGTGCGCTGGTCGCCATGGTGCAGCCCGAGAGCCCCGCGCTCGCAGCCGGCATCAAGTCGGGTGACGTGATCATGAGCGTCGACGGCAAGAACATCGACGGCATCAAGGAGCTCACGCGCATGATCTCGGCGATGAAGCCAGGCACCTCGGCCAAGCTCGGCGTGTGGCGCGACGGCAAGGACCTGTCCTTCACCGCCAAGGTCGGCGACCAAAAGGAAGAGAGCGCGATCGTCAAGGCCAAGGCCGACGGCAAGCCGGCCGAGACCGCCAAGCCGGAGCCGATGAGCTACGGGGTGTCGCTGGCGCCGATCTCGCCGGAAGTACGCAAGCAGCTCGGCCTCGACGTCGCGGTCACGGGCGCACTGGTGGCGGCGGTCGAGCCAGGCAGCCCAGCGGACGACCAGGGCCTGAAGGCCGGTGACATCCTCCAGCAGGTCGGCCGCGATGCGGTCGACAGCCCGAAGATGGCTGGCGAGAAGCTCAAGGAAGCCAAGACCACCGGCAAGCCGGTGCTGATGAAAGTCTATCGTGAGGGCATGACCCGCTTCGTCGCTATCTCTCCCCGGGCGGCGTAGCAAGGACCTCTCGACGAGCCGGCGGTGGCCCCACCATCGCCGGCTTTGTCGCATCTGAAGAGCAAGGCCTGAGTTTAGGGAGGCGCGCCGTAACGGGCGGAACAACCTCGGACGGCGTGTCACGGAGGGGGAGCCCGCGGTCCGGGAGTATTCGGACCGCGGGTTTTTCTTTGCCCTGGCGCTCGCGAAAGAGTGGGCGCTAACGGAAAAGAAAGCCGACTTCGGAAAGATCCTCGGCGCCGATCCAGCGCAGGCCCGGCGCCAGCGTGCCGATGGCCGAGTGGGCGGGATCCTTGTCGTCTTCCGGCATCAGCGCCGGCATCACCTCACGCGCGAACAAGCGCACCGAGCGTGCCGATTCCTCGAACGAGAGATAGCCGCAGGCGAAGCGGCAGATACTGTAGTTGATGCCCGAGACGAACTGGTCGCGCAGCATGCGGTCGCGCACCTTGGCCGGCGAGCCGGCGACGATGTAGCCCTGGTCGACGGCTTCGTCAAAGTCGGGCGTAGAAACCTGGCGGGGCAGATCGACGCCGTTGGCGCGCCACAGATGGACCATCGAGTCGTACCAGACATGGAAGGCGCGGCGGGCGGCGGCGACCGCGTCGCGGTCGCTGTCGAGCACCACCACGTTGCGCGTGTTGCCCAGAAACGGCATGTCCTCGGGCACCCGGCCGAGGGCAGCCCACGCGGCGCGGTAGCGGGCGGTGAATTTGCCGGCGTCGTGGGTCGGCATGGCGAGCGCGATGTTGCAGCCCAGCGAGGCTAGGCGATCTGCGCTCTCCAGCGAGCGGGTGACGTGCCACAGCGGCGGATGCGGCCGCTGCACGGGCTGCATGACCAGCGGCACGTTCTTGAAGGTGAAGAACTTGCCGGCGTGATCGAGCCGCACGGCGCCCAGGCCCTTGAGCACGATCTCGAGGATCTCGTCGAAACGCTCCTGGGCGGTGCTGGGCTCGACGCCGAAGAACTCCGCCTCGTAGGGCGAGGCGCCTCGGCCGACGCCGAGTTCGAGCCGGCCGCCGCTCATGACGTCGAGCATGCAGATCTCTTCCATGAGCCGCAGCGGGTGATAGAGGCCAAGCGGATAGGCGAGAGGCCCGAGGCGAAGGGTGGTCGTGCGCTGCGCAACGGCGGCGAGGAACAGGCCGGGCGAGGGCGCGGAGCCCAGCGGCGTGCCGTGATGTTCGGCGACATGATAGGCGTGGAAGCCGGCCCATTCGTAGAGCTCGATCAATCGCAGGCGGTCTTCATATTGACGGCCCAGATCGGGGCCGGACCGGTCGAGGTGATCGAAGACGGCGAATTTCATTATTTTCTATTTGTGACAGAGGGTTGCCAACCCATCTTACATACAACCGTGAAGAAAGTCGCCTGCCAATACGCATAGCTAAAGGATCAAAGAGCGGGCATCACGTCGCGCGCAAATAGTTCGAGGGAGCGGCTGGACTCCTCGAAGGAGAGGTCGCCGAAGGCGAGCCGGCAGAGGCAATAGTTGATGCCGGCGATCTCGTTGTCGCGCTTCAGACGATCGCGCACGGTCGCGGCGGAGCCCGCGACGACGTAGCCACCGGCGAGGGCGCCCTCGAACTCGGCCGGGATCATCTGCCGCGGCAGGCCGACGCCATGGGCCCGCCACAGATGGATCAGCGCATCGTACCAGAGCGCATAGGCACGCTTGGCCGCACTCTGCGCTTCGCGGTCGGTATCGCCGACCACGATGTGGCGGCTGAGGCCGATGAAAGGCAGGGCGGCCTCGTCGTGGCCGAACGCATTCCAGGCGGCGCGATAACGGGCGGAGAACGCGCCCACAGCGTCCGCCTTCATGCCGACCACGACATTCAGGCCTTGCTCCGCCAGCCGGTCGGCGCTCTCCAGCGAGTTGGCGCCGTACCACAGTGGCGGATGTGGCCGCTGCACCGGCTGGATCTCCATCGGCACGTCCTTGAAGGAAAAGTACTTGCCGTCGTGGTTCAACCGCTTCTCGGTCAGGCCCTTCAGGACCACCGCCAGCAGCTCGGCGAACCGTTCCGGGCCCGTGGCGGGATCGACGCCGTAGTAGCCGACCTCGTAGGGCGAGATGCCGCGGCCGACGCCGAGCTCCAGCCGTCCGCCGCTCATCTGGTCGAGCATGCAGATCTCGTCGATCAGGCGGAGTGGATGATAGAGGTTGAGGGTGTAGACTAGCGGGCCGAAGCGCAGCGTCTTCGTGCGCTGCGCCACCGCCGCCAGGAAAACACTGGGCGAGGGCGCCATGCCGAGCGGCGTCGCGTGATGCTCGGCCAGGTGATAGGCGTGAAAGCCCGAGCGTTCGTACAGTTCGATGAGTTTCAGGCGGTCCTCGAATTGCCGGCCGAGATCGGCGCCGGCACGGTCCATGTGGTCGAAGACGCCGAACTTCATGGCAGCTAAAGCGTGCGCTTGCGGGAGGAGATGACGCCGCTGGCGATGCCGTGCCATTCGATGGTGCCGGCGAGCCTGGAATGCTCGATCTTGGGACAGCGGTTCATGACGACTTTCAGGCCGGCATCCTCCGCCCGCTTGGCGGCGGCTTCGTTCACGACGCCCAACTGCATCCACACCACCTTGGCGCCGTGCCTGATGGCCTCGTCGGTGATCGGCCCGGCGGCCTCGGAATTGCGGAAGATGTCGACCATGTCGGCCTTCACCGGCAGCTCGTCGAGCGAGCCATGTACCTTCTGGCCCAGGATCTCCTGGCCCTTCGCGGCGGGATTGACTGGAATGACCTTGTAGCCGCGGTCGAGCAGGTATTTCGCAGCAAAGAAGCTCGGCCGATTCCAGTTGGCCGAGAGGCCGACCATCGCGATAGTCTTCGTCTCGCGCAGGATCCGGCGCAAATACAGATCGTCGTAACGGTCGTGGTTCATGGTGGGGAAGTATACATGGCACAGCCGATGCTGTTCGACCCGATTTCCATCCGCGACGTGACACTCAAGAACCGGGTCGTCGTGGCGCCGATGCATCAGTATTCGGCGGAGAAGGGCTTTGCCACCGACTGGCACCTGATGAATGCCGGCCGCTACGCTGCTGGTGGCGCGGGCCTCGTTATCATGGAATCGACCAAGGTCGAGCGTCGCGGCTGCGGCACGGTGGGCGACCTCGGCATCTGGGACGACGCCCACATTCCCGGCCTGAAACGCTGCGTCGATTTCATCCGCCTGCACAATTCGGTGCCGGGCATCCAGCTCGGCCATTCCGGTCGCAAGGCGCGGCGCTTCCGGCCTTGGGAGGGTGGTGCACCGCTGAAGCAATCACCGGAGATCTGGGATTGGCAAGGGTGGGAGCTCGTGTCGTCGAGCGGCATCAACTCGCCCGACACCGATCCGACGCCGCGCGCGCTGACGCGCGCCGAGATTCCCGAAGTCGTGGAACGCTGGGGGCAGGGGGCGCGGCGCGCCCATGAGGCGGGCTTCGACGTGCTGGACCTGCACATGGCGCACGGCTACCTGATCCACCAGTTCCTCTCGCCGTTCTCCAACGTGCGCAACGACGAGTATGGCGGCAGCGAGCTCAACCGGATGCGCTTCGCCATCGAAGTGGTGGAAAGCGTGCGTATCCACTGGCCGGCGTCGAAGCCGCTGTTCGTGCGCTTCTCGGTCGAGGACGATTCGGGCTGGGGACCGGACCAGAGCGTCGCCCTGGCGAAGATCCTGAAGCCCAAAGGCGTGGACGTGATCGACTGCAGTTCGGGCGGCATGCGCGGCTCGCCCGTGGTGAGTGCCGGGCCTGTCACCTACGGCTATCAGGTGCCCTATGCCGAGCGGCTCAAGAAGGATGCCGACATCATGAGCATGGCGGTCGGGCTGATCGTCCATGCCGACCAAGCAGAGCAGATACTGCAGGAAGGCAAGGCAGACCTGATCGCCCTGGCGCGCGAGTTGCTCTACAATCCCAACTGGCCGATGGACGCGGCGCAGAAGCTGGGCGTCGACAAGCAGTTCGGTTCAGTGCCGCCGCCGCAGGCCTATTGGCTTGCCAAGCGCGCGCAGTCGGTCAAGAGCGTGGTGCCGTCGACCTACACGAAGGGACTCAGTCATGGATAGCTTGGTGCAGCAAGATCACGAAATGACCGAGGCCGAGTGGCAGGCGCGCTGCGACCTCGCCGCCCTCTACCGCATCACCGATCTTTTCGGCTGGACCGACACGATCGACACCCACATGACGGTGCGCATTCCGGGCGAGCCCAAGTGCTTCCTGATCAACAACTATGGCGACCTGTTCCACGAGATCACCGCCTCGAGCCTGGTGAAGATGGATCTCGACGGCAATGTCTACGGCAAGGACGGCCGCTTCAACGCTGCCGGCTTCACCATCCATAGCGGCGTCTACAAGGCCCGGCCCGACGGCAACTGCGTGCTGCACACTCACACCCGCGCCGGCACTGGCGTGTCGGTGCTGAAGAAAGGCCTGCGCCCGATCAGCCAGGATGTGCTCTCGGTGTGGGACGACCTCGTCTATCACGAGTACGGCATGCCGACGTCGCAGGAAGAGTGCGATGCGCTGGGTATCACTTGCCAGAGCGGCAACTCGGTGGTGCTGCGCAATCACGGTCTGCTCACGGTCGGCGCATCGATCCCGGGTGCGCTGCGCCGCATGTACATGCTCGAGCGCGCCTGCGAGGTCGAGGTCATCGCCCGCGGTATGAACGAGGAGCCCGATCCGATCGATCCCGACGTCATCCGCCAGTACGGCGAGCGCGCCCGGCAGCAGCGCGCCAACCCGGAATACGGCATGACCTACTGGAAGGCAGCCTTGCGCCAGATCGAGGGCAAGGGCAGCGACTGGCGTCAGTAGCAGACGCGCCAGCGCCGGCTACTTTGCCGGCGCCGACAGTTTGACGATTTCGCCCCAGCGACGGAGTTCGTTGGCGAGATAGGCGGCGAGTTCGGCGGGGCCGCCGCGCTTGTCCTCGATGCCCTGGACGCGGAAGGATTCCAGCGCCTTCGGGCTCTGCATCGCCTTGTCGGCTGCGCGGTAAAGCTTGTCGACGATGGGTTGCGGCGTCCCCTTTGGCGCCAGCAGGTAAAACGCAACTTCGGCCACCATGTCGGGGTAGCCGAGTTCCTTGAAGGTGGGGACGTCCGGCACCACGGCCGTCCGCTTCTCGCCGGTGACGGCGAGCATGCGAGCCTGCTTGTTGTTGTAGACCGGCACCCCTGATGCGACAGGCGTGAACCACATCTGGATGCGATTTGTCAGCAGATCGGGAAGCGCGTCGGTCGTGCTCTTGTAGGGCACCATCACCGTGTTGATCCTAGCCGCGCGATTGAGCATCTCGCCCAGGAACTGCGGCACGCCGCCGATGAAGCCCGAGAAGTTGAGCTTGCCGGGCTCCTTGCTGGCAAGCTCGACCAGCTCGGCCACATTCTTCGCCGGAAGTTCGTTGGGGACCAGCATCGCATAGAGCACACCGCCGACGAAGCAGACGGGCGTGAAGTCGTTGATCAGGTTGGCCGTGGCGTTGCCGGTGGCCTGGTTGATGATGTTGCTCAAGGAGGCGATCACCAGCGTGTGGCCGTCGGGGCGCGATTTCGCGACATAGTCGGCGCCGATGTTGCCCGTGGCGCCAGGACGATTCTCGACGATGACGCTCTGGCCCAGGGTGACGGTCATGTCCTGGGCGAGCAGGCGGGCGATGATGTCGTTGGTCGTGCCGGGGCCGAATGGCGCCACGATCGTGATGGGTTTGCCCTGCTGAAAGTCCTGCGCGCGTGCCGGAACGGCCGCGGTCGCGACACCAGCCATCGCCGACGCGACGGCAGCGCGCCGGGACAATTTCATAACCCGCATGAGCGTTCTCCCGTTTACTCTCATTTTATTGATCCGAGTTAACGGTCTGGTATCCCGACCCGTCAACACTTCAGTAAGGTCCGAATTCCGCGAGCAACGTCCCAAGGTGGCTGTTAGGCTGACCGGAGATGTCGAACCAGGCGACCAGCAAGACCTATGGAACCGTCGCCGCGAACAGGCGAAAGGAGATGAGTGGCCTGGAGTTCGTCCAGGGACTCGTCGACGGAACTCTGCCTCTCAACACGATTGCCCGAACGCTGGGCTATGACGTGACCGAGGCAGAGGCCGGGCGAGTCGTCGTCACGGCGACGCCAAACGACAGTCATCTCAATCCGTCCGGCACCGTGCATGGTGGTCTCGCGGCCACCTTGCTCGATAGCTGCATGGGGCTGGCCATCTGGTCGACCCTGGAGAAAGGCGTCGGCCAGACGACCCTCGAATTCAAGATCTCCCTCGTGCGCCCCATCACCCCCGAGACGGGGATGATCAAGGCGGAAGGCGTTGTGTTGAACCGCGGGCGGCGTGTCGGCACAGCCGAGGGGAAGATCACGGACGACAAAGGCCGCTTGCTCGCCCACGGCACGACCACGTGCCTGATTTTCGAGAATTGAGAAGAGAGACTAGCGCCCCTTCCAATCCGGCAGGCCCTGCTTATTCACAAAGGCATCAATGCCGAGCTTGGCGTCCTCGCGCGTGACGGCGCCGGCCATGAAGGCCGTTGCGTAGGCGTAGGCCTGCTCGAGGTCCATCTCCATATGCTTGTGGAACAGCTCCTTGCCCTGGGCGAGGACCATCGGCGACTTGGACGCGATGGTGTTGGCGAGATCCATCGTCGCCCTGTCGAGACCGGCGGCGGCAACGACGCGGCTCACCAGCCCATCGCGCAGCGCGGTCTCGGCGCTGATCGGCTCGCCGGTGAACAGCATGTCGAGGGCGCGCTTGGAGCCGACGTTGCGGCCGAGCGGAACCGAGGGCGTGCCACAGAAGAGGCCGATGTTGACCCCCGGCGTCGCAAACTTGGCGTCGGTGGAGGCGACCGCAAGATCGCACGCGGCCACGAGCTGGCAGCCGGCGGCAGTGGCGATGGCATGAACCTTGGCGATCACCGGCTGTGGCAGGCGGCGGATCGACATCATCATGGTTGAGCAGCGCGTCATCAAATGGTGATGGAAGCCGTAATCGTCGCTCGAGCGGACTTCGCGCAGGTCGTGGCCGGCACAAAAGGCGCGGCCGCTGGCCTCGATCACGACGCAGCGGATTTCCTTGTCTTTCGCGAGCCTGTCGAATTCCGCCTGCAGCGCGTCTATAAGCTCGCCCGAGAGCGCGTTCATCGCCTTGGGGCGGTTGAGCGTCAGGATGGCGACGCGACCTTCGTCGCGGCGCAGCAGGACCGATTCGTTGGAGGCGGCTGTCATGGCCGCAGTGTACTGGCTCAGGGGAGTGCCGTCATGCCGGTGATGAGTCCGGCCGATCTGCTGGAGTTCCTAAAAGAGCACTTCCCGCAGTCGGCCCATCTCGGTCTCGCGATCGAGCATCTCGACGACAAGACCATCAGGCTTCGCCTGCCGACGCACGAGCGGCATCTGCGGCCAGGCGGGACGATCTCCGGGCCGACGCTGATGTGGCTGGTCGACTGCGGCTTCTATCTGCTGATCATGGGCCAACTCGGCCCGGTGGCGCTGGCGGTGACGACCAACCTCAACATCAATTTCATGCGCAAGCCCGAGCCGGTTGACCTGATCGGGGAGGGGCGCCTGATGAAACTCGGCAAGACCCTGGCGGTGGGCGACTTCACCATCTGGAGCGACGGGGTGAAGGATCCGGTCGCCCATGCGACGGTGACTTATGCAATCCCACCAATGAGATAGATTGCGGTATAATAATACCTCACGCTAAGCCATTGATTGTAAAGTGAATGTCAAGTTGACTTGACACTCTTAACAGCGACCTCCATAAGCGCGCGCTCATTGGAAGAAAGAACCATGCACTCCCTCATCACCAATCAAACTCCCAGCACCAAGACTGCCGACGTGCAGAAGAAGTGGCTGCTGATCGACGCCGAAGGGCTGGTCCTTGGCCGGCTCGCCTCGATCATCGCCTCGCGCCTGCGCGGCAAGCACAAGCCGACCTTCACGCCGCATATCGATTGCGGTGACAACATCGTCGTCATCAACGCCGAGAAGGTCCGCCTGACCGGCCGCAAGGCCGAGCGGGAAGTCTTCTACTGGCACACCGGCCATCCCGGCGGCATCAAGGGCGAGACCCTGGGCAAGCGCCTCGAAGGCCGCTTCCCGGAGCGCGTCCTGATCAAGGCCGTTGAGCGCATGATCACACGTGGCCCGTTGGGCCGCGCGCAAATGAAGAACCTGCGCGTCTATGCCGGGCCGAAGCACGAGCAGGAGGCACAGCAGCCCGAGAAGCTCGACGTCGCCGCCCTCAACCCCAAGAATTCGAGGATCGGCTGACATGGCTACTGAACTTTCGACGTTCGCTGAACTGAAGAAGGCGCCGGCTGGCGGTGAGCAGGCGCCCGCGCCGGCTCGAGTCAAGGAAATCGACGCCCAGGGCCGCGCCTATGCCACGGGCCGACGCAAGAACGCCGTCGCCCGCGTCTGGGTGAAGCCCGGCACTGGGAAGATCACCATCAACGGCCGCGACCAGACGATCTACTTCGCGCGTCCGACCCAGCGCATGATGATCCAGCAGCCATTCGACGTTTCCGAGCGCGGCGGCCAGTTCGATGTGATCGCCACCGTCTCGGGCGGCGGCCTCTCGGGCCAGGCCGGCGCGGTGCGTCACGGCATCTCGCAGGCGCTGACCAAGTTCGAGCCCGGCCTGCGCGGCACCATCAAGGCCAACGGCTTCCTCACCCGCGACTCGCGCGTGGTCGAGCGCAAGAAGTACGGCCGAGCTGGCGCCCGCGCGCGCTTCCAGTTCTCCAAGCGCTAAACCGGCGATTGGACTATCCTCGAAGGGCGCCGCAAGGCGCCCTTCGTCTATGTGGAGAGACGATCCGATGTCCGGTCTCATCGTTCCGTTCAAGGGCTTCCTTCCCAAGATCGACCCGTCGGCCTTCATCGCGCCCAACGCGACGCTGATCGGCGAGGTCGAGATCGGCGCCAACTGCGGCATCTGGTACGGCTGCATCCTGCGCGGCGACGGGCCGGGCATTCGCATCGGCGAGAACTCCAACCTGCAGGACGGCACTGTCGTCCATGTCGCCGCCCGCGGTCTCATGGCCATCGTCGGCCGCAATGTCTCGGTCGGCCACATGGCACTGCTGCACGCCTGCGAAATCCAGGACGATTCCTTCATCGGCATGAACGCCACGGTGCTCGACGGCGCTGTGGTCGAGAGCGGCGCGATGGTGGCGGCCGGCGCCGTCGTGACGCCGCGCAAGATCGTGCGCAAGGGCGAGCTGTGGGCCGGCAATCCGGCGCAGAAGCTGCGCGACATCACCGAGAAGGACCTCGAGATGTTCAGGCGTGTGGCCGGCCACTACATCGAGCTTGCCAACGCCCATCGTCCGCCCGAGCAGAAGGCGGCGGAGTAGGCGCCTTACTCGACGACACGCACTTTGACGTAAGAGCCCGGTGCGTCCTCGATCGGCGGCAGGGCGCCGTCGCCGGGGTTGCGCGCCGGCACCTTGGGGCCGGATTTTTCCGACAGCCATTTGTCCCAGTCGTTCCACCACGAGCCGGGGAACTCCTTGGCGCCGGCCTGCCATTCGGCCAGCGTCGGCGGGTTCTTGTCCGTCTCGTTCAGCCAGTGTTGGTACTTCTTGGCGCGCGGCGGGTTGACGACGCCGGCGATGTGGCCGGAGCCTGCGAGCATGAAGCGGATCGGCCCGCTGTAGATCTGCGTCGCCTTGTAGACCGAACGGGCGGGCGCGATGTGGTCTTCCTTGCCGGCCTGGATGTAGACCGGGATCGTGATCTTGCGGAGATCGATCGGCACATTGTCGATGACGATGCCGCCCGGCCGGCTCAGCAGGTTGTTCTGGTACATGTTGCGCAGATAGAAGCTGTGCATCGCCGCCGGCATGCGCGTGGCGTCGGCGTTCCAGTACAGCAGGTCGAAGGGGAAGGGGTCCTTGCCCATCAGGTAGTTGTTCACGACGAACGACCAGATCAGGTCGTTGGCGCGCAGCAGGTTGAAGGTCGTCGCCATGTCGCTGGCCTCGAGATAGCCCTTCTTGGACATCATCTCTTCGATGCTGGCGAGCTGATCCTCGTCGATGAAGACTCCGAGTTCGCCGGGCTCGGTGAAGTCGACCTGGGCGGTGAAGAAGGTGCAGGCCGCGATCCGGTCGTCGCCGCGCGCCGCCATGTAGGACAGGGTCGCGGCCATCAGCGTGCCGCCGATGCAGTAGCCGATCGCCGATACCTGGCGCTGGCCCGTCGCCTGCTCGATTGCGCCCAGCGCCGCTAGAGGCCCGAGTTTCATGTAGTCCTCGAACACCAGCTTCGAGAGCTGCTTGTCGGGATTGACCCAGGAGATGACGAACACGGTGTAGCCCTGCTCGGTCGCCCACTTGATGAACGAGTTCTCGGGCTTCAGGTCGAGGATGTAGAACTTGTTGATCCAGGGCGGCACGATCAGCAGCGGTATCGCGTGGACTTCGGCGGTCGCCGGCGCGTACTGGATCAGCTGCATCAGCTCGTTCTGGTAGATGACCTTGCCGGGCGAGGTGGCGACGTTCTCGCCGACCCGGAAGGCTTTCATGTCGGTCTGGCGGATCGCGAGCTTGCCCTTGCCGCGCTCAAGGTCGGTCAGCAGGTTCTGCAGGCCTTTCAGCAGATTCTCACCCTTGGACTCAACCGTGGCCTTCACGACCTGCGGATTGGTCATGGCGAAGTTCGAGGGCGACACGGCGTCGATGAATTGCCGGGTGTAGAAGTCGACCTTCTTCGCCGTCTTGTCGTCGATACCTTCGACTTGCTTGATGGTACCTTGCAGCCAGCGCGCGGTGAGAAGGTAGGACTGCTTCAGGTAGTCGAAGACCACCTCGTCCTTCCATGCGGGATCGTTGAAGCGCTTGTCGCCCTTGGCGGGCTCGGCCATCGGCTCGACCTTCTGACCCATCAGCCGCTGCGTCGTGAGCTGCCAGAGCTGCAGGTATTGCTGCCAGAGTTCCATCTGGGCCTGCAGCAGCCGATTGGGATCGGCCAGCATCTTGGCCGTGAAATCCATGAAGGTCTGGGTGAGGCCCATCGGATCGGCCGGCTGCGGTCCGTCGGCCTTGTAGCGCTCGGCAAAACCCTCGAGCAGCTTCTGGCTGCGTTCGGCAATATCCTTGAAAGCGGCCTGCATCTTCTGCGATTCGGCCGGCGTGACTGCTGGAAAGCCAGTTGGGGCAGGAGTCTCCGACATGCGTTTCCCCTTCTGAATCATTGCCCTTGGGGCGTTTCTTGCGGTATTTTCAGCATCCCGGTACCATCCCTAGTATTCGTCTGCCCGGGTCGCCAAATGCCCTGATATAGGTAGGCTGCGACAACAGACGGGTCAAACTTCCTCTCGGTCTCCGCTACTACAGCGGCCATGCCGGGCTTCGAGCGGGTGACGACGATGCAGCGAAAACTAGACGCGAGCGGCAGCCAGCGCCTTTGGCTTGGGCTGATCGGCGTGTCGACGCTGGCACTCATGGCGGGTTGCGGCATGTTTGACAGCAGCACCCCGGCGCAAAGCGCTAAGGTCCGCCCAGGCGCTGACCGGGCGGCGGCGGCAACCGGCAGCCTGCCGTCGGCCAATCCTGGACGTCAGTACGATGCCGGCATTGCCGCCGTCGATGAGACGCGCACGGCCACGCCGCAGATCGGCTCGATCGTTGCCGGCCGCGGCGGCCAGAAGGCCCAGAAGGAAGCCCTCGAGAAGGAAGCCGCCGACCGCGACGCCGCGGCGCGCGAACAGCGTCAGGCGCGGGCAAGCGCCGACCGCGACGCCAAGGCACGCGCGCCGGCAGACCCAGTCGCCCCGAGGCAGGCGCCCGTCACGACGGCTGCGGCGCCACCGCCGTCATCAGCCGTCGCTGAGTCGCCAGCGCCGATTGCCGCTGCGCCCAGCCCGTCGCCGGCCGTCGCGCCGGCACCGGAACCCATGGTCGCCACTGCGGCGCCGATCCCGCAGGGAGATCCCAACAAGGCCTTCGTGCCGCCACCGGGTTGGGCACCGCCCGGCCAGACTGCGGACTCCGTTGCCGTCGGAACGGCCACGCCGTCCACCCCGGCGCCCGTGACAGCGGCACCCGCGCCCGTCGCGATGGCGGCTGCCGCGTCACCGCCACCCGCGCCTGCGCCGGAACCGGTGGTTGTCGCCGCTGCGCCGACACCGAGGGGGGATCCCAACAAGGCGTTCGTGCCGCCGCCGGGTTGGGCACCGCCTGGCCAGACCGCGGACTCCGTTGCCGTCGGAGCTATGCCATCGGCACCAGCGCCCGTGACGGCGACACCCGCGCCCGTCGCGATGGCCGCTATCGCGCCGCCGCCGCCAACGCCTGCGCCTGCGCCGGAACCTGTGGTTGTCGCCGCTGCGCCGATACCGAGGGGGGATCCCAACAAGGCGTTCGTGCCCCCGTCGGGCTGGACGCCACCGGGCCAGCCGCCAGCGGCAGCGCCGAGCCCCGTCGTGTCGGCGCCGCCTGCACCGATCGTGATGGCGTCGGCGGAGGCGCCTCCGGCAGCGGCGCCGCCCGTGCGTTCGGCCGATCCCAATCGGGCCTTCGTGCCGCCGGCGGGCTGGGCACCGCCCGGCCAGCCTGCCGCGCCAGTGGTGACCTCGCCGCCCGTCGTGTCGTCTCCCCCTCCGCCAGCGCCCACACCGGCACCCGTCATGACGGCCGCGGCCGCACCAGTGCCTCAAGTGGCACCTCAACCGGCACCGATGCCAGCCGCCATGCCGCCTGCGCGCCCAGCCGACCCGAACAGGGCCTTCGTGCCGCCGCCGGGCTGGACGCCGCCCAGCCGTGCTCCCGAGGCGATGGCCGCCGCCGCGCCGCCGCCCGCACCCGTGGTCGCGGCTCCGCCGCCCGCGCCGGAGCCGGTGGTGGTGCCGGCAACACCGCCGCCCGTCATGGCAGCACCGACACCGCCGCCGATGCCGACGGCGCCGATCGAGGCCAATATCGCCGCTGCTCGATCGGGCGCCGTGCCGTTCAGCGATATCAAGTCGCCGCCGTTCGGCGGGCCGATGCAGGTCGCGGTGATCCAGTTCGGCCGCGCCTCGTCGGGCCTTGGCGAGAACGACTACAGCGTCCTGGCCCAGGTGGCGCAGATCCAGCGCCGCAACGGCGGCACGATCCGCGTCGTGGCGCACGCCGACCAGGATTCCTACGGGAACTCGGCGGAACAGCTCGAACGCGGCAATTTCGAAGTGTCGCGCCGTCGCGCCTTGGCTGTTGCCCAGCAGCTCCGGGCGCTCGGCGTGCCGCGCGACCGCATCGTTGCCGAGGCTGCCTCCGACGATGAGCCGGTCTATCAGACCAACGCCGCCCGCGGCATCGCCGCCAATCGGCGCGCCGAAGTCTTCATCGACTTCTAGGCCGCCAGGGAAGAACACGATGGACGATTCTGAATTTCACCGATTGAAGCGCCTGCCGCCCTACGTGTTCGCGGAAGTGAACGCCATGAAGGCGCGTGCCCGCGCGAGCGGCCAGGACGTGATCGATCTCGGCATGGGCAATCCCGACCTGCCGACCTCGCCGCACATCGTGGCCAAGCTCGCCGAGGCCGCCGGCAATCCGCGGGCCCATGGCTATTCGGCCTCGCGCGGCATCCCGGGGCTGCGCAAGGCGCAGGCGGCCTATTATCAGCGCCGCTTCGGCGTCGAGCTCGATCCCGAAAGCGAGATCATCGTCACGCTGGGATCGAAGGAGGGGCTGGCAAATCTGGCGCAGGCGATCACCTCACCGGGCGATACGGTGCTGGTGCCCAACCCCAGTTATCCGATCCATCCCTACGGCTTCATCATCGCCGGCGGCTCGGTGCGCCATATCCCGGTGCCGGGGAGCACCTCGCTCGCCGAATTCCTGCCGGCACTCGAACGTGCGGTGCAGCACGCTGTCCCCAAGCCGCTGGCGCTGGTGCTGAACTATCCGTCGAACCCGACGGCGCAGGTCGTCGACCTCGATTTTTATGGCGCCATCGTCGATTTCTGCAAACGCCAGGGCATCTGGATTCTGTCGGATCTCGCCTACGCCGAGATCTACTTCGACGACGTGCCGCCGCCGTCGGTACTGCAGGTCCCGGGCGCGCGCGACATCGCCATCGAATTCACCTCGATGAGCAAGACCTACTCGATGGCCGGCTGGCGCATCGGCTTCGCCGCCGGCAACAAGACGCTGATCACGGCGCTGACGCGCATAAAGTCCTACCTGGACTATGGCGCCTTCACGCCGATCCAGGTCGCGGCCACGGCGGCGCTGAACGGTCCGCAGGATTGCGTCGCCGAGGCACGCAACACCTACAAGGAACGGCGCGATGTGCTGATGGAAGGCCTGCTCGCGGCCGGCTGGGACCTGCCGGCGCCATCGGCCAGCATGTTCGCCTGGGCGCCGATCCCCAAGGAGTTTGCCGAGCTGGGGTCGCTGGCCTTTTCCAAGCTGCTGCTGACCCAGGCCAATGTCGCGGTTTCACCGGGCATCGGCTTTGGCGAGCATGGCGATGCGCACGTGCGCATTGCCCTGGTCGAGAACAAGCACCGTATCCGCCAGGCCGTGCGCAACATCCGCCAGGTCGTGGCCGACCCGGCGCGCGCCATCGATCTTTATCTGCGCGGCGTTGGGGACAACGTTACGCTGATCAAGGCTCGCGCCTAGCATCATCCTGTCGTATCAGGCGTCCATGAAATCACCTCTCAGAATAGGCATCGCCGGTCTCGGCACGGTCGGCGCTGGCGTCGTCAAGCTGCTGGCCGAGCATGGCCGGCTTCTCTCGCTGCGTGGCGGGCGTCCGCTGAAGCTGGTCGCGGTCAGTGCCCGCTCGCGCACCAAGAAACGCGACATCGACGTCTCTGGCGTGCGCTGGGAGAAGGATCCGCTGGCGCTGGCGACGGCTCCCGACATCGACGTCGTCGTCGAATTGATCGGCGGCTCGGGCGGTATCGCCCGCCGCCTGGTGCAGAAGTCGCTTGCCTCGGGCAAGCACGTCGTCACCGCCAACAAGGCGCTGCTGGCACTGCATGGGGCGGAGATCGCGGCGGCGGCCGAGAAGAAGGACCGCATCCTGGCCTTCGAGGCGGCGGTCGCGGGCGGCATTCCCATCATCAAGGCGCTGCGCGAAGGCCTGGTCGGCAACAAGGTCGGCCGCCTCTACGGCATACTGAACGGCACCTGCAACTACATCCTGACGACAATGCGCGAGACCGGGCGCGACTTCGACGTCGTGCTGGCCGAGGCCCAGGCCGCGGGCTACGCCGAGGCTGACCCGAGTTTCGACGTCGATGGCATCGATGCCGCGCACAAGCTCGCCGTGTTGACCGGCGCTGCCTTCGGGGCGCGGGTCAATTTCGCCGGTATTCACATCGAGGGCATCCGGCGCGTGACCGCGATGGACATCCAGTTCGCCGAGGAACTCGGCTACCGCATCAAGCTGCTGGGCCTGGCCCGCGAGACCCGGCACGGCATCGAGCAGCGTGTCCACCCATGCATGGTGCCGCTGGCCGCGCCGATCGCCCATATCGAGGGCGTGTTCAATGCCGTGGTGGTCGAGGGCGATTTCGTCGGCACCACGATGTTCCAGGGCCGTGGCGCGGGGCAGGGGCCGACCGCCTCGGCGGTGGTTGCCGACCTGGTCGATGTCGCGCGCGGCCGCCACATGCCGGCCTTCGTCGTGCCGGCCGCCCGGCTCGCCGACAAGAAGGCCTCGCCGATGGACCGCCATGTCGGCGCCTACTACATGCGCCTGATGGTGCAGGACCGGCCCGGCGTGATCTCGGCGGTGTCGGGCGCGCTCGCCAAGGAACATATCTCGCTGGAATCGATGCTCCAGCGCGGACGCTCGCAGTCGGGCGAAGTGCCGGTGGTGCTGACGACGCACGAGACGGAAGAAGCGGCGATGCAGCGTGCGCTGGCGCGGATCGACAAGTTGAAGGCGGTGGCTCAGGAGCCCTGCGTGATCAGGATTGAAGCATTCTAGGAAGGCGCTCTAGACGCCGGACGGAGGACGTGATGGCCGACACAGGCAAGATGGACCGCAATCTGGCGATGGAAGCGGTGAGGGTGACCGAAGCCGCGGCGCTGGCCGCGTCCAAGCTGATGGGACGCGGCGACGAGAAGGCTGCCGACCAGGCGGCCGTCGATGCCATGCGCAGCGCGCTGAACACGCTGTCGATCGAAGGCACCGTGGTAATCGGCGAGGGCGAGCGCGACGAGGCGCCGATGCTCTATATCGGTGAGAAGGTCGGAGCCGGCGGGCCCAAGATCGACATCGCACTCGACCCGCTCGAAGGCACCACCATCACCGCCAAGGGCCTGCCCAACGGGCTCGCTGTCATGGCGATGGCCGAGCATGGCGGGTTCCTGAATGCGCCCGACGTCTACATGGACAAGATCGCCGTCGGCGGCGGCTTGCCGGACGGCATCGTCGACCTCGACAAGACGGCCAAGCAAAACCTGGCCGACCTCGCCAAGGCCAAGAAGGTCGATGTTTCCGACCTCGTGGTCTGCATCCTCGACCGGCCGCGCCATTCGGAGTTGATCGCCAAGGTCCGCGAGGCGGGCGCGCGCATCATGCTGATCGGCGACGGCGACGTCTCGGGCGTGATCGCCACCTCGACCGGCGATTCCGGCATCGACATCTATATGGGCTCGGGTGGCGCGCCGGAAGGCGTGCTGGCGGCGGCGGCGCTGCGCGCCATCGGCGGCCAGATCCAGGGCCGGCTGCTGTTCCGCAACGACGACGAGAAGGGCCGCGCGCGCAAGTGGGGCATCACCGATCTCAACCGCAAATATTCCATGACCGAGATGGCCAAGGGCGATGTCATGTTCGCCGCGACCGGCGTCACGTCGGGATCGATGCTGAAGGGCGTGCGCCGCTTCCACAACGGCGCAGAGACTCATTCCATCGTCATGCGCTCGAAGACCGGCACCGTGCGCTGGATCTCGGCCCACCACAATTTCTCCATCAAGACCGGCTTGCCGAGCTGGGCCTAGGGGCGACGTGGAACGCGGCGAGCGCGCGGCGTTTCTCGGTGTCGAACGGTCGCTGACCGGACGACGCTGGGCGGCGCGCCTGGCCGACGAGCGCACGGCGCTGGCCATCGCCCAGCGCCACGGTCTGCCCGACGCGGTGGCGCGGTTGCTGGCGGCCCGCGACGTCGACCTCGATTCCGTGACGGAATTCCTCGATCCGACGCTGCGCCGTTTCCTGCCCGACCCGTCACACCTCAAGGACATGGATGCGGCCATTGCGCGGCTGGTGCGCGCGGTGCAGGGCGGTGAGCGTATCGTCGTGTTCGGCGACTACGACGTCGACGGCGCCACCTCTTCTGCACTGCTACTTCGATTCTTCCGCAGCGTCGGCGGCAATATCGGCGTCTACATTCCCGACCGCCGCAAGGAGGGTTACGGCCCCAACGCACCGGCCCTCGTGAAATTGAAGGCCGAAGGGGCGGCCGTCGTAGTCACCGTCGATTGCGGCGTCACCGCCTTTGAGCCGTTGGCCGAAGCCAAGCGGGTCGGGCTCGACACCATCGTCATCGACCATCACATGGCCGAAATCACGCTGCCCGATGCCATTGCCGTGGTCGATCCCAACCGGATCGACGATGCCAGCCCGCACAAGCAGATGGCGGCGGTGGGGGTAGCATTCCTGCTGGCGGTGGGCGTCAACCGGGCGTTGCGCGAGGCCAACTGGTACGGCGAGTCGCGGTCTGAGCCCGACCTGCGCCAATGGCTCGACCTCGTGGCGCTGGGCACGGTGTGCGATGTCGTGCCGCTCACCGGGGTAAACCGTGCCCTTGTGCGCCAAGGCCTGAAGGTGATGGCCGAGCGGCGCAATGTCGGGCTTGCGGCCCTGGCCGACGTTGCCCGCCTGAAAGAGGTACCGGGCGCCTATCATCTCGGGTTCCTGCTTGGGCCCAGGGTCAATGCCGGCGGCCGCGTCGGACAAGCCGATCTCGGGGCGCGGCTGTTGTCGAGCGACGATCCGCACGAAGTCAGCGCCTTGGCGCTGCGCCTGGATGAATTCAACGCCGAGCGCCGCGCCATCGAACGCGACGTGCTCGACCAGGCGATCTCGCGGGTCGAAGGACTTTACGGGCCCGACCGCAAGGGTCTGCCGGCGGCGTTGGTTGTCGAGAGCGACGGCTGGCATGTCGGGGTGATCGGCATCGTGGCCAGTCGCCTGGTCGAACGCTATGGCCGGCCGGCCTTCGTCATCGGCCTCGACGGCGACCTTGGAAAAGGCTCAGGCCGCTCGGTGCGCGGTGTCGACCTCGGCGCGGCGGTGATTGCCGCCCGTCAGGCGGGATTGTTGGTGAACGGTGGCGGCCACGCCATGGCGGCGGGTCTGACGGTGACCCGCGAGGCGCTGCCCGGCCTTGCACGCTTCCTCGATGAGCGCATCGCACCACAGCTCGGCGTGGCGCCACCGGTGCGCGAACTCGGCATCGATGCCGCCCTGTCGCCGGGGGCGGCAACGCAGGAGCTGGTCGACATGATCGAGCGCGTCGGTCCGTTCGGCGCCGGCAACGCATTGCCGCGTTTCGTTCTCACCAGCGTTCGCGTCAGCTATGCCAAGACGGTGGGCGAGGGGCACGTGCGCTGCACTCTGGTCGGATCGGAGCGCGAGCGGGTGGAGGCGATCGCCTTCCGGGCCAACCAGACAGCGCTGGGACCGGCCCTTCTGGACCCCGCCCGGCCGGTCCTCCATGTCGCGGGGGCGCTCCGGATCGATCGTTTCGGAGGGCGTGAATCTGTCCGTCTGCAAATCGACGACGCCGCGGCCGCGGCAGGTTCGGTGCTTGCTTGATTTCGCGGCCTCCAGCCGCTACATGCAGCCGCGCTTTCGGCTTCGTCCCCATCGTCTAGAGGCCTAGGACACCGCCCTTTCACGGCGGCGACGCGGGTTCGAATCCCGCTGGGGACGCCA
>CAMARK010000025.1 GCA_945860205.1 Reyranella massiliensis 521 | reverse complement strand
CCGACAGACGACGCTGCCGCTTCACTGTTTTGCCCATCCCTCACTGTGCCAAATTACTGCGAGCCTCAAAGCGCAGAAAGACCGCTATCCACAAGCTTTTCGCGCCCTATGATCTCCCCAATCACCCACTCGATTCCCGGAAGACCCTTCTTTTTTATCGGCGGCACCGGCGCGGCGATGGCCGTTGCCCACCGCGCCCAGCTGCGACGGAGCACGTTCCACCCGAAGCGCCAGGAGGACGACTCCTTTTCCAAGCGCTGGGCTTGGGTCCTCGATTTTGACCTCCAGTGCACCAACACCCGCAAAGAGCGGCCCGCCATGGCATTTCCACATCTGCCTGCGGCGCGGGCGCCACCAGGTCACCGAGGGTGTCGCGACGCGCCCGGACCCACCCTCGATAAAGAGCGGATGATGGATGGATCGTCTGCCTTCGAGTCCCGAGTGCGGGCGAGCATGCTTCACGGCCTGCCGAAGCTGCAGAAGCTGTTGCGAGGGCGACCCGCCGGAGGCGGACCGCAGGCGTGGAGCTGGCGGACAAAGCCGAACACCGCGAACAACTTTGAACAACTTTGAACAACAGTGAACAAGCAGTGTCCGATGGGTGTGCCCTAAAGGTCTGCTGTATCGACGTTTTTCAGGGGGCAATTTTAAAACAAGGCGATTCGCGACGATTGAACGTCAAATGCCGTTCATTCACGCCAGCGAATCGATGATCCTGGCCAGCGCCACGTCCTTGGCCGAGAGGCCGCCGGCGTCGTGGGTCGAGAGCACGATCTCGACCTTGTTGTAGACGTTGGACCATTCGGGATGGTGGTCGGCCTTCTCGGCGGCCAGCGCTACCCGGGCCATGAAGCCCCAGGCCTGGTTGAAGTCGGCGAACTTCAGGCTGCGCCGGATCGCATCGCGACCCGGAACTTCCTTCCATTTCTCGAGCGAGGCGAGAGCCTTGCTGCGGGTCTTGCCGGCGAGCCTGGCGGTCATAGCGGGTCCCTTTCAGTTGGCGTGAAGCTTGCCTCATTGTGGCGCAACGGCCTAGGCTCGACCGAACAAACAGGAGGCTTCCTTGAAAATCATCCGCCGCACCGCGCTTCTGGCCGCCGCCTCGATGGCGCTGGCTGGTCCCGCCCTTGCCCAGAAAAGCGCCGATATCCTGCGCATCAACTTCACCGACGCCGTGCCCAACGTCGACATGTACTTCAACAGCCAGCGCACCGGACTGATTCTGGCCCACCAGGCCTGGGACATGCTGGTGCATCGCGATCCCTCGACCTTCGAGATCAAGCCGTCGCTGGCCACCGAATGGAAGTTCGCCGAGGACAATTCGCTCGACCTCACCATCCGCCAGGGCGTGAAGTTCCACGACGGCAGCGCGCTCACCGCCGACGACGTGGTCTACACCCTCAACATGGCGGCCGATCCCGCGAGCAAGGTGGCGACGCCGTCCAACTATGCCTGGATCGACAAGGCCGAGAAGACCGGCGAGTTCGCTGTGCGCATCAAGATGAAGCGGCCGACGCCGGCGGCGCTGGAATATCTCGCCATGGTGACGCCGATCCATCCCAAGGCCTATCGCGAGAAGGTCGGCCCCGAGGGCTTCGCCGCCAAGCCGGTCGGCGCCGGTCCGTACAAGATCGTGAAGAACGAGCAGGGCAAGGAAGTCGTGCTCGAGCGCTTCGACGACTATTGGGCGGGCTCGCCCAAGGGCAAGCCCGCGATCAAGACGCTGCATGTGCGCTTCGTGCCCGACCTCGCGACCTCGGTGACGGAGCTCTTGGCGCAGCGCACCGACTGGATGTGGAACATCAATCCCGACCAGGCCAACGACGTGAACAAGATGCCCCACCTGCAGGCGGTGCGACAGGAATCGATGCGCATCGGCTATCTAGCGCTCGATGCCGCCGGCCGCTCCGGGGCGGGCAATCCGCTCACCAACCTGAAGGTGCGCCAGGCGATCTGGCACGCCATCAACCGCCAGGCCATCGCCGACAAGCTGGTGCAGGGCGGCAGCCGCGTGCCGCCGGCGCCCTGCTTCCCCAGCCAGTTCGGCTGCGACGGCGATGCCGGGGTGAAGTACGACTATAACCCGGCCAAGGCCAAGGCTCTGCTGGCCGAGGCGGGCTTCCCCAACGGCTTCGAGACCGAGTTCGTGACCTACGTGCAGCCGACCTCGTGGAGCGCAGCCCAGCAGAACGACCTTGCCGCCGTCGGCATCAAGGCCAAGATCACCCAGCTCCAGGTGGCGCCCGCCATCCAGAAGAATCATCGCGGCGAGAGCCCGATCTTTCACGGCAGCTGGGGCAGCTACTCGGTCAATGACGTCTCGGCGATCTTCCCGGTGATGTACGGCGCCGGTGCGCTCGACAACTACTCCAAGGATCCCGAGCTCGAGAAGCTGGTCGCCGACGGCGGTGCCACCTCCGACCCTGCTGAGCGGAAGAAGGCCTATTCGGCGGCCATCAAGCTGATGACCGAGAAGGCCTACTGGATGCCGCTGTTCACCTACGTGAACACCTACGCCTTCGTGAAGGCGCTGGAGTTCAAGACCTTCCCCGACGAGCTGCCGCGCTTCTACTACGCCAAGTGGAAATAACGCGCCGCCACTAGGGAACGAGAAGACACTCCACGCCGCCGCCGCCGGGCCGAGGCCTGAGCGGCGGCGTTTCTGTTGAGCACCGCTTCTCGGCGATCGGGCAGCGCGGATGGAAGCGGCAGCCCGGCGGGATGTTGGCCGGGTCGGGCAGCACGTCGCCGAGGCCAACGTCGGGCACGCCGAGGCCAGGCTCGGGCGTCAGCACCGAAGCGAGCAGCGCCTTGGTGTAGGGATGCTCGGGCTGGTGGAACAGCGCCTCGGTCGGCTTCCGCTCGACGATGCGGCCGAGATACATCACCGCCACTTCGCTGGCGACATGCTCGACCACGGCGAGGTTGTGGCTGATAAAAAGATAGGTGAGGCCGAGTTCGCGCCTGAGCTCGGCCAGCAGGTTCAGGATCTGCGCCTGCACCGAGACGTCGAGCGCTGAGGTCGGCTCGTCGCAGACCACGATGCGCGGCCGCAGCACCAGCGCGCGGGCGATGGCGACCCTCTGGCGCTGGCCACCGCTGAGTTCCGTCGGCAGGCGGGCGCCCATCTCGGTCGTGAGGCCGACGCGGGCCAGCATCTCGTCGACGCGCTTCGTGACTTCGGCGCGATCGATGTTGCCCTGGGCGCGGAGCGGCATGGCCACGATGTCGCGCACGCGAGCCAAGGGGTTGAGAGAGGCAAACGGGTCCTGGAACACCGGCTGGATCAGTCGCGCGCGCGCCTTGCGGTCCATGTCGGAGATCTTCTGGCCTTCGACCGCGATCTCGCCGGATGTGGGTTCGAGCAGGCCCAGGATGAGGCGGGCCAAGGTGGACTTGCCGCAGCCCGACTCGCCCACCACGCCCAGCACGCCGCCGGTCGGCACGGCGAAGGAGACGTCGTCGCAGGCCACGACATGGCGGTCCTTGCCCATCATGCCGCCTTTGACGCGAAAGGTCTTGTGGACGCCGCGGACTTCGATCGCGCTCATGCGGGCAGCCGGCAGAGATAGTCGTGGCCCGGGCTCGCTGTCTTGCGCGGGATCAGATGGGCGCAGGTCTCGTCGGCGAAGGAACAGCGCTCGCGGAAGGCGCAGCCCTCGAAGCCCGGACCGACGCGCGGCACCGTGCCGGGGATCGAGCCCAGCGGTTCGTCCTGGCGCTGCTTGCCCGGCACCGGCACGCAGCGCAGCAGGCCTTGCGTATAGGGATGCTTGGGGTCGGCGAAGAGTTGCGCGGTGGCGGCACTCTCGACGACCTCGCCCGCGTACATGACCGAGACGCGCGTGGCGACGCGGGCCACGATGCCGAGATCGTGGGTGATCAGCAGCATGCCAAGGCCGAGGTCGCGCTGCAGGTCGGCCAGCAGGCGCAGGATCTGGGCCTGCACCGTGACGTCGAGCGCCGTCGTGGGCTCGTCGGCGATCAGCAGCTGGGGATCGCACATCAGCGCCATGGCGATCATCACGCGCTGGCGCAGCCCGCCCGAGAGCTGGTGCGGGAACTGGCCGAGGCGGAGGCCCGGCGCCGTGATGCCGACACGGGCCAAAAGATCGGCGGCGCGGTCGGTGGCGATCCTCTGGTTGGCGCCCTTGTGGCGACGCAGGACCTCGGTCATCTGCGAGCCCACCGTGTAGGCGGGATTGAGGCTGGTCATCGGCTCCTGGAAGATCATCGCCATGGCGTTGCCGCGCAGCCGCGCCATGCCCGTGTCGTCCAGCTTCAGGAGATCCTCGCCTTGGAAGCTCATGCGCTTGGCCCGGCGATGTCCGCCACGGGCCAGCAGGTTCATCACGGCAAGCGCCGTCACCGACTTGCCGCAGCCCGACTCGCCCACCAGGCAATGGGTCTCGCCGCGCTCGACGGTGAGCGAGGTGCCGCGCACCGCCGAGGTGCGGCTGCCGAAACCGACTTCGAGCTGTTCGACTTCGAGGAGCGCCGTCACGTATCCGTCCTCATGTATCGGTCCGGGCGCCAAACAGGTCGCGCAAGCCGTCGCCTAAAAGGTTGATGCCGAGGACCAGTACGAAGAGGGCGACCCCGGGGATCACGATCACCCAGGGCGAGAAGAACATGTAGTCCTTGGCCTCGGCGATCATCAGGCCCCACGACGGCAGCGGCGGCGGTACCCCGAGGCCCAGGAACGAGAGGGCCGCCTCGAGCAGGATCGCGAGCGCCACTTCCAGCGTCGCCACGACCACGAGATGGCTCGCGATGTTGGGCAGCACCTCGCGGGTCAGGATGCGGAAGCGCGAGCAGCCGGCGCACCAGGCGGCGGCCACGAAGTCGAGGTTGCGTACCTGCATGGTGGTGGAGCGCGCGACCACGGCGAAGCGGTCCCACAGCAGCAGGCCCAAGGTGAGGACCAGGAGCGTCATCGAGCTGCCCAGCAGGCCGACCACGGCCAGCGCCACCAGCACCACCGGGATGGAGAGCCGCGTGGTGATGGCGAACAGCACCGCGTCGTCGACCCGGCCGCCGATGAAGCCACCCAGCACGCCGATGGCGATGCCGATCAGGCCGGAGACGACCGTGACGGTGACACCGATCAGCATCGAGATGCGGCAACCCCAGATCAGGCGCGAGAGGTAGTCGCGGCCGAGCTGGTCGGTGCCGAGGAGATGCTCTGTCGAGCCGCCTTCCATCCAGAACGGCACGACCAGGCGCTTGCCGAGGTCCTGCGCGAAGGGGTCGTAGGGCACGATCCAGGGTGCCGCGAGGGCGCAGAACATTGCGATGCCCACGATGACGGCGCCGATCCAGGTGCTGACGCTCTTCCAGCCCCGCTTGGGGCCGGCGTTCAGGCTGACGACGCTCATGGTCCCCGCAACCTCGGATCGAGCACGGCATTCATCAGGTCGGCCAGCATGGTGAGGGCGACGTAGATCACCGCCAGCACCAGCACGACCGCCTGGACCACGGGGAAGTCGTTCTTGCCGATCGACTCCCAGGCGAGGTAGCCGACGCCGTGCAGGGCGAAGACCTGCTCGATCACGATCGAGCCGCCCAGCATGAAGCCCAACTGGACGGCAGCGATCGCCACCACCGGGATGGCGGCATTGCGCAGCGCGTGCTTCAGCAGGATCGAGGCGCGCGACAGGCCCTTGGCCCGCGCCGTCCTTATATAGTCGCTGCCCATGGCCTGGATCATGCCGGCGCGGGTGAGGCGGGTGAGGGCCGGGATGGCCGAGAATGCGAGCACGATCCCGGGCATTACATAGTGCTGCCACGAGCCGGTGCCGGAGATCGGCAGCCAGCCGAGCTGCAAGCCCAGGAAGATCATCAGGATCAGGCCGAGCCAAAAGCTGGGCATCGCCTGACCGAGCAGCGCCACCAACTGGACACAGCGGTCGAGCGCGGTGTTCTCGCGGACCGCGGCCAGGATGCCGAGCGGCAGCGAGACCACGAGGGCGATGACCAGGCCGGTCAGTCCCAGCGTGAGCGTGACCGGCATGCGCTCGGCGATCAGGGTGGAGACGCGGGCCTTGAAGAAGTAGCTCTCGCCCAGGTCGCCGGTGAGGGCGCGGCCGACCCAGTCGAAGAACTGCGTCAGCACCGGGCGGTCGAGGCCGTAGGCCTTGCGAATCGCGTCGATGTCGGCCTGCGTCGCATTGGGCCCGGCGATCGACGTGGCGAGGTCGCCCGACAGCCGCGTCAGGATGAAGGCCAGCGTCATGACGGTGGCCGCGACGAGGAAGGCGACGATCAGGCGGCGGGTGAGGAAACTCAGCATGCGGGTCGGGAGCTTAGGGTGGTTTGGTCCGAAACGCGACCATGCGATTCCCGCGCCAAACCGTCGGCGGTGGGCAAGAGACGGCGGTGAACAATCTGTCTTGCGGGGCGCTTGGCGAGCGCGCGCGGCTCCTATATGGGGGAGTCATGCCAGTGTTCACGAACCCGCGGCGCACGCCCTGCTTCGGCATAGCGCCCAGCCTGGAGGATTTCGAGGCGATCGCCGCCGAGGCGCTCGCCACGATTCCCGAGGAGTTCCGCAAGCATGTCGGCAACGTGCGCATCCAGATCGATGACTTCCCCTCCGACGAGGTCGAGAAGGAGATGCAGCTCGACACGCCGTTCGATCTGCTCGGTCTCTATCAGGGCGTGTCGATGATGGAGCGCGGCGCCGGTCACGTCGCCAACGACATCGATCGCATCTTCCTCTATCGCCGCCCGATCCTCGACTACTGGTGCGAGTCGGGCGAGGACCTGCCGCACATCGTGCGGCACGTGCTGATCCACGAGATCGGCCATCACTTCGGCCTGAGCGACGACGACATGGAAGCGATCGAGGCCAAGGCCGAGGAAGAATCGCAGCGCGCCCAACCGAGCGCCTGACCCGAGCGCCTAGCCGACCCGCCGCACCGCCGGGACGCGATAGTGTCCCTCAATCATCTGCTTCTCGGGCTCATAGGCCCGCAATATCAGCCGCATCGGACCGGCCGGCGCCGGCAGCCAATTGCTCTGCTCACCCGTCGGCCGCTCGTGCTGCAGATAGAGCGTGAGAGATCCGTCCGGTGTGCGCACCAGATCGGGCGTGCGATCGCCTATGGAATAGCGCCCGATCGGATTGTCGACGAAAAAGGCGCGGCCCTCTGGCGTCACCTCGTACATGGAAAGCGACCAGAAAGCCCCCGCTGGCGGCAGGTCGCCGGCCGAGAAGGTGAGTTCGTAGCGCTGGCGGCCGTCGAGCGGCCATCCGGCCGAATCGGCATTGCAGGTGACATAGACCGCCTCGGCGGGCTCGAGCGCGCCGAGGGCGGTGAGGGCTGTCGCTGCGCGATAGAGATAGTCGGTGCCGTAGTTGCCGAGATGACGGTCGCTGTAGGTCCAGCCGTCGACGCTCTTGCCAGGGCGCCCTGCGGCAGCGCGGATGTCGGCGTGGCCCTGCTCGATGCCGGCCCGGATCGTCCGCCGCTCGGCCTCGCTGAAGGCCCTGACGTCGAACTTGCGGCCGGGCCGCAGCCGGAGCGGCGGCAGCGCTTCGAACAGGGCGCGGTCGCGCTCGGGCGGCGGGCTCTCGCCCAGTGCCCTCATGCCGACCTCGAACAGGTCGAACGGATCGGCGGGGTTGGGCGTGGGCCAGTCGGCCACCGACTCCGGCGGCGCCACGGTGCGCTGGCGCATCAGCTCGCGGGTTTCGAGGATGCGCCGTTCGTTGCGCATGTCGGGCGTCTCCAGCAGCACGCGGGCCTGCAGGATCCGCACGCGGTCGAGTTCCTCCGACCCATCGACCAGGATGCGCCCGATCAGCCACACCGAATTGGTCGGCGCGCGGACCAGAGTCACATCAGACGGCGCATCGCCCTTCCAGTCGGGGCCGACGATCATGTGCGGCGGGGGCTGGCCGCCATACAGCCGGTGGCTGACGTAGGCGAAGTTGTCGGTGAACAGGTCGATGAAGGCGTAGCTGTAATAGAGGCCGCCGACCGGCGGCACGGTGAGGAACAGCGGCTCCATCGAGAGGTCGAGCCAGGCCGACGAATAGAGCGTGTCGTTGTTCGGTGTCGTCACCGCCCGCGCGCGGGCATCGGCCAGTGTTGCGATATGGCGGAAGCGGTTGAGCCGCTGGCGCAAGGGATTGGTATCGTCGACCGTCGCGCGGCAGCGCGTGCGGTACATCTCGTAGACCGGGAACAGGTAGATGGTGGCACGCCGTGCGAGATCGCGAAGTTGGGCGGAGCTGTCCTGCGCGTGCGAGATCGCTGGAGCGGCCAGCAACGCAGTGAGCGCCGTGCGGCGGCCGATCATGCCGCGCGCTCCCGCCGGCGGCGGCGCTCGGCCACGAAGGCGGCAGCCTCCCGCCACGGCGCCAGCGTCCAGAAGGAACGGGCGCGGCCTGACGGCGAGGCCAGCACGAAGGCCACCACGCCTTCCAGCGGTTCGTTCTGGCGACCGTAGCGGGGCGCCTTGATACCGAGCGCCAGGGCGGCGGCATGCTTGCTGGTGAAGGCGATGGCGGCAGGCTTGTAGCGGCGCAGCTTGGCATGGAGCGACTTCGCGTCCATTGCCCCCGCGCTCAGTTCATGGTCGGAGCCATATTCGGTCTTGTTGAGATCGGTGAGCCCCAGCCCATGGCCCAGCAGTTCGCGAAAGCGCTCCGGCGGGAGACGCTCCGGCGTCAGGTCCACCGCGTGCAGGGTCGGCCAGAAGGCATTGCCGGGATTGGCGTAGTAGGCGCAGGCCTTGAACGACGCCGGGCTGGGCGCGGTGCCGCAGAACACCAGGTCGAGACCGGGTGCCAGCAGGTCCGGGAGCAGATGGCTACTCCGGCTTGATGCCCGCGCCACGGATGACCTCGCCCCAGCGCTTGTGCTCGGCCTTGATGAAGGCATCGACGTCGGGCAGCGACATGGTGCCGGGCTCGAAGCCGCCGGCCTTCATGCTGGCGATCACGTCCGGCGCCTGCAGGGCGCGTTCGGTCGCGGCCTTGAGCTTCTCCTTGATCTTGGCCGGCGTGCCCATCGGCACCGCCCACAGCGACCACGAGGTGACGACGAGATCGGGATAGCCCGCCTCGACGAAGGTCGGCGTGTCGGGCAAGACCGACGAGCGCGTCGCGCCGGTGGTCGCCACGGGCTTCAACTTGCCGGCACTCACCTGGCTCATCAGCGAGTCGATGTTGGCGATGCACAGCGGCACGTGGCCGGCCAACACGTCGGAGGCGGCCGCGGCGGCGCCGCGGTAGCTGATGAAGGTCATGTCGACGCCGGTCTTCTGCTTGAACAGCTCCATGGTGAGCGACGGCGAGGTGCCGAGCCCCGACGAGCCGTAGCTGATCGTGCCGGGCTTGGCCTTGGCTGCGGCGATCAGCTTGGGAATCGTGTCGTAGGGGAAGCTCGGGCTGCAGCACAGCAGGTTGGGCTGGGTGCCGATCCAGACCACGGTCTCGAGGTCGGTGAAGGCGTTGTAGGCGGGCTTGGCGTAGAGATGCGGCACCAGGGCGTGGCTGCCGATGTTGCCCAGCAGCATCGAGTAGCCGTCGGGGGCCGCCTTGGCGACGTTGTCGGCGGCGATCGAGCCGCCGGCGCCGGTGCGGTTCTCGACGACGAAGGATTGGCCGAGGTACTCGGTCAGCTTGGCCGCGAGGCGCCGCGCGATGTTGTCCTGCGAACCGCCCGGGGTGAACGGGCAGACGATGCGGACGGTGCGCTGGGGCCAGTCCTCGCCCTGCGCCCGTACGGAGGGGGCGAAGACCGGTGCCGCAAGCAACGTCGTGCCGAACCCGGCGGTGAAATGGCGCCTTCTCATGGTCTTTCCTTCTTGCTTCATCGCAGCGAGTTCTCGGATGATGACATGGGAAATAGCGGCGGCGGTAGTGCGGCAACGGGTTTGTTCCGCAGGAAGCGCAACGTCATGCCCGAACGGACGTTCTAACTGCCATGAATGCGGCGGGGATCGATTCGAACGAGCCGGCGCCGGCATCGCAGCCGTCGATTCTGGTCGTCGAAGATGAAGTACTGATCCGCATGGCGGTTTCGGATTATCTGCGTGAATGCGGCTTTCGCGTCGTCGAGGCCGGCAGCGCCGACGAGGCCGTCGAAGTCCTGAAGGCCAACACCGCCGTCGATATCGTATTTTCCGACGTGAATATGCCGGGTAGCCTCGACGGCTTCGGCCTGGCGCAATGGATTCGGCGCGAACGACCGCAGCTCAAGGTCATCCTGACGTCGGGCGTCTCGCGCAAGGTCAAGGAAGCGGGCGACCTCTGCGAGAGCAGCCCGTTCATCGACAAGCCCTATCATCACGGCGACCTCGAACGGCACATCAGGCGATTGCTGGCGGGCTAGTTTCGACCAGAGGCTTCGCGGCCTTGTCCACTTCCGCGCATCGGGCATGATGACGGCGCGGGAGGACGCAATGAACAATATCGATAAGGCCGACGAGGCCCAGCTTCTGGCGACGATCGACCGCTGGATCGAGCGCGAGGTGGCGCCCCGGGTCAAAGAGTTCGACCACGCCGACCGCTGGCCGGCCGAGATCGTCGAACAGATGAAGGAAATGGGCCTGTTCGGCGCCACGATCAGCCCCGAGTACGGCGGCCTCGGCCTGCCGGCGCGGACCTACGCCGAGATCGTGATGCGCGTGTCCTCAGTGTGGATGGCGATCACCGGCATCTTCAACTCGCACCTGATGCTGGCGCTGGCGGTCGAGAAATTCGGCACCGAGCGCCAGAAGCAGCACTGGCTGCCCAAGTTCGCGACAGGCGAGATCCGCGGCGGGCTGGCGCTGACGGAGCCCGATGCTGGCACCGACCTGCAGTCGATCCGCATGGTGGCCAAGCGCGACGGCAACAATGGCTACGTGATCAACGGCACCAAGACCTGGATCTCCAACGGCATCGAGGGTTCGTGCTTCGCCATGCTGGTGAAGACCGACCCTATCGCCAATCCGCGTCACACCGGCATGAGCCTGTTCATCACGCCCAAGAAGGAAGGTTTCAAAGTCGGCCGCAAGCTCGAGAAGCTGGGCTACAAGTCGATCGATTCGGCCGAGCTGATCTTCGAGGATTATCGCATCCCGGCCGATCATCTGATCGGCGAGGTCGAGGGCAAGGGCTTTGCCCAGGTGGCGGGTGGCCTCGAGCTTGGCCGCATCAATGTCGCGGCGCGCGGCGTCGGCATCGCCGAGGGCGCGCTTCGCCTCGCCACAAGCTACGCCCAGATCCGCAAGACCTTCGGCAAGCCGATCGGCGAGCATCAGGCGATCGCGCTAAAAATCGGCGAGATGGCGACGCGCGCCCGCGCCGCCCGTCTGCTCACGCTCGACGCCGCCGACATCTTCGATCGCGGCGAGCGTTGCGACATGGAAGCGGGCATGGCCAAGTATTTCTCCTCGGAGGCGGCACTGGAGAACAGCATCGAGTCGATGCGCATTCACGGTGCCTACGGCTACTCCAAGGAGTACGACATTGAGCGACTCTATCGCGATGCGCCGCTCACCTGCATCGGCGAGGGCACCAACGAGATGCAGCGCCTTATCATCGCGCGCCAGTGGATGCGCCGGAATCCCGTGTCGTGAAGCCCCCCGGAAAACCCCTCGAGGGAATCCGCGTGCTCACGCTGGAGCAGTTCGGCGCTGGGCCCTATGGCACCATGTTTCTGGCCGAACTGGGCGCCGAGGTGATCAAGATCGAGGCGCCCGATGGCGATCCGTCACGCCAGGTCGGGCCCTACAAGTTGGGCAAGGACGACAGCGAGTATTTCCAGGCCTGGAACCTCGGCAAGAAGAGCGTCACCATCGACATGAAGTCGGCCCAGGGACGGTGGCAGTTCGAGACGCTGGTCAAGAGCGCGGACTGCGTCGTCAACAACCTGCGTGGCACGCAGCCGGCCAAGCTCGGTATCGACCATGCGAGCCTGAAACACCTGAAGCCGTCGATCGTCTGCCTGCACATCTCGGCGTACGGCCGTGCCAACGCGCGCAATGCCAACCCCCGCGCAGATTGGCCGGGCTACGATTTCTTGATGCAGGCCGAAGCGGGCCTGATGGAGCTGACGGGCGAGCCCGACGGCCCGCCGACGCGCGTCGGCGTCTCGCTGATCGACAGCATGAGCGGGTTGACGGGCATCGTGGGCCTGCTCGCCTGCCTGTTGCGGGCGCGCACGACGGGGCAGGGCTGCGACGTGGAAACCTGCCTCTACGATGTCGCCATGCATCAGCTCACCTATCCCGGCCTCTGGTATCTCAACGAAGGCGACGTTTCGCCCCGGGTGCCCCGGAGTGCCCATCTCTCGCTGGCGCCGGTCCAGACCTTCCCCACGAAAGATGGCTGGATCTTCATCATGTGCATGACGCAGAAATTCTGGCTGTCGCTCTGCGAGGCGCTGGATCGCAAGGACCTTTTGGCCGATCCGCGCTTCCCCGATCCGAACACGCGGGCGAAGAACCGGGCGGAAATGACTGACGAGCTCGATCCGACCTTCCGCACGCGCACGACGGCGGAGTGGCTGGCGAGATTGAACGGGCTCCTTCCAGCAGCGCCGGTCAACAAGCTCGACGCGGCGCTCGACAGCATCTTCGCCCGCGAGACCGGGATGGTGTCTTCGGTGCCGCATCCGGTGAAGGGAAATCTGCGCGTGCTCGCCAATCCGATCCGCATCGATGGCGTGAGGCCAACGCAGGCCGCCTGCGCGCCGCTTGGCGCCGACAACGATTCGCTGCTGGGTAAAGGCACATGAAACTCGAAGGACTGAAGGTCGTCGATCTTTCCTGGTTCCTGCCGGGACCGTATCTCACCACGGCACTCGCCGATCACGGCGCCGAGGTGATCAAGGTCGAGCCGCCGGGGGAGGGCGATCCCGGCCGCCACATCAAACCGATGGATAAGCGCACGTCGGTGTTCTTCCGCAACATGGGCCGCGGCAAGAAGAGCGTCGTGCTCGACCTCAAGAGCGAACAGGGCCGCGCCGATCTCTTCCGGCTGGCGTCGGCAGCCGACGTGCTGGTGGAATCGTTCCGGCCCGGCGTCGCGGCGCGTTTCGGCATCGGCTACGACGCCGTGAGCGCTAAAAATCCCGGCATCGTCTACTGCTCGATCAGCGCCTTCGGCCAGGACGGCGCCTATCCCGGCCGTGCCGCGCACGATCTCGCCCTCGAGGCCATGACCGGCGTGCTGAGCCTGACCCTGGGCGACGACGGAAGGCCGGCCATTCCCGGCATCCCGGTTGCCGATCTGGTGAGCGGCCTGCACGGACTCTCCGGCGTGCTGATGGCGCTGCTGCGCCGCCAGACCACGGGCAAGGGCGACTATATCGACGTCTCGATGCACGAGGCGCTGATGGCATCGTGCGCCAATGTCGTGGGCTCGGCCTTCGCCGAGAACAAGCATCCCGACGTGAAGAACCAGCGCACGACAGGTGGCTCGGCCTTCTATCGTGTCTACGACACGTCCGACGGCCGACAGCTCGTGATCGCGGGCCAGGAGATGAAGTTCATCAAGAATCTTCTGGGCGCGCTCGGAAAGCCTGAGATGGCACCGCTCTGCGAATGGCCTGGTGCCCATCAGAAGCCGGTGATGGAGTTCCTCGAAGCTACGTTCAGGACCAAGCCGCTGGCGCACTGGATGCAATGGCTCGACACGCTCGACATCTGCTACGGGCCGGTCAACACGCTGCCCGAGGCCATTGCTGACGCAAACCTCGTCAAGCGCGGCGCCGTCCTGACCGACGCCGAGGGCCGCAAGCATTTCGCGCCGGTGTTGCGTTTCAAGAATGAGCCGTCGCAGCCTATCTATCGCGAGCCGCTGCTCGGTGAGCATACGGCCGAAGTGCTGAAGCGTTAACCCACCAACGCGACGGCCTTCGCCAGCGGCACCGGCGCGTCGTCGAGCAGCAGGTCCATCGCTTCCTTTTCCCACGGCGATTCGCTGATCGACAGCGGGTCCTGCGGCGAGAGGCGATGTTCGATCACCAGGCGCGACAGCAGCAGGCGGCGGGCGTCGCCACCCTGGGCGCCTAAAGTGGCACCTTCCCACGCCATAAGTGCCGCCGTCGTGGCGTGATAGAGCGCGCCGGCTGCCATGCGTGAGCGCTTCTCCTGTTTGGGATCGGCGGCGACGGCTTCGACGAAGCGTTCGACGCGGTCGAGCGTGGCGCCCAGCAGGCCTTTGTACTGTCCGGGCAGTGCTCCGCTCTGTTCATACTTGGCCTTGAGCGCAGCACTGAGCGTCTTGTGGCCACCCGACTTGCCTACGGCGCGCTGCACCACGTCGAGCGCGTTGATGTTGGAGGTGCCCTCCCACAGCGTGCCGATCTGGGCGTCGCGCACCAGCCGCGACGTCACCCATTCCTCGATGTAGCCGAGGCCGCCCTTGACCTCGAGCGCGGCGCTGGCGACCGGGATGTTGTCGCGGCAGGCGCGGAACTTGTAGACCGGCGTCAGGATGCGCAGCAGGTTGGCCGCGTCCTTGTCGCCCTCATCTGCGCGGCCCATCGCATCGGCCGAGAAAGCGTACATGGAAAGCGCCTGCTCGGTCGGCAGCATGATCTTCATGAGCTGGCGGCGCAGCAGCGGATACTCGGCGATGGCGCGGCCGAAGGCGCGGCGGCTGCGCGCCGCGGCCAGCGCCTCGTTGAGGCAGCGGCGCATCATCGACGCGGCGCGCACGCCGTGGCTGAGCCGCGACAGGTTCACCTGCTCCATCATCTGCTTGAAACCGCGGCCGACGTCGCCGACGGCATAGGCGATGGCGCCGTCGAGGATGATCTCGCCCGAGGCCATGGAGCGCGTGCCGAGCTTGTCTTTTAGCCGCACGATCCGGTAGCTGTTGCGGCTGCCGTCTTCCAGCCGCCGCGGCAGCGCGAACAAGCCGAGGCCCTGCGTACCGGGCGCCGCGCCGCGCGGCCGCGCCAGCAGGACGGCGACATCGGCGTCGGCGTGGCTGCAAAACCATTTCTGTCCGTCGAGCTTCCAGCGTTCGACGCCGTCGGCGCCGACGCCCACACGCTCGGCCTCGGTCTCCAGCGCGCCGACGTCGGAGCCGCCGGCCTTCTCGGTCATGAACTGCGTGCCCTTCAGCATCGTTGCCGGGTCCTGGCTGAGCAGCCGGTCGAGCAGCAGCTTCTTCAGCGCCTCGGAGCCGTAGCGCTTGATGATGAAGTTGGAGGTGTCCGACACCGAGACCGGGCACATCAAGCCGAACTCGCCCTGCACGAAGAGATAGGTGATGGCGTACTTCACCAGCGGATGGGCGGGCCGCGCCATGCCGAGCACGCCGGCGCGATGGCTCATGGCGTGCATGCCGTATTCCTCGAAGGCGATCTTCTCCATCTCGCGGTAGGCGGGGTGATAGTCGATCCAGTCCTCGTCCCGTCCGAATCTATCGCGGGCGTTGAGCACCGGCGGGTGCTTGTCGGCCGTCATGGCGAGCTCGTCGAGGCGTCCGCCGGCCAGCGCGCCCAGCCGGTCGAAGTGCGGTGTCATAGCCGCCAGCAGGCCGGGCTCCATGTAGAGCGACATCAGGTCCTGGAACTGCCGGTCGATGGCGTAGAAATTCTGGCCGTGCGCGTCGTTGGCGATGTGGTGCGCGCCGTGCGGCATATCGGGCATCAGGTCTCTCCTTTAAGTCGCGTCGCCGGCCAGGATGCGTTCGACATAGGCCGGCACGATCCGGGTCGCGGGGCCATAGATATGCTCGTCGAAAAGCGGCTGGTTCTCGGTCGGTTCGAGATTGAGTTCGACGGTGCGGACATGGGCGCGACGGCGGACGTGTAACACGAAACCCGCGGCCGGATAGACCTGGCCGGAGGTCCCGACGGCCATGAACAGGCCGCACCTTCCGAGTGCGGCGTAGATCTCGTCGAGGCGCATCGGCTCCTCGCCGAACCAGACGATGTTGGGTCGCAGCTCACCCAACGCCCGGCAATTTAGGCACACCGATTCGACCGACAGGTCGGCGTCGGAGGGGAAGACCGTGCCGCACGTCATGCAGCGCACCTCGCCTTCGCGGCCGTGCATGTGGATCACGTTCTTCGATCCCGCCATCTCGTGCAGCAGTTCGATGTTCTGGGTCACGATCGTGACATCGCCGCCGTATTGAGTTTCGAGGCGGGCCAGCGCCTCGTGGGCGGCGTTGGGCACGATCCGGGCGGCACGGAACAGGCCGCGGGCCTCGTTGTAGAAGTCGAGCACCTTCTTCTTGTCGCGGTGCCAGCCGTCCAGTGTGGCGACGTCCTCGAGGTTGACCCGGTTCCACAGCCCGTCGGGGTCTCGGAACGTGTCGATGCCGCTTTCCTTGGAGATGCCCGCCCCGGTCAGCACCACGATGCCGGGCGGGCCATATTCCTGATGCATGTTGCGAAATCTAGCGCCGTGCTAGGGTGGCGGCCATGACCATCAAGGTCCTCTTTGTCTGCACCGCGAACCTCTGCCGCTCACCCATGGCCGAGGGCGTGTTTCGCACTCTGGCTGAACGGGCGGGCGTGGCCGATGCCTTCGAGATCGCCTCGGCCGGAACGTCGGAGAAATTTGTCGGCCAGTCCCCGGCGCCGGCGGCGCTCGAGATCGCGGCGAGTCGCGGCTACGATATTTCGGACATCCGCGCGCGGCAGGTGACGAGTGACGACATTGCCTACTTCGACTATCCGCTGGCGATGGACAGCAGCCATCTCGTGGAGATGCGCTGGCTGGCGCCCCGCGCACTGTCGGGCAAGCCCAAGCTGTTCCTGAGCTTCGCCCCGCCGATGGGCATCGTCGACGTGGCGGACCCGATCGGTGGACCGAGGGCCGGCTTCGAGCGCGCCCTCAGCCTCATCGAGGCCGGCTGCAAGGGCTTGCTCGAGCGCCTGAAGCCTCAGGTCAAAAGGGCCATTTGAGCCCGAGTTCGCTAAAACGGTTCAGCACGTTGAAGGTGAGCCGCGACACGTCGTTGTCGAACTTGTTGTGGGGCAGGGTGCCGCAATAGGTGATCGAGCCGGTCGAGAACACCGCACCGCCTTTGGGCTTCTCGATATAGGTCATGTCGGCGCGGATCAGCGCTTCCAGGGTCTGGCCCGGAATGGTGGTGGTGAAGCCCAGCCGCTCCTCGTGGACGACGACGAAGTTCTTGCGGTCGTGGCCCTCCGACGAGGCCAGTACCACGGCGTTGAGCGGACTGCCGAGGCGATGGTCGAGCCGGTCGAGCTCGAAGCCCGCAGCACCTCCGCCCGAGAAGCCATAGCCGCCGAACAACTCGTCCTTCACTCCCTCGAAGACCCAGGCGTGGGTGTTGTCGCGCGCCGCCGGCGATTGCCGGTAGGAGTCGCCCACGAACGTGCCCTGGCTCGAGAAGCCGATGCCGCAGAGAAGATTGGGCGGCCGGTCCGAGCGCCGCCACAGCCCGCCATAAGCACCGTCGAACGAGTGGTAATATTCGCCGGGCTCGGCCGCCCAGGTGCGGATGCCGCCCTCGGTGCGCCGCACTTCTATCGCGCCCGGCACTTTCTTCGACAGCGCCACCCGCCAGTAGAAGCCGTTGCCGCCGAGATACATCAGCCGGCCGCCGGTCTCGGTGTAGGCCTGCAGCGCGTCGAGCGTGCCGCTGGTGTGATACTCGGGATGCGAGCCGGTCAGCACCACCTTGTACGAGGCCAGGATCTCGACACCCTTTTCCTCGAGGTCGTGGTCGGTGACGACGTCGAAGGGAACGCCCATGCGGTCGAGCCAGCCGGTGAGATGCGTGTCGGCCGGCAGATGGCGCAGGCCCGAGCCCGCGGCATCGTTGAAGCTCAGGAAATTCGGCCGCCAGGTGATCAGCGGCCGGAGGTGCGAGGAATAGGCCACGCCCGAGCCGTCGCGGTGATGGTGGTAGGTCGAGAGGCCGTAGTCCTTGTGGTCGTCGGGATTGTGTGGATAGGCCTTCCAGTCGGCGACGCGCGTACGGAACGACTCGTCGTAAACCCCGCGGGAGAAGTTGCTGTAGACCTGGTAGGTGAAGGTCGAGGCGAGATAGCAGACCTTGGCCTGCGGCTTGCCGACCTGGGGCCGCACGAAGAAGGGAATGACGTCGCGGTGCGTGCCGCAGGAGAGCTGCATGCCGTAGACGCCGCTTCGCATGTCTTTCGGGACCGTGAAGCTGAAATCGTCCGCCCAGCCGCAATCGTGCAGGTCGTCGTCGTGGAAATGGATGGCCGCGTAGTGATGCGGCGCGCGGCGCCAGTCACGCTCCGCGCCCGTCCAGGCCGCGCCCTTCATGGCGCGGGTTGGCAGGTTGATCAGCTTTCCGTGCAGGCCGTTGGGGCCGGTGTCCTCGATCTCCATCGACTCGCCGCGGCGGGCGAAGTCCCAGGCCGCGACGCCAGCGATCGAAGGCGCTTCGATCTTGCCGTTGAAGCAGCGCCCGGCGGGACGGTCCTTGGCCGCCTCGGCGCCGATCAGGATCGGCTGGGCAGCGTCGAGCGACAGCGGCGCCGGCGCCGTCATCTGCGCCTCGCCCTCGTCGTCGACAGCATGGGCGCGTTTCAGCGGCTGCTGGCCGACGTGCAACGTGCCGGTCACGGGGTCCGCGCTCGCCCAGACGCGATACCAGATGCGTCCGCGCAGCGGCTTGCCGACGACGATCCGCGCGCCGCCCACTTCGAGTGCCATGCCGTCAGGCGTGAGCACCAGCGCGAAGCCTGCGCCCGACTCGGGGTCGCGGCGCGACAGCACGGTTTGCGGCCCGTCCGTGGCCAGCGTCGGCCAGATCAGCGCTTCGACGCCAAGCGCCGCGGGCAGCTTCACGTCCTTGGCGCCGTCGACCATCGCATAGGAGCCGGGCAAGGCGCGTTGCTCGCGCGAGGCGAAACGGCCATCGAAGTATTCAGACATGTCTTCCAGCTTGGCCGGCGGTCCGCCCGGGTTGGGATCGCCGCGAACGATCTTCACCAGCATGGCGTGGTACGGGGCGGGCCCCGCGCTCGAAATCTTGAAGGCGATTTTTTCGCCGCTCCGTACCGAGATGCGGTCGGCGTATCCGATCAGCGGTGCTGTCACGTTTGTCTCCCCCTCAACGGGCGATATAGTCGCCCGAACTCAGGGAGGAACGCCATGACCAAGATGATCCGCCGCCGCACTGCGATTGCCGCGGCGCTGGCCGCACCGATGCTGGCGCGTCACGGCTGGGCTCAAAGTGCCGGTGCTTATCCTGCCGGCAAGACCGTGCGCATCGTCGTGCCCTTCGCGGCCGGCGGCACCACCGACATCCTGGGCCGCATCGTGGCCCAGCTCCTGACCGAGCAGATGGGCGGCACCTTCGTGGTCGACAACAAGACCGGGGCCGGCGGCAATGTCGGCGCCGAGCTGGTGGCCAAGTCAGCCCCCGACGGCATGACCTTGCTGCTGGGCACCGTCGGCACCGCCGTCACCAACCAGTATCTCTACAAGACCATGCCCTACGACAGCGTGAAGAGCTTCGCGCCGGTGGCGCTGGTCGGCGAAGTGGCCAACGTGCTGGCCGTCCATCCGAGCTTCCCGGCCAAGACGGTCAAGGAGTTCGTTGACTACTGCAAGGCGCAGGGCCCCAACAAGGTGAGCTACGGTTCGCCCGCCGTCGGTGGCACCGGCCACCTGGCGATGGAATATCTGTCCAGCCTGGCTGGCATCAAGCTCGAGCATGTCGTCTATCGCGGCTCCTCGCTGGTCATGAAGGATCTGTTGGCCGGCCATATCCTCACGACCATGGACAACCTGCCGCCCTACCTGCAGCACATCCAGTCGGGCGCGTTGCGCGCACTGGGGGTCAGCTCGGCCAAGCGCTGGTTCGCAGCACCCGACGTGCCGACCATCGCCGAGCAGGGCTACGTGGGCTTCGACGCGGCGCCGTGGTGGTACGTCGCGGCACCGGCCGGCACGCCGCCCGAGATCGTGAGCAGGCTGAGTGCCGAGATCGTGAAGGGCACCAAGTCCGAGGCGGTGATCAAGAAAATCCGCGATGCCGGTGCTGCGGAGCTGTCCGGCGATGCCGAGGCGCTGACCAAACAGATGGTGGCCGAGAACGCCAAGTGGAAGAAGGTCATCGAGGCGGCCAAGCTGGAGCCGCAATGACGCGCGACGCGCTGAAAGGAAAGATCCAGACCGTCCTCGGGCCGATCGCGCCCGAGGCGCTGGGGCGGACGCTGATGCACGAGCACGTGCTCTGCGACATCCGCCCACCTGCGACGCGCGGCGACAACGACCTCGGGCCCGAGATCACGCTGGAGAACGTCTGGCAGATCAACCACGGCCACGGCCTCAAGCGGGCCGGTCGCAAGTACATGCTCGACCTGGAAGATATCGCCACGCGCGAGGTCCGCATGATGAAGCATGATGGTGGCGACGCCATCGTCGAGCTCACCTGCGGCGGCCTCTCGCCCGATCCCCGGGGGTTGCAGCGGATCGCCGCCGGCACCGGCGTGCACCTGATCATGGGCTGCGGCTACTACGTCAACGACTACCAGGATCCAAAAAACCACGGCCGCACGGTCGACGATTTCGCGGCCGAAATGATCGGCCAGATCCTGGACGGCGTGCCCAGTGGAATGGATGGGGGCACCGACGTGCGTGCCGGAATGATCGGCGAGATCGGCTGCACCTCGCCCTGGACCGATACCGAGAAGCGCGTGATGCAGGCCGCACTCGTTGCTGCTGCGGAGACGGGTGCCGCGATAAATGTCCATCCCGGCCGCGATCCCGACCAGCCGCAGGAAGTCGCCGATTTCATCAAGGCCGCCGGCCATCCGACCGATCGCATCGTCATCAGCCACATCGACCGCACGATCTTCGACGAGGCGCGGCTTCTGAAGCTGGCCGATTCGGGCGTCACCATCGAGTTCGACCTGTTCGGCCAGGAGGCGAGCTACTACGGCCTCTCCGACATCGACATGCCAAACGACGCCACGCGCCTGAAACTGATCCGGGCGCTGATCTCACACGGCCATCTCGAGCGCGTCGTGATCAGCCACGACATCTGCTACCGCACGCGGCTGGCGAGCTTCGGCGGCCATGGCTACGGCCACATCTTCCGCAACGTCGTGCCGATGATGAAGAAGCGCGGCTATAGCGAAACCGAGATCGACACCATCCTGGTCGACAATCCGAGGCGGCTGCTGACCTTCGTCTAGAACGTCAACTCGTAGGTCGTTTGTTCGATGTAGATCGGTCCGCCGCGACCGCGCCGGCTCGAATAGAGGGAGAACTGCTCGGCCACCCACGGCCCGGCACGGAAAGTGCCGTTGCTGGCCATGAACTGGGCGATGTGGTGGCCGGTCTCGGCGCCTTGGGGGAAGCGCGCCAGGGTGACGTGCGGGCGGAACTTGCGGCGCTCGATCTCGATGCCGCAGTTGCGCGCCACGGTCGAAACCTTCTGCTGCAGCCAGTCGAGCTGATCGCTTCTCTCGACCAGCGCCACCAGGGCGCGCGGCTGCTTGCCGGTGCTGAATTGCTCGACGCCCGCCAGCGTCAGAGAAAAGCGCGGGCCGGCGATGTCCGAAAGCTCCTCCTCGAGGTCGCGCATGACCGTGCCCTGGACCTCGTCGCAGAAGCAGAGCGTGACGTGGAGGTTCTCCATCGTCTGCCAGCGCGCATCAGGCACGCCCGACTGCAGCGCCGCCAGCGCGTCGGCGATCTCCTCAGGGACGGGCAGGGCGACGAACAGACGCGGCATAATCGTCGAGGTTCTTGGTGATGAAGGGCAGGATACGCTCGACCACGATGTCGACGCCACGCGGATTGGGATGGATGCCGTCGGGCTGGTTGAGCGCCGGATCCTGCGCCACGCCGTCGAGGAAGAAGGGATAGAGCGGCACGTTGTGCTTGGCGGCCAGGCGCTTGTAGAGGCCGTCGAACTGGGCGGCGTATTCCGGACCGTAGTTGCGCGGCGCCAGCATGCCCGCCAGCCACACCGTCACACCGGCGTCTTTGAGTTTCGTGATGATGGCGTCGAGATTGCGCTCGGCACTGGCCGGGTCGGAGCCGCGGAGCGCATCGTTGGCACCGAGCTCCACCAGCACGATGTCGGGCTTGTCGGCCAGCATCCAGTCGACGCGCTCGACGCCGCCCGCCGTGGTGTCGCCCGAGACGCCGTGATTGAGGAGGGTGACTTTGCGTGCCTGTTTTTGCAGGGCAGCCTGCAGGCGGACCGGGAACGCCTGCTGCGGGCTGACGCCGTAGCCGGCAGCCAGGCTGTCGCCCAGGACGGCGATCTTGACTGGCCCGCTTTGTACCGGCCCGCTTTGTGCATACCCCGCAGTGGCCACGAGGCACAGAACCAGCGCCAGAAACGCCGCGATCCGTGAATTGACCCTTGCCGCAAAACCACCATATCCAGTGCCGAAGATCATCTTCCCTTACCCGGAGCTTTCTTGACAGTTACAGACACCGCCATCGTCCGCCTCACCGACGTCCATCTCGACATGGCAAGCGATGCCGGCACGGTCAATATCCTGCGCGGCATTACACTCGATATCGCAGCCGGCGAGATTGCGGCAGTGGTAGGGCCGTCGGGCGCCGGCAAGTCGAGCCTGATGATGGTGGCGGGCGGTTTGGAGCGCGCCACGTCGGGCCGCGTCGAGGTCGCCGGCCGCGATCTCGGGCCGCTCGACGACGACGACCGCGCCCGGCTCCGGCGCGACCACATCGGTATCGTGTTCCAGGGCTTTCACCTCATTCCCACCATGACGGCGCACGAGAACGTGGCGCTGCCGCTCGAATTCGCCGGCCGCGGCGATGCCTTCGAGCTGGCTGAAGCGGCGCTCAGGCGGGTCGGGCTCGGTCATCGCATCGGCCACTATCCGGCCCAGCTCTCGGGCGGCGAGCAGCAGCGGGTCGCGGTGGCGCGCGCCTTCGTCGGCCGGCCCAAGCTCCTGCTGGCCGATGAGCCCACCGGCAATCTCGACGGCACCACCGGCAAGCAGGTCATGGACTTGCTGTTCGAGCTGGCGCGCGCCGACGATGCGACCCTCATCCTGATCACCCATGACCTCGCGCTGGCCGAACGCTGCGACCGCATCTTGCGCATTGCCGACGGCCTCGTGGTCAGTGACGAACGCACGGCTGTTTCGCTGGCGGCCCAGTGAGCGCCGCGCAATGAACCTCGCTTTCCGGCTTGCCCGGCGCGAGATGCGGAGCGGCCTGGGCGGCTTCCGCCTTTTCATCGCCTGCCTGGCGCTGGGCGTTACGGCGATTGCCGCCATCCTGTCCTTCAGCCGCGCCATCGAGGAAGGCCTGCGCGCCGACGCACGCGAGATCCTGGGCGGCGACGTCGCGGTGTCGCTGCTCTATCGCGAGGCCAGCCCTGAGCAGATGGCTTTTCTGCGCGAGCGCGGCCAGTTCGTGCGCTGGATCGACAGCCGCGCCATGGCGCGGCCGCTGAAGCCCGACGGCCGCACGACGCTCGTTCAGCTCAAGGCGGTGGAGCAGGCCTATCCGCTTTACGGCACGCTCGAGCTGAAGGACGGCGGGTCGCTGGCCGAGGCGCTCGCCCGGCGCAACGGTGTCTGGGGCGCCGTGGTCGAGGAAGCAGCACTTCGCCGCATGAACCTCGTGCTGGGCGACCAGCTGCGGATCGGCGAAGTGACGGTCGAGGTCCGCGGCGTGATCGCGCGCGAGCCCGACCGCGGGCTGAATGCCTTCGCAAGCCTCGGGCCGCGCCTGATGATGTCCTTCGAAGCCGTGATCGACTCAGGCCTCGTCCAGCCCGGCAGTCTGCTGAACTGGGAATACCGCCTGCGGCTGGCCCCGGGCGGCTCCGACATGGCCACCATCCAGGCGCTCACGACACGCTATCCCGATGCCGGTTGGCGGGTGCGCGGCCTGGCCGATGCCGGCGGCGGCATCCGCAACTGGCTCGACCGCCTAACCCAGTTCATCGGCCTGATCGGCCTCGCCTCTCTGCTGGTGGGCGGCGTCGGCGTCGGCAACGCGATCTCGAGCTTTTTGGCCGGCCGGCTGCACACCATTGCCACCCTGAAGTGCCTGGGCGCGCCGGAGCGGCTGGTCTTCACCACCTACTTCCTCCAGCTCGCGGCGCTGGCGCTGCTGGGCGTGGCGATCGGTGTCGCCATTGGCGCGGCGCTGCCCTTCGTGGCCGAGGCCTTGATCGCCGACCTGCTGCCGGTACGGGCGCGTATCTCGCTCTATGCCCGGCCGCTCTTCACGGCCGCTATCTTCGGGTTGCTCGTCTCGCTGCTGTTCGCCCTGGTGCCGCTGATGCGGGCGCGCCGGGTGCCGGCCGCCACGCTGATGCGCGGCGCCGTGGTCGGACAGGGCCGTCTGCCCTGGCGCGATGCGTTGGCGATCGGCGCGGTGGCCCTCGCGCTGGCGGCCTTCACCATCTTCACGTCGGACAGCCGCCGCATCGCGGGCTGGTTCGTGCTGGGCGCGGTCGGCGCCTTCATCGCCTTCCCACTGCTGGCACGGCTGGTCATGCTGGCGGCGGCGCGCGCCGGCAAGCCGAAGCTGGCCGGTCTCAGGCTGGCGCTGGCCAATCTCCATCGCCCCGGCGCGCCGACGCCCATCGTCATGCTGTCGCTGGGGCTCGGCCTCACCGTGCTGGTGGCGACGGCGCTGATCGAGGGCAATTTGCGCGAACAGCTCATGCGGCGCATCCCGAGCGATGCGCCGGCCTTTTTCTTTGTCGATGTCCAGTCGACGCAGATGCCGGCCTTCGAGAAGGCGATCGCCGCAGTGCTGGGAGCGGGGGCGCTGGACAAGGTGCCGTCGCTGCGCGGCCGAATCGTCAAGATCGGCGGCAAGCCGGTGGCTGAAGTCGCGGTGCCGTCGGAGTCGCGCTGGGCCGTGGAGGGCGATCGCGGCGTCACCTATTCGGCGACGCCACCCGAGGGCTCACGCATCGTGGCCGGTGAGTGGTGGCCGGTCGACTATCGCGGCCCGCAATTGATTTCGTTCGACGAGACGCTGGCCAAGTCCTTCGGCCTCGGCCTCGGCGACACCATCACGGTGAACATTCTAGGCCGCGACATCGAGGCCAAGATTTCCTCGCTGCGGCGCATCGAGTGGACGACGCTCGCCATCAATTTCGTCTTCGTCTATTCGCCCGGCACGCTCGACCGCGCCCCGCACACTTTCCTGGCCACGGTGAAATCGATGCCCGAGGCCGAGGACGCGATCTTCAAGGCCGTCACGGACCAGTTCCCCAATGTCACCGTGGTGCGCATCCGCGACGCCATCGAGACGGCGACCGGCGTGCTTGGCAACATCGGACTTGCGACGCGGGTCATCGGCTTCCTCAGCATCCTGGCGGGCGTCCTGGTGCTGGCCGGCGCCATGCTCGCCACCCAGCGGCGCCGCGTGCACGAGGCCGTGGTGATGAAGGTGCTGGGCGCCACGCGGGCGCGCATCGCCGGCATCTTTGCCTGGGAATTCGCCTTCCTCGGCCTCGCCACGGCGGTGGCGGCGCTGGGCGTCGGCACGCTGGGCGCCTGGCTGGTGGTCAATCGGTTGATGGGACTCGACTGGACGTTCCTTCCCGCGGTGGCGGTGGGCGTCGCCCTCGGCGCCATGGCGCTCACCCTGGCCTTTGGTCTGGCGGGGACCTTGGCCGCCCTGCGCCAGCGGCCGCTCGCGCTGCTTCGCAACGAATGACCCGGAAATTTCCCTGTCTTTGAAAGTAAAACGCAACAATTCAAGGCTTTATCTCTATTGATTCACACCGGCTGAGTGACCAGATTATGCGACGAAGGGGCTCGGCATGAGGCCCCTCTTGGAGGCTTGAACCAAAATGGCGAATTTCGACACCTTCAACCGCGGCGCAACGATTGCCGACCAGGCAACGTTCGATGTCGGCCTGCGCGCCCACATGGTGCGCGTTTACAACTACATGGCTTCGGGGCTCGCGCTGTCGGGCATCGTGGCCTTCGGCCTGTTCAGCTCGCCGGAACTCGCGGGCATGTTCTTCCAGCTTCAGGCGGGCCGTGTCGTCGGCCTCAACATGCTGGGCTGGATCGCGATCCTGGCGCCGATCGGCCTGCTGCTGCTGGTCTCGTTCCGCGCCGCCACCATGAGCACGGGCGCGGTGCAGGCAGTCTACTGGACGGTCACGGCGTTGATGGGCGTCAGCCTGTCGCTGCTGCTGTTCCGCTACACCGGGGCGTCGGTCGCCCGCACCTTCTTCGTGACGGCGGCCGCCTTCGGCGCGCTCAGCCTTTACGGCTACACGACCAAGCGCGACCTTTCGGCGATGGGCAAGTTCCTGTTCATGGGTCTGATCGGTCTCATCCTTGCCGGCCTCGTCAACATGATCTGGCCGTCGGGCACGATGAGCTTCATCATCTCCGCCGTCGGCGTGTTGATCTTCTCGGGGCTGATCGCCTACGACACCCAGAGGATCAAGGAACAGTACGCCGAGGCTTGGGGCACAGATGCCCTGGAGAAAGTGGCTGTGTTCGGTGCTCTCAGCCTCTACCTCGACTTCGTCAACCTGTTCCAGTTCCTCATGAGCTTCCTCGGCCAGGAACGGGAATAGAGAACGCGAATAGCGGGAACTGATTTTCATCGAGACGCCCGGGCCGAAAGACCCGGGCGTTTTGCTGTTTTGGGAACGGGGACGTGCGCACGAACCGGCTAAAAGCCTTCATCGACAGCGAAGCGGCGTCGGCATTGCCGCTGCTGGCGGCGGCCGTGCTGGCGCTGGTGCTCGCCAATTCGCCGCTCGCCGGCACCGTCCATGGCCTGCTCGGCACCAAGCTCGCGCTTACCTATGGCGGGATCGGCCTCGCCAAACCGCTTCTGCTGTGGATTAACGACGGGCTGATGGCGGTGTTCTTCCTACTGGTCGGCCTCGAGATCAAGCGCGAGGTCGTCGAGGGCGAGCTGTCGCGACCCTCGCAGATGGCGCTGCCCGTCGCCGCCGCGCTGGGCGGCATGATCGTGCCGGGCCTGATCTATGTCGGTCTCAACTGGGGCGATGCCGTCGCCCTGCGCGGCTGGGCCATTCCGGCGGCCACCGACATCGCCTTCTCGTTGGGTGTCCTGGCGGCGCTGGGCAGCCGCGTGCCGCTGGCACTCAAAGTCTTCCTGACCACTCTGGCGATCGTCGACGATCTCGGTGCCATCGTGATCATCGCCGTCTTCTACACCAGCCAGCTTTCGTTCCAGGCGATGGCGCTCGCGGGCGTCTGCATCGTGGGGCTCGCGATCCTCAACCGAGTGGGTGTCCGGCGGCTTGGCCCCTATTTGCTTGTGGGCGTGGTGCTGTGGGTATCGGTGCTGGAATCGGGCGTGCATGCGACGGGGGCGGGCGTCGTGCTTGCGATGTTCATCCCTCTCAAGGCGGTGGGCGAGGCCGAGGGTGCACAGCCCGCGATCGTTCTCGAACATGCGCTGAAGCCATGGTCGGCCTGGTTGATCATGCCGGTGTTCGCCTTCGCCAACGCCGGCCTGTCGCTTGCCGGCCTGTCGCTCGCGAGTTTGGTCGAGCCGGTGCCCTTAGGCATTGTCGCCGGCCTCTTCCTGGGCAAGCAGGTGGGCATCGTACTGGGTGCAGGCCTCCTCATCGCGCTGGGCGTGGCCGCTCTGCCGGCGGGTGCCACATGGCGGCAGCTCTACGGCGTGTCGATCCTTGGCGGCATCGGCTTCACCATGAGCCTGTTCATCGGCACGCTGGCTTTCGCGGATGCGAGCCATGAATCGCAGGTCCGGCTGGGCGTCCTGGTCGGCTCGCTGCTGTCGGCGCTGGTCGGCTATGCCGTGTTGCGCTGGCCGTCGCGGCCCTGAGATTGCGCGACGCCCGTCGCGGTCTATACTTTCACCATCATGCGGCGCACGTCCTACGAGCAGATGAATTGTTCCATCGCCTCGGCCCTTGAGGTCGTGGGCGAGCCGTGGACGCTGCTGATCGTGCGTGATGCCTTCTACGGCGTCAGGCGCTTCGACGAATTCCAGGAAAACCTCGGCATCGCCCGCAACGTGCTGACGGCGCGGCTGAAGAAACTCGTGGAGGCCGGCGTCTTCCGCAAGACCGCCTACCGGCAGCGGCCGCTGCGCCACGAATACCGCCTGACCGACAAGGGCGCGGCGCTGTTCACCGTCATCGTCGGCCTGAAACAGTGGGGCGACCGTCATGGTGCGGCGGCGCGCGGCGGCAAGCCGATGGATCTCGTCGACCGCAGCGACGGCCGTCCGCTCGATCCGGTGCTGATCGATGCCGAGAGCGGCCGGCGGATCGAACTCACCAACGTGCGCGCCGTGGCCGGGCCCGGCGCCGATCAGGGCACGCGCGCCTTCTTCGAACGCCTGACGCTGAACCGCCCGCCGCGCTAGGCGCGATCAGGGCTTCTCGGTTTCGAGCCGCTTGCCGGCGAGCGACTGGCGGGCGCGTGTCTCTGCGTCCTTGTCGGCGGTCTTCTCCGCCTTGGTGCGGCCGAAGCGTCGCCGGTTGGCGTCGGCTTCGTTCTCGCGATCACGCCGCGCCTTGTCCTTGCGCACGCGCTTCAGGTTGACGATCTCGACCATTTTTTCTCTATGCCTCGCGGCAAGGTGATGCGCTACTGTTTCGTCGAGCCGGACGACAGGAGCATCCCATGACCCCCTCCATGCGCAAGAAGGTTTTGGTTGGCGGCGGCGGCATCGTTGGCCTGCTGATCGTGGTGCTGCTCGCGGCGCCCCTGCTCATCGACGTCAATTCCTACAAGCCCATGATCGCCGCCGAGGTGAAGAAGGCGACGGGCCGCGACCTCGTGCTCGACGGGCCCATCAGCCTCTCGCTGCTGCCGGTGCCGAGCGTCTCGATCAGCGGCGTGAAATTCTTCAACGTGCCGGGTTCCAAGAACGCGAACATGGTCGAGGTGAAGTCGGTCACCGTGAAGCCCTCGCTGCTCGCCCTGCTGATGGGCGGCATCGAGGTGAGCGAGGTGACCCTGGTCGAGCCCAAGATCGTTCTCGAGGTCAATGCCGAGGGCAAGCCGAACTGGGAGCTCGCGCAGTCGGTGGCCGAAGCGAAGCCCGCAGCGGCCAAGCCAAGCTCGGCCAAGCCGCTGTCGCTCGGCCGCCTCACCATCGAGAACGGCACGCTGATCTTCAGCGACTCCAAGGCCGGTGTGTCGTTGGTGGCCGAGAAGGCCAATTTCTCGGCATCGGTCGGCTCACTCGACGGACCTTATTCGCTCGCGGGCAATGCCACCGTGAACGACGCGCCGCTCAAGCTCGACCTCGCCGTGGGCGCCAGGAACGCCTCAGGCCACACCGCCGATGTCGCCCTCGAGGCGGGCGGCGGCAAGCTCTCCTTCAAGGGGACGTTGAGCGAACTCGGGCCCAACGCCCGGGCGGCCGGCATGGCGTCGGTCTCGGCCGAGCAGCTCACGACCTTCATCGATGCACTGCTGCGGTTGGCCGGCCAGCCCGAGCCCGCGCTGCCGCCGCTGCTCGCCGGCAAGTTCAATTTCGACGGCGCCGTCGACGTCTCGCAGACGGCGGTGGCGGCCAGGGACTTCAAGATGGCCCTGGGCCAGGACAACGGCTCGGGCTCGCTGTCGGTGACCTTGAAGCCGGCGCTGGCGCTCGACGGCAAGCTTGTGGTGCCGCGGATGGATCTCGACCACTGGCTGGCCGCGCTGGCGCGGCCAGCGACACCTGCGGCGACGCCCGCCGCCGCCGCGACGCCTGCTGCCCCGGCAGCCGCCAGCGCCGGCGGCGGCTTTCCCGCCAGCCTGACGGCCAAGCTGGCGCTCGATGTCGGCGAGGTGATCTACAACAAGAAGCCGATCCGCAACGTGGCGCTCGAACTGGAGGCGCGCGGCGGCGCCGTGGCGGTGCCCAAGCTCACGGCGACCCTGCCGGGCGACATGGTCCTGCAGGCGCGCTCGACCATGACGGGCGATGCCGCGCGGCCGGCGGTGTCGGGCGACTTCAGCCTGCTCGGCCCCAAGCTGCGCGAGACCCTGACGTGGCTCGATGTCGACGTCTCTTCCGTTCCCCCGGCCAAGCTCACGCGTCTCAGCATGAAGGGCAAGATGTCGTCGACCGGCGGCAACGTGGCGGTGAGCGACGCCGTCTTCGAGCTCGACGACCTCAAGGGCAGCGGCGGTATCGCCGTCACCTTCGGCGTGCCGCTGTCGATCGTGACCAACCTGGCGATCGACACGGTCGATCTCGATTCCTACATCGCACCGGCCGCCGCCAGTGGACAGAAGCCGGCTGCTGCGGCGCCCTCTGCCGCTCGGCCGGCCGTGGCCGGTCCGACGGTCGGGCTGAAAGCCAAGGTCGCCCGGCTGATCTATCAAAAGGAGACGATCGGCGGCATCGACGTCGATGTCGCCCTCCAGGGCAGCACGCTGCGCCTGACCGACGTCAAGGTGTCGAACCTGCTGGGAGCAAGGCTGGCGGTACGCGGCACGGTGGCCGCCTACGACAGTGCCCAGCCGCGTCCCGACATCGCCTTCAATTTCGAGGCGCCGGACATGACCCGGCTGCTGAAGTTCGCCGGCGCCACGGCCCCGGCCGGTCTCGGTGCGGTAAGTGCGAGCGGCGGGGTGGCCGGCAGCGTCGAGCAGATGGCTCTGCGCGAGTTCACGGTCAACGGCATGGGCCACAGCCTGCGGGCGAGCGGCGTGCTGTCGCTGCCGGGCATTGCCAAGGGCGCGCCGCAATCGGCGGCCTACAAGGGCAGTATCGCGCTGAACGGCCAGACCCTCGAAGGCTCGGTCGACGCCAAGCTCACGGGCAAGCCCAACATCATCGCCGATCTGCGGGCCAACGTGCTCGACCTCGACAAGATCGGCGGCAGCGGCGGCGGCGCGGCCCGCGCGCCTGCCGCCCGCGGCCAGCCCGCCGCTGCCCAGGCAATCGATACGCCGGCGCTGCGCAGCGTCGATGGCTCGTTCAAGCTGGTGGCGGCCACACTGATCAGCGCGCCGCTCCGCATCGGCAACGCCGACCTCGCCGCCACGCTCAAGGACGGCGTGTTGACCATCTCGCACTTCAAAGGTGCGCTCTATGGCGGCTTGCTGGCCTTTTCCGGCGTGGTCAACGGCAGCCAGCCGGCGCTGTCCCTGGATTTCAAGGGTGACGCCAACGGCATCAATGTCGGCGAGGCGCTGCGCAGCACCGCGGGCACCAACCAGTTCGGCGGCGGCGTGAAGGTGACGCTCGACGGCCGGCTGAACGCCAACGGCATCACGGTGCGCGGCGCCGGGGCGACGTCGGAGCAGCTCAAGAGTTCGATGGCGGGCGGCGCGCAATTGAGCGGTCACATCTTCGCCGGTGCCGACAGGGCGCTGCAGATGTTGGGCGGAGCGGCGGCGGGCGCTGCCGGCGGCGTGATCGACAATACGCTGGGCAACGTTCTGGGCGCCGTCGGCCAGAGGGGCGGCGTTGGGGTCGGCAATATCCTGAACGCCATCTCCCTGGTGCTGAACCGCTTCGTCAATCACGACAACCCGATTGCAGGCCATATCGATATCGCGGGGGGTGTGCTCTCCGACAAGGGCCTGACGGTCCAGGGCAAGAACGCAACCGCCAGGATTGCGACCCGCACCAACCTCGGCAGCTCGACGACCGACACGACGATCAACTTCATGATCGCCGAAGACGGCTCGGCGCCCTATCTGATCACGACCGCGCGCGGTCCGCTGTCGTCGCCCTCGCTCAACGTCGTGCGCGGGACGGCCAAGGACCCGCCGGGCATGCTCAGCACCCTGCCGGGCGTAAAGCAGCTCGAGCAGGTGCCGGTGCCGGGTCGCTCGTCGATCCCCACCATTCCCATTCCCAACATACCAGGCCTGTTCGGCCGCTGAGGAGACATCTTGCTCGATCGATTGCTGACGACCCTCAAGGCGCGCTTCGGCTCCGCCCCGGCGCTCACCAAGTCGCCTGAAGGCGTGGACGTTCTGGCCGACATGGCCAACCGCCGCGTCGTGCGGCGCTATTCCGACAAGCCAATCGATCCCGCCCTGCTCGAGACGCTCTGCGCGGTGGCGCTGTCGGCACCGTCCAAGAGCGACCTGCAGCAGGCCGATATCGTGATCGTCACCGACAAGGCCCAGCGTGCGAAGCTCGAGGCGCTGATCCCGGAGAATCCCTGGGCCAAGGCCGGCCCGGCGCTGCTGGTCTTTTGCGGCAACAATCGCCGCCACCGGCTGCTGTTCGAATGGCGCGGCCGGCCCTTCGTGAACGACTATCTCGACCCGTTCTTCAATGCCGCAGTCGATGCCGGCATCGTGCTTGCGACCTTCATTGCCGCCGCCGACCGCGTCGGGTTGGGGACTTGCCCGATCAGCCAGATCCGCAATCACGCCGCCCAGGTGGCCGATGTGCTGGGCCTGCCGCAGCATGTGTTTCCCGTGGCCGGGCTGGGGATAGGCTGGCCCTCCTTCGAAGGCGTGATGAGCCCCAGGCTCGGCCTCGACGTGTCGATCCACCAGGATCGCTACGACGAGACCGGGCTCCGGGACAAGGTCGCGGCCTACGACCGGAGGCGCAACGAGACCCAACCCTACAAGACCCAGCGCTTCGTCGAGAAGTTCGGCGAGGCTCAGGCCTACGGATGGTCCGAGGACAAGGCCCGGCAATATTCGGTTCCGGAGCGGGCCGATTTCGGCGCATTCGTGCGCGCCAAGGGCTTCAAACTCGACTGATATTAGGCCGGGGCGGGGCGCTTGCGCAGCTCGTCGAGCACATGGAGACGCAGCGCGCTCGACAGGTTGGGCGAGCCGGGGCCGGCGCTGCGGGCATGGTCGATCTCGGCCACCAGGGCGTTCAGCGACAGGCCGCGCGCCCGGGCGAGGGCCGATAATTCGCTCCAGAATGCGTCTTCCAGCGAGATGCTGGTGCGGTGACCGTCGATGGTGACCGAGCGTTTATGCATGTGGGCACTGTGACAGCGGCAAGACACCGCCTCAACCCGCCTTGCCGGCGCCATGGTGCATGCGTATAAGCGCGCCCAGCCAACCTCCCTTCGGACACACAAAAGATCATGGATATCCGCAACGTCGCGATCATCGCGCACGTCGATCATGGCAAGACCACACTGGTCGATTGCCTGCTGAAGCAGAGCGGCACGTTCCGCGAGAACCAGCAGGTGGCCGAGCGCGCCATGGATTCGAACGACCTCGAGCGCGAGCGCGGGATCACCATCCTCGCCAAGGCGACTTCGGTCGTCTGGAAGGGTACGCGCGTCAACATCGTCGACACGCCTGGCCACGCCGATTTCGGCGGCGAAGTCGAGCGCATCCTGTCGATGGTCGACGGCGTCGTGCTGCTGGTCGACGCGGCCGAGGGCCCGCTGCCCCAGACCAAGTTCGTGCTCGGCAAGGCGCTGCGCCTCGGCCTCCGGCCGATCGTGCTGATCAACAAGGTCGACCGCTCCGACGCCCGCGCCCACGAGGTGCACGACGAGGTGTTCGACCTGTTCTCGGCGCTGGAAGCCAGCGACGAGCAGCTCGACTTCCCGACGCTCTTCGCCTCGGCCCGGCAGGGCTGGGCCGCGACCTCGCTCGAGGCCGAGCACAAGGACATGGAGCCGCTGTTCGACCTGGTGCTGAAGCACGTGCCGCCGCCCAAGATCGATCCCGATCCCGCCTTCCGCATGCTGGTGACGACGCTCGAGGCCGACAATTTCCTCGGCCGCATCCTGACCGGCCGCATCCTGTCGGGCTCGATCAAGCCCAACACCAATATCAAGGCGCTGTCGCGCGACGGCACGGAACTCGAGCAGACGCGCATCACCCGCGTGCTGGCCTTCCGCGGACTGGAGCGCATGTCGCTTGACGTCGCCGAAGCGGGCGACATCGTGGCCGTCGCCGGCCTCAAGGTCGCGACCGTGGCCGACACCATCGGCGATCTCACGATCAGCGAGCCGATCGCCTCGCAGCCAGTCGATCCGCCGACGCTCGCCATGACCTTCTCGGTCAACGACTCGCCGCTGGCCGGCACCGAGGGCGACAAGGTCACGACCCGCATGATCCGCGCGCGCCTGATGCGCGAGGGCGAGGGCAACGTCGCCATCCGCGTCACCGACACCGCGAATGCCGATTCCTACGAGGTCGCCGGCCGCGGCGAGTTGCAGCTCGGCGTGCTGATCGAGACCATGCGCCGCGAGGGCTTCGAACTCGCCGTCGGCCGCCCGCGCGTGCTGTTCCAGACCGATCCCAAGACCGGCCAGCGCCTCGAGCCGATCGAGGAAGTCGTGATCGACGTCGACGACGCCTATACCGGCATCGTGGTCGAGCAGATCTCCATGCGCAAGGGCGAGCTGCAGGACATGCGGCCCTCGGGCGCCGGCAAGACCCGCCTGGTGTTCTACTCCCCGTCGCGCGGCCTGATCGGCTATCACGGCGAGTTCCTGACCGACACGCGCGGCACTGGCGTGATGAACCGCATCTTCCACGAATACGGCCCTTATCGTGGGCCCATCGCCGGCCGGCGCAACGGCGCGCTGATCGCAAATGCGCCGGGCAATGCGGTGATGTATGCGATGTGGAACCTCGAAGAGCGGGGCCCGATGTTCATCGATCCGGGCGTGCCGGTGTACATGGGCATGATCATCGGCGAGCACAGCCGCGGCAACGACCTCGAAGTGAACGTGCTCAAGGGCAAGCAGCTCACCAACATCCGCGCGGCCGGTAAGGATGAGGCCGTGAAGCTCACGCCGCCGCGCAAGATGTCGCTCGAGCAGGCGATCGCCTACATTGAAGAGGACGAGCTGGTCGAGATCACGCCCAAGTCGATCCGTCTGCGCAAGCGCTTCCTGAAGCTGGAAGATCGCAAGCGCGCCAAGAAAGAATCGTCCGCGGCAGCGGCGGAATAGGAACGAAGAACGATGAGCGGCAGGAAGATAGACTTCGCGGATCGGTTGGAGACGGCGGCCAAGGCCAAGCAGGCCCTGCTCGAGAAGGCCCGGGCCAAGGATCCCGCCAACGACCCGGAGTTTGCCGCCCGCCTGGCTGAACGTGCCGCGGTTGCCGCTGCCCGCGAAGCGCGCGAGACCGAGCGCCGCGAGGCCAAGCAGGCCGAGCAGGCGCGCCTCGTGGCCGAACGCGAGGTGGCGAGGGCCGCGGCTGCCGTCGAGGCCGCAGCCGTGGAAGCCGCTGAGGCGGCCGAGCGCGAAGCCCGCCGGCCGGTCAAGGTGGTGCTGAGCGAGGCTGAGCAGAAGGCTGCCCGCGACGCCCGCTACGCCGCCCGCAAAGCGCGCAAGAAGTAGCTTCTCCCGACCCCAGAGCTTACGACCCCAGAGCTTACGACCCTAGAGCTTGCCGCCGGTCAGCGAGGCGCGCTGGCTGATCTCGATATGGTTGCCGTCGGGATCGCAGACGAAGGCATAGCGCACCGTCTCGCCCAGGATCCGGGGCTCGCCGCCCGAGGTGCCACCGCGCGCCAGGATGCCGGCGTACTCGGCGAGGCAATCCCACACCTGGACAGTGGTGTAGCGATAGCCCGGCCCGCGCCATTGCGGGCTGCGTTCGATCTTGCCTTGCCCGGCAATCACGATCAGCGAATCGCCGCAGCGGTAGCGCCCTGCACCTGCGCGATCGAACTGCATCGCCTCGGTCCAGAAGCGGTCGTGGGCGGCGGGATCGTTGACCCTGAGCAGGATCGCGATGCCCTCGACGCCGTTCGTGCCCTTCCGCACCAGCGTCACCTTGTTGCCGTCGGGATCGGCCAGCGGCTGGGGCGCTGCAAGGCCTTCACGCGCGATCTCGAGGCCGATGATCCCCGAGGGCGCCGCGGCGGGTAGGGGATCGCGCGAGTGGTTCATCTTAAGGATCGAGCCGTTCATATGGTGGCGGTGCTGCTGCACGCCGCCGCCGACCTTTCCCATATGGTCGTAGGGTAGGCCCACGGTCTGCTGCCAGAAGGCGAGCTGCTCGTCGCGCCTGGTCGAGAACAGGCCGACGTCGAGGTGCTGTTTGGCGAGATCCATGGCGGCAAGTGTAGCGCGCCGCACAGAAAAGCCACGATCTCTTCTTAGGCAGAACTTCATCAAGTCGCTGGAAGTTCTTGAAGCACCTTGCAGAATCGCGATTCTGCGCCGCCACACGCTTCGAAACAACTCTTACAAACGCCGTCACGACTCCGGCTCCATACGATTGCTAGAAGGACGGTGGGTGAAGGGGCCGGCAGATGGGGATCTGCCGCCCAAAAATGTGGGAAGGAACGACGATGATTCGCGCCATAGTCGGCACGATCGCCGTGCTCGCGGGCTTTGCTGTCCTCGAGCGCTCGGTCGATGCCAGTACCGGCCTATCCGGTACCTGTACGCCAACGCAAGCCTACGCAACGCTCCACCGCGGCGAGATCGTACCCGTGCGCGCCGAGCCGACGCCCGAGGGCACGGTGATCGGCTCGCTGGCGGGACGGAGCGGGTCGAAGGCCGATCCCGCACGGTCGGTCGTAACAGTCGCCGCGAGCCAGAGCGGCTGGGCCCGCATCGCGCTCAGCACGGCGGCGGATTATCGCGCCGCCGAAGCCGGAACGGCGCAGCCCTACGGCTGGGTGCCGGCCGACCTGCTCGCGGTCGATGCTCGCGTCGATGGCCCGATCACCGTCTACGACCGTCCGGGCATGCTCGGCCGCGCACTGACGACGATCGAGGGCGACGACATGAAGTTCCGCGTGCTGGGTTGCCGCGGCGCGTGGCTGCAGGTCATCAACGCGCGCCATGGCAATGTCTGGATCGACAAGTGGTGCGCCAAGGAAGGCGGCTGCCGCGGCTGATCGCAAGAGTTTGGAAGGGCGATGATCCGTCATCTGGGGATTTGACGGATCGTCGTTGGACAGCAGCAGAAGACCTCGGACGGGAAACCGTCCGGGGTCTTTTTTCTTTGCGCCTAGATCTTCAGGTCGCTGAAGAAATCGTTGCCCTTGTCGTCGGTGATGATAAAGGCCGGGAAGTTCTCGACCTGGATGCGCCAGATCGCTTCCATGCCGAGCTCCGGATACTCCAGCACCTCGACCTTCTTGATGACGTCCTGCGCCAGGATCGCCGCCGGGCCGCCGATCGAGCCGAGATAGAAGCCCTTGTGCTTCTTGCAGGCGTCGACGACCTGCCTGCTGCGGTTGCCCTTGGCCAGCATGACCATCGAGCCGCCATTGGCCTGGAAGAGATCGACGTAGGAATCCATGCGGCCGGCGGTGGTCGGGCCGAACGAGCCTGAAGCCATGCCCGTGGGCGTTTTGGCCGGGCCGGCGTAATAGACTGGGAACTGCTTGAAATAGTCGGGCAGGTCCTCGCCGCGGTCGAGACGCTCCTTGAGCTTCGCGTGCGCCGAATCGCGCGCCACGATCAGCGTGCCCGTGAGGTTCACGCGCGTCTTCACCGGATGCCTGGTCAGGATCGATAACGTGTGTGCCATGCCTTTGTCGAGGTCGACCGACACGACGTCGCCGGAAAGCTGCCGCGGTTCGATGTCTGGCAGGTAGTGCGCCGGATTGTGCTCGAGCTGTTCGAGGAAGATCCCTTCCTTGGTGATCTTGCCCATGGCCTGGCGGTCGGCCGAGCAGGAGACGCCGATGCCGATGGGCACCGAGGCGCCGTGGCGGGCGATGCGGATCACGCGCACGTCGTGACAGAAATACTTGCCGCCGAACTGGGCGCCGATGCCCATCTGGCGCGTGAGCTCCAGCACCTTCTTCTCCATCTCGCGGTCGCGGATGGCCACGCCCTTGTCGTTGCCTTCGCTCGGCAGGTCGTCGAGGTAGCGGGTGGAGGCGAGCTTCACCGTCTTGAGGTTCATCTCGGCCGAGGTGCCGCCGACCACGATGGCGAGGTGGTAGGGCGGGCAGGCCGCCGTACCCAGGGTGCGGATCTGGGTGTCGAGGAATTTCAGAAGTGCTGCCTCGTTCAGCACCGCCGGCGTCTGCTGGTGCAGGTAGGTCTTGTTGGCCGAGCCGCCGCCCTTGGCGATGAACAGGAATTTGTAGGCATCGCCGTCGGTGGCGTAGATGTCGATCTGCGCCGGCAGGTTGGTGCCGGTCTGCACTTCCTTGAACATCGACAGCGGCGAGACCTGCGAATAGCGGAGGTTGGTCTCGGTGTAGGTCTTGTAGACGCCGTTGGCGATCGCCGCCTCGTCGCCGCCGCCGGTCCACACCGCCTGGCCCTTCTTGCCCATCACGATCGCCGTGCCGGTGTCCTGGCACATCGGCAGCACGCCGCCGGCCGAGATGTTGGCGTTCTTCAGCAGCTCGAGCGCCACGTACTTGTCGTTGGCCGAGGCCTCGCCGTCGTCCAGGATCGCGCGCAGCTGCGCCAGATGGCCCGGCCGCAGCAGATGCGAGATGTCGTGGAAGGCGGCCGCCGTCAGCAGGGTGAGGCCCGCCGGATCGACGGTGAGGACCTCGCGGCCGTTGAACGTCGTGGTGCCGACGAAATCGGAGCTGAGCTTGCGGTAGGGCGTGGTGTCCGGGCCGCTCGGGAACATCTGCTGGAACTGGAATTCGGGCATGGTCTCTCCTGGCCACTGCGCTCGGCGCCGGCATCCCTGCCGCAGCCGCGTTGCGGCGTCTATCTACTTCTTTCGGAAGCTGTCGAGCTTGACGATCTTGGAGGCGGCGTCCTCGGGCTTGGCCTCGGCTGCGGCATCCGCGGGCTTGTCCTCGTCTCCGGCCGGACCGGCCTGGGCCGGCCGCTTCTCGGGTGCCGGCAGGGGCGTCGGCGCCACGGCCGCGGCTTCGGGCTTCTCGCCCGCCGCATTGTCCTTGCGGTCGAATTGCAGGCCGAAGCGCACCGAGGGGTCGACGAAGGCCGACAGCGCGGCGAACGGCACCTTGATGTGCTCCTGCAGCTTGTTGAAGCTCACCGTCACCTCGAACGATTCCTCGCCGATGACGAGGTCCCAGTACTGGTGCTGGAGCACGATCGTCATCTCTTCCGGATACTTGGCAAGCAGATAGTCAGGCAGTTCGACGCCGGGATCAGTGCTGCGGAAGCTGATGTAGAAATGGTGGGAGCCGGGCAGGCCTTTTTCCGCCACTTGCGTCAGCACGCGGCGCACGACGCTGCGCAGCGCGTCGTCGACGAGAGCGTCGTATTGAAAGCGATCGTTCATGGCCTGTCGGAAAAATTCTCTGCGGACCATCGGCCCGGGTGATGGGAGAGTCAACGATGCCAATAGCGGGCATTGCAGCGGAAGGAAAGTGGGGGGCTTCTGTTGCCCGGTGCCCCCCGGACCGCGCTTACGTCCGCTGTTTAGGCGGCAGCAGCGAGTGTAACGGTGTTATCGTTAGCACTTGTGTGTGGTCCGTTGCGGCGGAACCATACCGGGCAAAAACCGCGCCTTTACCACGCTCGTCGATCCTGTTTCGCCCCCATCGATTCCGCGCCCTGAATGGGAACGGAGAGAAATGGTGGAGGCGCCGGGTACCGCCCCCGGGTCCGAAACGCTTATGTCACGCGGCGTTTATCGCCATAGTCGGTTTCCCGACAGTTCTTATATAGGCGCTTCGCCCGGCAATTTGAAGGCATCCCTTGGGCCTCGTGCCTTGGGCCTCGTGATTTCCCCATGGTAGCGCCGGCCCGCCGCCCATAGAGTCCGCGGCCAACAAAGGACGACCGAAAAATGCCCCTCTCCACCGACCAGCAGGCCGAAATCGATCAGACGCGGGCCGGCGCGCAGCCGACCCTTCGGCCGATCGCACCGGCGCTGGAGGAGATCCTCTACCAGGCCCTGCCGGTGCTCGATCACGGCTTCGTCCGCGTCGTCGACTACATGGGCGACGACGCCGCCGTCGTGCAGGCGGCGCGTGTCAGCTATGGCCGGGGCACCAAGAAGGTCAGCGAGGACCGCGGGCTGATCAACTATCTCATCCGGCACCGTCACACGACGCCGTTCGAGATGTGCGAAATCAAATATCACGTGAAGCTGCCGATCTTCGTGGCGCGGCAGTGGATTCGCCATCGCACCGCCAACGTGAACGAATATTCCGCGCGCTACTCGATCCTCGACAACGAATTCTACGTTCCCAAGGCCGAGCATCTTGCGGCCCAGAGCAAGGCCAACCGGCAGGGACGCGACGCGGTGCTGGCCGGCAAGGAAGCCGAGCGCGTCTTTGACATCCTCAAGAAGGATTCCGAGCTGGTTTACGAGCACTATATGGAGATGCTGAACGAGGGCGAGGCCGGCGAGCCGCTCGATCCCGAGCGCTCCGGCCTGGCGCGCGAGCTTGCGCGCATGAACCTGTCGCTCGCCTTCTATACCCAGTGGTACTGGAAGACGAACCTCCACAATCTCATGCATTTCCTGTCGCTGCGTGCCGACGCCCACGCCCAGTACGAGATTCGCGTCTATGCCGACGTCATGATCGACACGCTGAAGCGCTGGTGCCCGATCAGCCACGACGCCTTCATGGAATACCGCATGGGCGGTGCTCATCTCTCGAAGACCGGCCTCGCCATCGTGAAACGCCTGCTGGCGGGCGAGAAGGTCGACCAGAAGTCGAGTGGCATGAGCGCCCGCGAATGGCGCGAGCTGATGACGGCGCTCGGGCAAGGCTGATGGCGAGGGCCGTTCGCGCTGCCCATGCCGCGGTCGCGATCCGCGATCCTGGCCGCCTGCGGCTGCTGCGCGAGCGGCCGCGCGATGCCGCCGCCGTCGAGGCGATGAACGAGGCGGCGTTCGGCCCGGATCGCCAGCAGAAGACGGTCTATCGCCTGCGCGAGGACGTGCCGCCGATTCGCGAACTGTGCTTCGTCGCCATCGACCAGAAGGACCGCATGGTGGCGTCGATCCGCAACTGGCCGATCGTGGTCAACGAGCAGTGGCCCGCGGTCCTGCTGGGGCCGCTTGCGATCTCGCCCGAGCTGCGCGGGCTGGGCTACGGCAAGGCGCTGATGTGGCATGCCATGGCGCAGTCCAGGATGCAGGGCCACAGCCGGATCATCCTGGTCGGCGACCCCGAGTACTACAATCAGTTCGGCTTCCGCCGCGACCTCGCCCTCAACATCCAGCTCCCCGGCTGGGTCGAGGAACGCCGCTTCCTCGCCCTCGAGCTGGTCGCAGGCTCGATGATCGGCGTGCACGGCATGACTGGGAAGTGGCAACCCAGGAAGCAGGCGGCCCGGCGCAAGAAGCGAGCCTAGCGCCCTTCGGTTAACGAACGACGATGGTCGGTGCCTTGCGGGCGCCGCGCTGGTTGGCCGAGAGCTGCTTCCAGACCCGGCCGGCGATGTTCTTGTAGACTTGCGTATGCGGGCTGTCGGGCTTGTCGATCACGATCGGACGGCCGCTGTCGGAGGTCGTGCGGATGTCGAGATGCAGCGGCACCTCGCCCAGGAACGGCACGCCGAGCTTCTCTGCCTCCTCGCGGGCGCCGCCGTGGCCGAAGATCTCCGACCGCTCGCCGCACTTGGGGCAGAGGAAGTAACTCATGTTCTCGACGATGCCGAGCACCGGCACTGCCACCTTGCGGAACATGTTGAGGCCCTTGCGCGCATCGACCAGCGCGATGTCCTGCGGCGTCGACACGATCACGGCGCCGGCCAGCGCGACGCGCTGCGCCAGTGTCAGCTGGGCATCGCCGGTGCCCGGCGGCATGTCGACCACCAGCACGTCGAGCTCGCCCCACTCCACGTCGCGCAGCATCTGCTCCAGCGCGCTCGACACCATCGGGCCGCGCCAGATCATCGGCGTGTCCTCGTTGACGATGTAGCCGATCGACATGGTGCGCAGCCCATAGCGCTCGATCGGCTTCAGCATCTTGCCGTCTGCCGAATCCGGCTTCTCGGTGACGCCCAGCATGCGCGGCATCGAGGGGCCGTAGATGTCGGCGTCGAGCAGTCCGGTCGCGATGCCGTTGGCGGAAAGGCCAAGCGCCAGATTGACGGCGGTGGTCGATTTGCCGACGCCGCCCTTGCCCGAGGCGACGGCGATGATGTGTTTTACGCCCGGCACGTCGATGCGACCGCCGCCGCCGGTTGTCTTTGTGGCGGAACCGTGGCTGTGGCCGTGTCCTTGTCCCGGGGCGGCCGGTGGCGGCGGGGTGGCACGCTCGGCCGTCATCACGGCGGTGGCCGACAGCACGCCCGGCATGGCGCGGACGGCCTGTTCGCAGGCCTGCCGCAGCGGTTCCAGGGCGGTGCCGCGGGCCGGGTCGACGTCAAGGGTGATGGCGACATGGCCGCCACGGATGGCGATCCCGCCCAGCAGGCCGGCGTTCGCCACGCTGTTGCCGCTGGCGGGGTCCATGACCGTCTCAAGAACCTTGCGGATGGCTGATTCCGTCACTTCGGCCATAATCGCTCGCTTCCACTGCCCGGCAAATTCGTGTCGCCGCTTGATTGAAGGTGTTGCTGCCGTCACATATATGCAGGCCGGCGTGAAATCAAAAGCGGCAATGCGGTCGGGCAATCTGCCGGGCGGCCCTGAGGTGAATGATGGCGTGGAATAACAACAGCGGCGGCCCCTGGGGCAGCGGTGGCGGTAGCGGCGGCGGTGGTGGCGGCGGCGGCGGCCCATGGGGCGGCGGCGGTGGCGGCGGCGGCGGCAATCGCGGCGGCGGCGGCCCGTTCGGCGGGCGCCGGCCACCCGACATGGAAGACGTGATTCGCAAGGGGCAGGAACGGCTGAAGAACCTCATCCCGGGAGGCTTCGGTTCCTACAAGGGCGTCGTGCTGATCGTGCTGGCGGCTGTGGTGATCTGGCTCGCCACCGGTTTCTTCCGGGTCCAGCCCAACCAGCAGGCGATCCAGCTCGTCTTCGGCGCGCCCTATCTCAAGCCGGTCGAACCCGGCCTGCACTACAATTGGCCGAGCCCGATCGGCCGGGTGGAAGTGGTCGACGTGCAGAACCAGCGCCGCGTCGTGTTGGGCGCCCGCGGCAGCCAGACGCCGGCGACGCCCTATACCCGCGGCCCGCGTCCGACCTCGACCGAGAACCTGATGCTGACCGGCGACGAGAATATCGTCGACATCGAGTACGCCGTGCTGTGGCAGATCAAGGACGTGTTCAAGTACGCCTTCGATGTGCGCAATCCCGAGCAGAACGTCCGCGACGGCGCCGAGGCGGCGATGCGCGAGATCATCGGCAAGTCGAACCTGCAATATGCCCAGACCGAGGGCCGCAGCCGTATCGAGCAGGACACCAAGGACCTGCTGCAGCGCATGCTCGACGAATACGGGCTGGGCGTTCGCATCTCCCAGATCCAGCTGCTGCGGGTCGACCCGCCGCAGGAGGTCATCGCGGCGTTCCGCGACGTCCAGGCGGCGCGCGCCGACAAGGAGAAGAGCATCAACGAGGCCAACACCTATCGTAACCAGGTCCTTCCCAGGGCCAAGGGTGAGGCGGAGTCGATCATCCAGCGGTCGGAAGCCTACAAGGCCCAGATCGTGGCCCGCGCCAGCGGCGACGCACAGCGCTTCAGCCAAGTCTATGAACAATACGCCAAGGCCAAGGACATCACGACCGAGCGTCTCTACCTCGACACGATGGAAGAGGTGCTGCGCAACGTGAACAAGGTGCTGGTCGACAAGAACAGCACGGGAGCGGGCGGCGTGCTGCCCTACCTGCCGTTGCCGGAACTCAGGTCGAACCAGACGCAAGGCGTCACCCAGCCTGCCCGACAGACCCAGCCCGCGCAGGGCGCCGCGCCGCAGGGAGCCACGCGATGAGCAACCGTTCGATCATCATCATCGTCCTGCTGGCCGTCGTCGGCTTCCTGGTCACGCAGACCCTCTACACCGTCGACCCGACCAAGCAGGTCCTGGTGCGCCAGTTCGGTGCCATCGTCGGCGAGCCCAAGACCGTGCCGGGGCTCTACGCCAAGGTGCCCTTGATCCAGGACATCCAGCGGATCGACGCCCGACTGCTCGACTACGAAGCCGAGGAGTTCGAGATCATCGCCGGCGACCAGAAGCGCCTAGTGGTCGACGCCTATGCCCGCTTCAAGATCGTGGCGGCCAAGCTGTTCGCCACGACCGTCCCGGGCGGCGAGCCGGCCCTGCGGGGTCTGCTCGATTCGCTGATCAACTCGGAAATCCGGGGCGTGCTGAGCTCGGTGCCGCTGCATGCGGTGCTGACCGACCAGCGCGCCACCCTGATGGACGACATCACCAAGCGGGTGAACGCCAAGACCAAGGAACTGGGCGTCGAGGTGGTCGATGTCCGCATCAAGCGGGCCGACCTGCCGCAGGCCAACTCCCAGTCGGTCTTCAACCGCATGAAGACCGACCGCGAGCGCGAGGCCGGCCAGCTCCGCGCCGAGGGCGACGAGGAGAAGGCCCGCATCACCGCCACGGCCGACCGCGAAGTCGCGGTGTTCAAGGCCGACGCCGGTCTGACCGCCCAGGTCACGATGGGCGGGGCCGACGCCGAGGCGACCAGGATCTATGCCGAGGCGTTCAACAAGGACAAGGATTTCTACGGTTTCTACCGCCGCATGGAGGCTTACAAGAACTCCTTCGGATCGGGCGGTTCGACCATGATCCTGAGCCCCGACACCGACTTCTTCCGCTACTTCAACGACCCGGCCGGGCCGGCAATGCCCAAGAAGTAGCGGCTGCGAAACGCCCTGCGGGGCGTGGCAAAAATCGTACCGACCGGCGGCTGTTGCAGTCCTGCAACGCCGCCGGTTCTTTTTGGGCAAAAGCCTTGAAATACTGAAACAATCGGCAACATCACAGCCTCTTCAATTGCGCCACAATCGACCCTCATGTAGGGATGACTCGAACGCTCGGCGCCGGCTCGTTCCGACCGTATGGCCCTGAGCGCCGCTGGAGGTCGGACGTGATTCTCTCTGATTTTCATAGCTTTTCTCGTAGCTTCTCGAAGGGTGCCGCGCTCGCGGCAGTAACGGCTTTTGGTCTGGCGGTGGCGACACCTGCCTGGTCGCGCGAGCCCACCGAAAGCTTCGCCGATCTGGTCGACAAATTGATGCCGACCGTCGTCAACATCACCACCACCCAGAATGTGCCGCAGCAGGGGCCAAGGCTCCGCGACATGCCGCAGCTGCCGCCCGGCTCGCCGTTCGAGGAGCTGTTCAAGGAGTTCTTCGACAAGCGCGGCGGCGAGGAGCAGAAGCGCCGCGGCACGTCGCTCGGCTCCGGCTTCGTGATCGACGGCGAAGGCTACATCATCACCAACAACCACGTCATTCAGGGCGCCGAGGACATCACCGTCGTCTTCCGTGACGACACCCAGCTCAAGGCCAAGCTGATCGGCTCCGACAGCCGCATCGACGTCGCCCTGCTCAAGGTCGAGCCGCCCAACAAGAAGCCGCTGCCGGCGGTGAAGTGGGGCGATTCCGACAAGTCGCGGGTCGGCGACTGGGTGATCGCGATCGGCAACCCGTTCGGCATGGGCCATTCGGTGACCGCCGGCATCATCTCGGCGCGCGGCCGGTCGCTGAACGATTCGCTCGACGACTACCTGCAGACCGACGCCGCCATCAACAAGGGCAACTCTGGCGGTCCGCTGTTCAACACCGACGGCGAGGTGATCGGCGTCAATACCGCGATCTACTCGCCCAGCGGCACCAACGCCGGCCTTGCCTTCTCGATCCCCTCCAACCTCGTCAAGCAGGTCGCCGACCAGCTGCGCGAGTTCGGCCGGGTCAAGCGCGGCTGGATCGGCGTCAGCTACCAGAGCGTCACCGACGACATTGCCGACAGCTTCGGCCTCGATCGCGCCCGCGGCGTGCTGGTGGCCAATGTCGCGGCCGATGGCCCGGCGGCCAAGGCCGGCCTCAAGCGCAACGACATCATCGTGAGCTTCTCGGGCCAGGACGTGCTCGACCTGCGCCGCTTCCCGCGGCTGGTCGCCAACGCCCGGGTCGGCAGCACGATCGATCTCGTGGTCTGGCGCCAGGGCAAGGAAGTGCCGCTGAAGCTCCGTATCGGCGAGCAGGAAGAGGCGGACAAGCAGACTGCCTCGGCCACAGGCACGCCCAAGAAGCCGGCTGAGGCCGACCAGCCCGTGACCTCGACCATCGAGCAGCTCGGTCTCACCTTACAGAAGGTGAGCGACCAGCTGCGCGAACGCTACGGACTGTCCGACCAGGTGAAGGGCGTGATCGTCACCAAGGTGGCGCCCAACAGCCCGGCGGCCGAGAAGCAGCTCCAGCCGGGCGACGTCATCCTCGAGGTCGACCAGAAGCCGGTCACCACGCCGGCCGAGATCACCGACATCGTGGCCAAGCTGCAGCAGCAGAAGAAGAAGTCGGTGCTGCTGTTCGTCGAGCGCCAGGGCGACCCGCGCTTCGCGGCACTCAGACTGACGAAGTAAGGACCTGGCATAGCGCCTCGGCGCTATGCCACGTTCACCACCAGCTTCCCGAAGTTCTCGCCCTTGAGCAGGCCCATGAAGGCCTGCGGGGCCTGGGCCAAGCCGTCGACCACGGTCTCGCGGCTCTTGAGCTTGCCTGCTTTCAGGAGACCACCGACTTCTGCCACAAAGTCGCCCATGAGGGCGGCATGGTCGGAGACGATGAAGCCCTGGATGGTGAGGCGGCGCTGCACGATGGTGAACATCTTGGGCGGGCCGGCGATCGGATCGGCGTCCTGGTATTCGGAGATGGCGCCGCAGAAGGCGAGGCGGCCGAAATTGTTGAGCCGGGCGAACACGGCGTGGAAGATCTTGCCACCGACATTCTCGAAATCCGAATCGATGCCCTGCGGGCAGAGCTTGTCGAGCACCGCGCCATAGTCGCGCTCGGTCTTGTGGTTGAAGCAGGCGTCGTAGCCCGCCTCGCGCACCGCCCACTGGCATTTCTCCTCGTCGCCGGCGCAGCCCACGACGCGGGCGCCGGCGAGCTTGGCGAGCTGGCCCGCCACCTGGCCGACGGCGCCGGTCGCGGCCGAGACGAACGCCGTCTCGCCCGCCTTCGGTTTGCAGATTTGGGTGATGCCGTACCAGGCGGTGAAGGCGGGCATGCCCAGCACGCCGAGATGGGCGGAAAGCGGCGCGACTACGGGATCGATCTTGCGCAGGCCCTTGCCGTCGTGGAGCGTGTGGCTCGCCCAGTTCAGCATGCCCATCACCGTGTCGCCCTTCGCGAAGCGCGGGTTCTTCGACTCGACCACCTCGCCCACCGAGCCGCCGGTCAGCGGCTTGTCGAGCTCGAAGGGCGGCGTGTAGGAGCGCAGCTCGGTCATGCGCGGGCGCATGTAGGGGTCGAGGGACAGGAAGCGGGAGCGGATCAGCACCTGGCCGTCGGCCAGCGCCGGCAGGGTGACCTGTTCCTGGCGGAAGCAATCGGCGGTGACGTCGCCCGCCGGACGCTTGGCGAGCACGATCTGGGTGGCTTCGGTCATGAGTCTTTCCTCTCGACGAAGTCGCGCCGGCGATAGCCCTGCAAATAGAGCAGCGCGGTGAGATCGCCGTTGTCGATGCGCGCCGCGACCTGGGCCGCGACCGTGGGCTTGGCGCGGAAGGCGACGCCGAGGCCCGCGGCCTGCAGCATCGGCAGGTCGTTGGCGCCGTCGCCGACGGCCAGCGACTGGGCAATTTCGAGGCCGCGCTGGGCGCACAGCCGCTCGAGCGTGGCGAGCTTGGCTTCCTTGCCGAGGATCGGCCGCTGCACCGTGCCGGTCAGCGTGCGGCCGTCATGGTCGAGTGTGTTGGCCGCGTCGAAGTCGAAGCCCATGCGCTCATGCACCAGGCGGGTGAAATAGGTGAAGCCGCCCGAGACCAGAGCGCAGTAGCCGCCGAACTTGTGCGTGGTGGCGATCAGCGTCGCGGCACCCGCCATGGGGCGAATCTGCTCGGCCGCCTCGTCGAGCCTGGCCACCGGCAGGCCCTTCAGCAGTCCCACCCGTTCGATCAGCGCACCGGCGAAGTCGATCTCACCGTTCATGGCGCGCGCGGTGATGCCGGCGATCCGCTCGCGCAGGCCCAGGAATTCGGCCAGCTCGTCCAGCATCTCGTTCTCGATGATGGTCGATTCCATGTCGGCGACCAGAAGCCGCTTGCGGCGGCCTTCGGCGGAAAGCGCCACGGCGTCGACGCCGGGCAGGCTCACGGTCGGGGTCGTGCCTTCGGTGGGCTCGAACGGCAGGTCGCAGGCGATGCCCGGCGCCAACCAGTCGACGGGACCCACCGCGGCGCCCGCGGCCTCCAGCTGTTCGCGCGCATTCTGCACGGCGGCGGCATCGAGGATCGGCTGGGCGGGATTGGCGATGAGGACGAAGACGTTATTCACGGCCGTTCTAATGGCCGATTTGCAATCGGCGGCCAAGCGGTGTCTTTTCGCCCGCCATGGCTGAAGGGCGCGTCATCGTCGTCACCGGACCGACCGCGAGCGGCAAGTCGGCGCTGGCGCTTGCACTGGCCGAGCAGTGCCAAGGCAAAGGGGCCGGCACGGTGATCAACGCCGATGCCATGCAGACCTACGATGCCTTTCCGATCCTGACCGCCCAGCCGACCGCTCCGGAGCGCGCGCGCGTGCCGCACGTCCTCTATGGCGTGCTGCCGCTCAGCGAGACCCTGTCGGCGGCGCGCTGGCGCACGCTCGCGTCGGCCGAGATCGCGCGCTGCCTGGCCGCGGGCCGCACGCCGATCCTGTGCGGCGGCTCAGGCCTCTATCTGCGGACCCTGATGCAGGGCATCGCCGCCATTCCCAACGCGGCCCCGGAAGTCCGCGAGCAGGCCAATGCCGACTGGCAGGCGCTCGGGCCTGACGCTTTCCGCGCGCGCCTCGCTGAAAAAGACCCGGCCATCGTCCGCAGGCTGAAGTCCGGCGATCGCCAGCGCCATGTCCGCGCCTGGGAAGTGGCGGTCGCGACCGGCCGGCCGCTGAGCGACTGGCAGGCCGATCCCGGCGCGCCGGCACCATGGCGCTTCGCCACGATCCTGCTGGTGCCCGAACGCGGCTGGCTGCGTGGCCGGATCGAGAGCCGCTTCGACATCATGCTGGGAGAGGGCGTACTGGCTGAAGTGCGCCAGGTGTTCGATCGCTCGTCCGATCCGCGCTGGCCCGGCCTGAAGGCGCACGGCGCGCCTGAGCTCTTCCGCCATTTCCAGGGCGAGCTGCCGCTCGAAAAGGCGCGCCAGATCGCCATCGACCACATAAGGCAGTATGCCAAACGCCAGATGACGTGGTTCCGGCATCAGATGACACCAGATCTTGTGGTCGACCCTCAATCTGCCGAAACCTTGGCGCTGGCCGCGCAATATTTGACCAAAACGGAGGTCTGAAACTTTACGTTTCGTTCGTTTTTGGGTTGACCCTCCGGAACCTGCCCTCTATGTTCCGCGCCGCCGCAAAACCCGTTTTGCGGCGCATTTGTCAGAGGAGAGCGTGTGATGAAGCCCGAGGAGTCCGCCACGACCGGCGCCGATCTGTTGGTGAAAGCCCTGATCGACGAGGATGTCGAGGTCGTCTTCGGCTATCCCGGCGGCGCCGTGCTGCCGATCTACGATTCCCTGTTCAAGCAGAACCGGCTGCGCCACATCCTGGTGCGCCACGAGCAGGCGGCCGTCCATGCCGCCGAGGGCTATGCCCGCTCAACCGGCAAGGTCGGCGTGGTGCTGGTGACCTCCGGCCCCGGCGCCACCAATGCCGTCACTGGCCTCACCGATGCCCTCATGGATTCCATTCCCGTGGTCTGCCTCACCGGCCAGGTGCCGACGCACCTGATCGGCAACGACGCCTTCCAGGAAGCCGACACGACCGGCATTACGCGGCCCTGCACCAAGCATAATTACCTGGTCAAGGCGGTGGGCGACCTCGCCCGCATCGTCCACGAGGCCTTCTACGTCGCGCGCTCGGGCCGTCCCGGGCCGGTCGTGGTCGACCTGCCCAAGGACGTGCTGATGAACAAGCACGACTATGTCGCCCCGCCCAAGGTGGCCGTGGAGCACAAGAGCTATCGCCCGCAGACCAAGCCCGATCCCAAGAAGGTGGCGCAGGCGGTCGAGATGATCGCGCACGCCAAGCGGCCGGTCTTCTATGCCGGCGGCGGCATCATCAATTCAGGGCCGAAGGCTTCCAAGCTGCTGGCGCAGTTTGTCCACATGACGGGCTATCCCATCACCAACACGCTGATGGGGCTGGGCTCGTTCCCGGCCTCCGACAAGCAGTTCCTTGGCATGCTGGGCATGCACGGCACCTACGAGGCCAACCTCGCGATGCACGGCTGCGACGTCATGATCAACATCGGCGCGCGCTTCGACGACCGCATCACCGGCAACATCGCCAAGTTCTCGCCGGGTTCCAAGAAGATCCACGTCGACATCGATCCCTCCTCGATCAACAAGAACGTGCGCGTCGATCTTCCCATCGTGGGTGACGCCACCCTCGTGCTCGAGGAGATGATCAGGCTCTGGAAGGCCAAGCAGCCCAAGACCGACCAGAAAGCGCTGAAGGCGTGGTGGGCCGAGATCGAGACATGGCGCGCGCGAAACTGCCTCGCCTACAAGGTCGACAAGAAGACGATCAAGCCGCAGTACGCGCTCGAGCGCCTCTATCACCATATCAAGGACAAGGACCACTACATCACCACCGAGGTGGGCCAGCACCAGATGTGGGCGGCCCAGTTCCTGAAGTTCGAGCAGCCCAACCGCTGGATGACCTCCGGCGGGCTCGGCACCATGGGCTATGGCTTCCCGGCTGCTATGGGCGTGCAGATCGCCCATCCCGAGGCGCTGGTCATCGACGTGGCGGGCGAGGCCTCGATCCTGATGAACATCCAGGAACTCTCGACGGTCGCGCAATATAACCTGCCGGTGAAGATCTTCATTCTCAACAACCACTACATGGGCATGGTGCGTCAGTGGCAGGAGCTGCTGCACGGCGGCCGCTATTCGGAGAGCTATTCCGAATCGCTGCCCGACTTCGTGAAGCTCGCCGATGCCTTTGGTGCGGTCGGCCTGCGCTGCCATGAGCCCGACAAGCTCGACGGCGTGATCCAGGAGATGATCAAGATCAAGCGGCCGGTGGTCGTCGACGTGCTGGTCGACGAGAAGGAGAACTGCTTCCCGATGATCCCCTCGGGTGCCGCGCACAACGAGATGCTGCTCGGCCCCGACGACAAGGCCGGCAAGGTGTCGGAAGAAGGCATGGTGCTGGTGTGAGCGCGCCCGCGGAGATTCAAAGCCACACCATTTCCGTCCTCGTCGCCAACGAGCCCGGCATTCTCGCGCGCGTGGTCGGTCTCTTCTCCGGCCGCGGCTACAACATCGAGAGCCTGACCGTGGCCGAGACCGACGCCAAGCAGAGCCTGTCTCGCATCACCATCGTCACCAAGGGCACGCCGATGATCATCGAGCAGATCAAGGCGCAGCTCGACCGCCTGGTGCCGGTCTATCGCGTGCGCGACCTCACGGTCGAAGGCCCGCACATCGAGCGCGAGCTGGCGCTGGTCAAGGTCAAGGGCACCGGCGAGAAACGGGACGAGGCGTTGCGCCTGGCCGATGTGTTCCGCGCCAAGGTGATCGACGCCAAGACCGATTCGTTCGTCTTCGAGGTCACCGGCAATTCCGACAAGGTCCAGACCTTCATCGGCCTGATGGGCGATCTGGGCGTGGTCGATGTCGGCCGCACCGGCATTGTCGCCATGTCGCGCGGCGGCGAGCCGCTGTAATGGACTACGCCATCGCGCTGGCCGGCCTCGCGGTGGTGCATCTGCTGGCCGTCGCCAGCCCCGGGCCGTCGACGGTGCTCGTCATCCAGACCGCCGCCGTGTCCGGCCGCCGCGCCGGCCTGCTGGCCGCTTTCGCCATGATGCTGGGCGCGCTGGTATGGGCAGCGGCGGCACTTTACGGCCTGCAAGTGCTGTTCGCGCGCTTCGACGGGCTCTACGTGGCGTTCCGCATCGCCGGCGCGCTCTACCTGCTCTATCTCGCCTACATGCTGATCCGCCATGCCGGCGCGCCGCTGCCCGAGGCCGATGCGTCGATGGTGCGCGCGGGCGCCTGGCAGGGCTTCCTGAAGGCGCTGCTGCTGCAGCTCAGCAATCCCAAGGTCATGGTCTTCATGGGCAGCATCTTCATCTCGCTGCTGCCCGCCCAGCCGCCCGCCTGGATGGATGCGACGGTGCTGGCGATCGTTGCCATCAACGAGTTCACCTGGTTCGCGCTGCTGGCGCTTCTGTTCTCGGGCGGCGCCGCCCGCGCCTTCTACCGACGGACCAAACTTTGGCTCGACCGGCTGATGGGCGTCGTGCTCGGCCTGCTCGGCGTGCGGTTGCTGGCGACCGAGGTCTAGTAGCCGGTGTTTTCGGGCGTCGCGGCAACGCGGCCCTCGACCTCGGCCAGGCTGGCCGGAGTCGTGGCCAGCACGAACTTCGCCTGGGTGCGGCCTGAGAAGCGCAACGGATCGCCCGCCTCGCGCTCCTGCATCTCCATGAACATCGTGCCCGCCGGCCGGCAGAGCCAGCTGTCGCTCAGGTCCTGGCGGCGCACGCCGGGGTAGCGCAGGCAGATCTGGGTCATCACCTGGCCGTTGGCGCTGGTGTTGCTCTCCACACGCCACTGGCCGGCCAGGATCCGCCGTTCGCCCACCAGCCAGACGAAATCCCTCCCGTCAGCTGTAGAATAGTGGATCTGCGCCGGGCCACCGCCGCGGGTCCAGAACCAGGTGTGGTTGCCCATGCCCCTTTGAGCCTGCTCGGGGCTGGAGCTGGTGATCGACTGGTCAAGCACCGGCATCTCCGCTGCCGGGACGCCGGGCACCGGCAGGGTCGAATAGCGGTCGCCGCAGCCTCCCAGGAAGGGGGCGGCGAGGAGCAACAGGAGGGGAAAGCGCAGAGCTGATACGGACTTGAACATGGGATTCGAGGCTGGCCTTTGCGGGTCTGGTTGTCTAGTAAGCCCCGTCGCATGACAGAGCAAACACTGCCAGGAGGAATGGCCCCAATGCGTGTCTATTACGATCGTGACGCCGACGTGAACCTGATCAAGGGCAAGAAGGTCC